>JADKKO010000002.1:0-35000 GCA_016720465.1 Holophagaceae bacterium
AAGGCTGAGACCATAGCGAGCATGCCCTCCCGCATTTCCAGTGAAAGAGCGGCGCGGAGGTCGGGGTGGACGCTGAGGCGCACGGTGGCCCCCCGCAGGTGCTCCCCTTGGCGGGCCATTTCGCGGTAGGCCTTGAGCATCACGGTCTCGGCGCTCAGCATGCGGCCCATGCCCTGGCAGTGGGCGCAGGATTCGGTGAGTTGGCGTTCCAGGGACGGCCCGGTGCGCTTGCGGGTCATTTCCACGAGTCCGAAGGCGCTGATGCGTTCAGCGCGGGCGTGGTTGCGGTCCCGCAGCGGCTCCTCGCCCAGCAGCGCCATCACTTCGTTCCGGTGGGCCTCGTCGGCCATGTCGATGAAATCCACCACGATGATGCCGCCCAGATTCCTTAAGCGGAGCTGGCGGACGATTTCCCGGAATGGCCTCCAGGTTCGTCCTGGAAGACCGTGTCCTCCAGGTCCTTCTTGCCGACGGAATTTCCCGGTGTTTACATCGACGCTCACCAAGGCTTCGGTCTGGTTGATGACCAGGCTGCCGCCATGTTTGGAGATACACCTTGGGAGAGCGCGCGGCGTCGATCTCCTTGTTCGATGCCGAAGGCTTCGAAAATGGGCAGGTCGGGGTGAAAAGCTTCACGCGCTCCACCCATTCCGGATGGAGTTTGGAGACGAACGCGATGACCTCTTCGTAGGTGGGCGGGGTCATCCACCCAGAAGCTGGCCACCTCCTCCCGGAAGAGGTCCCGGAGCACCTTCTGAAGCAGCCTGAATCCTGCCAGACGGGTTGGGCGCGGCGGGTCCTCGGCCTTGGCCTGCACATCCCGCCAGAGTTCGCGGAGGAACGCAACGTCGTTGACCAGGTCTTCGTCTTTTTTCGCCGATGGCCGCGGTGCGGACGATGAAGCCCTCGCCGGGCTGGCTATGGCTGCGGATCAGTTCCCGGAGCCGTGCTCCCGCTCCTGGATGTCCGTGATCTTGCGGGGAGATGCCCACGTGTTCGATGCTGGGCATGAATACCGGGAACCGCCCGGGGAAGCTCAGGTGCCGTGACAGCCGCGGCCCTTTGGTGTTGATGGGGTCCTTGACGACTTGCACGAGGATTTCTCGCCCTCCTTGATGGGCGGCAGGGATCGGGGATGACCGGGAACTCGAGGACCGCCGTGTCCGGCTGGTCCTCGTCCAGTTCGATCACTTCCTCGGAGCTGATGCGGTGGGCCTCGGCTCGTCGAGGGTAGAGGAATCCGTCCTTGGACGCGCCCACCGCGATGAACGCGCTTTGCATGCCCAGCAGGAGCTTGGCGACGCGGCCCTTGTGAACGTCGCCGACATGGCTGACATGGGTCCGTGCGTTCAATGAAGAGCTCGCACGGCTGGCCATTCTCCAGTAGCGCGATTCGCGTCTCCATCGGTGTCGCATTGACCACCAAGGACCGGCGGATGTACATGTAAACCCTCTGTTGAATTGGGCGGAGGGCTTGAAATTCCGAAGCCGCATCCCCGACAGCCCAAGGCCATACCAGACCAGGAGCATCCCCATTGTGGCTGAGGTCAGGAAAAAAGGGGAATTCTTTTCGCCGTTGCGAAAAATACCTGGTTCTTCGCTAGGGTGGACCGGGGTAAGGTGCCGTAACAACACAACAAAAGGACTGGTTGTCTTGCAACGGCCCCTAAGCGAACGACTTTTCGACTGGCGGCGTCCGTTCCTGGGTGGCCAGCCGGGTGATGCGGTTCTCGCCATCCACGAACACCACCTTGGGTTCCAGGGCGGCGCCTTCTTCGGCGCTCATCCAGCCGTAGTTGGCGATGATCACCAGATCCCCGGCATTGACCAGGTGGGCCGCGGCCCCGTTGATCCCGACTTCACCGGAGCCCGGAATGCCGGGGATCACGTAGGTGGAGATGCGGGCGCCGTTGGTCACGTCGTAGATGTCCACCTTCTCGTTCTCCATGAATCCCGCCGCCTTGACGAGCAGCGGATCCAGGGTGATGGAGCCGACGTAATCCAGGTCCGCGCGGGTCACGGTGGCGCGGTGGATCTTGCCCAGCAAAGTGACGCAGCATGGGGTGCCTCCTGGTCCAGGCTCCTGACGAGTCCCGGCCGACGTATAAAGATGGATCGGACCGGGCCGGATGTCAAAGCCCGGCTCGCGCCACCGATCAAGCCGACGGCCCCAGCCCCAGCAGCCCCGAGGCCTCGGGAGTTGGATTCAGGAGAATATTGTCTATAAGTCTCGTTTTACCAACGAATGCAGCCACGCAAAGAGCCGCCGTGCGGTCCACCTGGCCGGTCAGGGACTCGAGGCTCTGGGCATCCACCAATTCGCAATACTGGAGCTCGTCGACGCCCCACAGGCATTCCTGGGCCAGGTCGAGGAGTCGCGCGGCATTCCTTTCGCCTGCGCGGAAGGCAGCTTCAGCAGAGAAGAGGGCGAGGCTGATGCTGAGGCCCGCTTGCGCTCGTCGGGACTCAAATACACGTTGCGGCTGCTCATGGCCAGGCCGTCGGGATTCCCGCAGGGTGGGGACCACGGCGATGTCCACGGGCAGGTTCAGGTCCCTGACCATGCGCTTAAGGACGGCGGTCTGCTGCAGATCCTTCTGGCCGAAGAAGGCCAGGTCGGGCTGCACCATGTTGAAGAGTTTCGCCACCACCGTGGCCACGCCCCGGAAATGGCCGGGGCGGTATTTCCCGCAGAGTGGCTCCGCCACTCGGCCCGGTTCGATGAAAGTCTGGAAATTGGGGGTACATCTCCGCGGTGTCGGGCAGGAACAGCAGGCTCACGCCCAGTTTCAGGCACAGGCTCTGGTCCGCTTCGAGATCCTGGGGGTATTTGGACAGGTCTTCGTTGGGCCCGAACTGGGTGGGGTTAACGAAAATGCTCACCACGGTCTCGTCGCAGCGGCTCTTGCATTGGCGGATCAGGGAGGCGTGCCCCTCGTGCAGGAAGCCCATGGTGGGCACGAAGCCGATGCGGAGACCCTGCTCGCGCATGGCCTTTACGGCAATGCGAAGCTCAGCAACGTTGTGGACGACGCGCATGGGAATCCATCACTCCTGATCGGGGTTCTCTGGGCGCCAGTGCTCGATGGCGCGGGTCACGGCGTTGGGGGAGTGGGACTCCGCTTCGCCCGGAAAGGCTCCTTCGCGGACATCCTCTGAAAATTGCTGGAGCGCCTTGGAAAGCAGCTCGAATCCATCGGCATAGCGGCGGACAAATTTGGGCGGCTTGCCCGGAAGGAGGCCGAGCACATCGTGGATCACCAGCACCTGGCCCGAACAATGGGGCCCGGCGCCGATGCCGATGGTGGGCACCTCGAGCGAATCCGTCACCCGGCGGGCCAGTTCCGCGGGAATGCCCTCAAGCAGCACGGAAAAACAGCCTGCGTCCTGCAAGCGGGTTGCGTCCTCCAGGATCTGGAGGGCGTGCTCGCTGTCGCGCCCCTGGACCTTGAAACCGCCCATGGCATGGAAGGACTGGGGCGTCAGCCCGATGTGTCCCATGACGGGGATTTCCGCATCCACCAGGGCCTTCACCACGGGCAGGCGCTTGGCGCCGCCCTCGAGCTTCACCGCCGCCGCGCCGCGGCGGATGAAATCGCCGGCGTTGCGGATGCTGTCCTCGAGGCTGAGGTGGTAGCTCAGGTAGGGCATGTCGCCCATGAGCAAGGCCTTGGGTTTGGTGCGGGCCACCGCCTCCAGATGGTGGTTCATCATGGCCATGGTCACCGGCAGGGTGTTTTCGAAGCCGAGGCAAACGTTTCCGACGCTGTCGCCCACCAGGATGATGTCCACGCCC
The DNA here is from genome assembly GCA_016720465.1 of Holophagaceae bacterium. Classification (NCBI taxonomy): domain Bacteria; kingdom Pseudomonadati; phylum Acidobacteriota; class Holophagae; order Holophagales; family Holophagaceae; species Holophagaceae bacterium. The sequence goes on from JADKKO010000002.1 coordinate 3,797, forward strand.
GCGGCCTCCGCCAGGAGGGCCGTGACCGAATCATAGGCCGTGGTCATCACCAGTTTGCGGCCTTCGGCGGCCCAAGCCCGCAATTGGGGAATGGTCACGGCTTGGGTGGCGGGGCTTTCATGGCTCATGGCAGATGCTGGGTCGGGCTGGAGGGCGATGGGGTCGGCGTGGCGGGGGGAAGGTTGGCGGTGCTGGCGGTCCAGTCGGCGAGCGGGTCCACGCGTTCAGGAAGGATGAATCGCAGCCCGGCGGATTCCACCGCCTGCCTGAAGCGGTGGATGTCCGTGCGGCCAAGGAAGAGGGTCTCATGGCTCTCGGGCACCCGGGTCCAGAGTTCCTGGAAACTTTGGAAGGCATCCTGCAGTTTGCCGCGGGCGCCCAATCTCTCTCCGCGCTTCAATAGGAGATCCGCGCCCTGGGCCGTGGCTTCCAGCACGATGGCCGGGAACCGGAGCTCGCGGGCGGCGGCGCCGACCTCGCCCCAGGTCATGAGGGTTTCGGTGGCGACGGCCTCGTTCATTTCCGTGGTGGTCAGCAGGAGCGCGTGGGCCTTGTGCCATTCGAGTTCCAGCCACCTCGAGCCGCTCCCTCCACGGGGCCCTTGAGCAGTTCGAGCAGCGTCCAGCAGGTTTCCAGGGCGCTGGAATTCTTGCTGCGCATGGATTCCTGGGCTTCGGCCTGCAGGTGGCGCAGGAGTGAAAGCCGCTGCCGCCACACCAGGCCCGGAGGCCTCGTAGAGCAGCGCCGCATTCTGGAACAGCCTGGAAGCATCCCTCCATGAGGACTGGAAGGCCGCGACTTCCCGCCTGGAGAAAGACCTGGTCGCCTTGCTCCAGCGGCGTGAGGCCCTGCTGGGGCAGCATGAGGACCTGGAGCAGCGTGTGCTCCGCCTCCACGAAATCCCCCAGGGCGGCCAGCGTGCGCGCCCCTCCAGATCCGCGTGTGGGTCGTGAGGACTTGGTCTTCGAGCCGCTGGAAGCGCTCCAGGGCCAGATCCAGGTGGCTGAGGGCCGGGCCGAGCCACTGCTGTACGCTGCGGAACATGCCGAGCGCCAGATGGCTTTTGGCCTGCCCCTCCAGGCTGCCCTGGACGCGGGAGGTGCGCAGCGCCTCCCGGAACAGCGTGTGGGCCGCCTCGGGCTGGCCCTGGGCCTGGTACACGTGGCCCAGAGCGATGTTCACCCCCACCAGGCCCTTGAAGTTCTGCTCGTGCTCCAGGAGCCGCTGGGCGCTTTGCAGCATGGCCACCGCCCGCTGGAACTGGGATTGGTGGGCCAAGGCCTGTCCCAACTCCAGCAGCAGGGCCATCTGGTCTTCCCGGTTGCCCTTGGCGCCGCTCGAGCTGAGCAGTTGCAGGCCTTCTTCCAACGCGAAGGCCTTTGTGATGGAACCCTTGAAGCAGATAGACGCGACCCAGGGCCAGCCTCAACCGCGGCTGTTCCGGATGCAGCGGATGGTCCACCAGCAGCTCCGCGGCCTGGTGGATGGAGGTCTGGGCGTCCACGAAGCGGCGCATGCGGATTTCCTGCCGGGCTTTCTTCCGCAGCAGCCTGGCCATCTGGCTGGCATGGGCGCCATCCGGTGTTTCGGGAATCCCCTCCATGGCGGCGATGGCGAGGCCAAGGGATTCCAGCACCTGGGGCGCCGAGGGCGACGAGGCCCAGGCATCTGCGAGGAATTCCCAAAGGCGCACCTGCTGGGGCGGGGTGGGGTGGAGCTGGAGCGCCTGGTCCACGATCCGCTGGGCTTCCAAGGGGGGCAGGGACTGGGATTCGATGGCCTGCATCACCTGGGCCAAGGCCGAGCTTTCATCATTGGCGAGGGAATTCAATCGCACGCTGAGCATGGCGCGCCCGTCGGGCTCCATGGCGCCCAGCAGGGCCCGGGCCAGGCGTTTGAGTTCCGGCTGGGGCGTATTGGAAAGGACCAGCTCCCGCAGCCGCACATCGGGGATGCTGGCGCGGGAATCCTGCATCTGCACCAGGCGGGAGTTGACGGCCGCGGCCAAGGCGTCTTCCAGGGGATCGCCGCCCAATCCAAGCGCCGCGCCCAGCACCTGGGGATCCAGCGGGTGGTCGGCCAGGGCGAGCAGTCTGACGAGCACGCTGGCGGCGGGACCCAGCCTGGAGAGCCGGCCCATGAGGATCTGGCCCACCAGGTCCTCCTGCGCCCGGGGCGTGCGCCGTTTCCCGGGCGCCAGCACCCAGCGGCCTCCGTGGGAGGCGATGGTCCCCTCCTGCTGGGCCAATTCCAGGAAACTCAGCAGCAGCCCAGGGTTGCCCAGGCTCAGGCGGAACAGCTCCTTCTGGTAGTCCTTGGGCAGATCGTGGGGCCCCAGCAGGTCCCCCAGGATGTCGTGGAGGTCTTCGTCCTCCATGCGGTCCAGGTTGACCACCGAAATTTCCTGGGAATCCCCGCGGAAGGCCGAAAGCAGGGGCTTCAGGTGGGGGCTGCGGGTTGCGCAGAGCAGCCAGGGGATCTTGGAACTGAGCACCAGGTCGCGCACCAGGCCGAGGGTTTCGTTGGAAGCGCGCTCCAGGGTGGAGAGGTGGACCAGCCGATGGTGGATGGACATGGCGAATTCCATCGCGGTCAACGCGGCCTTGATCTCCTCGGTCTCCACGGGGCCCCCGGGGGACTTGGTCCTTCCGCCGGTCAGGAAGGCGAAGGCAGGCACGCGGCGGGAAACGGTCCGGGCCACATCCGGCTTCTGCGCATAGAGTTCAGCTTCCGCGCCGAAGAGGATGCTTTGCAACAGGCGTTCCAGGAAAGCGCCGGGCTCCTCATCCAGCAGCGTTTCGAGATGGTGGACCCAGATGCCTTCGGTCTGGGCGGAGGCTGCGGACCAAGCCGCCAGCTCATCCTGGCCGAGCCCTTCTTCGCCTTGGATCACGGTGACCCGCTCCATGGGGGCCGGCGCGCTCAGCCCGAACATCAGGGACTTGAGCACCGTCATCTCCTGGCCGCGGCCGCGGATGGGCGCCGTGGGCGGATCCGGAGAGCTCGCGGGGCTGCTCGAAAGGAAGGGATACGGGGCCCGTGGCCGGCAGGGTCTCCAGCGCGTTGAGCTCCTCCATGAAGGCTTCGAAGGTACGGGGCGGTGTCCCGATGACCCGCGGGATCAGGGTGAGGCCAGGTTTCATGCCAATGACATCAGGGCTGAGCAGCCGCGGGTGGGAACTCTGGGCGAGGATTTTTTCCACATGCTTCCCGAATGCCTTGCGCTGCGGCGCGGTCCATTCCGAAGCCAAGCGCGGCAGGGGGGTGCCCGGGAGCTCCTGGAGAAACCAGATCTGGGTCTCATCGAACCCGAAGCGGCAGCCGGAGGGATCCCAGGGCTCGCCATCCAGGAAGCGGCTAAGGAAAGTTTCCTTAATCTGGTCCAATTCCTTGTCGGAGGGCCTGGGATCCCAGATCTGCAATAGAAAACGCGCGCCGTCGCCCTCCCGCCGGACCAGTTGCCAGGCACAGGCCGCGTGGCCGGGCGCCGCTTCCGAGGAAGCCAGATTCGCCACCCAGGCATAGCGCTGTCCCCCGAGGATCCGAGGAGCGGTCATGGGGGCCCCCGTCTGGCGAGGCCGGCATCCAGGTCGATGAGGGGGAGCATGGGCGCGAGTGTACCAGCCTACGTCGTCCCGCGTCCGACATATGCGGCCGGGACTGCGCCCCGGAAGGCATCCGGCCGGGCCGCCGGGCTCCTGGTGCATCCCGGGGGGCAGGCGCGGGCGGCTCCTGATTCTGAGATCTTTTCTCTGGACCAGTCCCCCCCGCTCATTTCAAACTGTCATACACCAAGCGGGGAATGGTCGGCCATGGATCACTTTGTTGAGCCTTAGGGTTGCACCTGCCCTTCGCGACGGCTCCGATCCGGGGCCGTTACCGAATAACCAGTGCAGCCCTGGTTTTTTATAACGGCCCTGTATGCCGGGCCACCGTTCGAATCACCAACGTTTTTCTGCCGCAACGGCTTGGGGAATCCGCCCATGGAAGCGAGACTCGACACAAAACTAGATGCTGGGTTCGGAAGCTGGTGGGACCGCTTTCTGGCCTGGCTGGACGTGGAACACAGCGCTTCCAAGCGATTCATGATCTCGGGAGCGATCTGGGTGCTGGTGGGCACGCTGTTCGGCCTGATCGCGGCCACTGAATACTATGCGCCGGACCTGGTCCACGGCGTGGCGCAGCTCAGTTTCGGCCGACTCCGCCCGACCCACATCAATGTGGTGGCCTTTGGCTTCATCTCCATGTCGACAGTGGGGGCCATCTTCTACGTGATCCCCGAGCTCTGCCGCACCAAGCTCCATAGCGAGCGGATCGGCAACATCCTGATGCTGGCCTGGAACGCGGTCATCGTCGCGGGAATGCTCTGCATCACCAACGGGATCACCGAGGGCCGGGAATACGCCGAAATGCCTTGGTTCCTCGACATTCCGTTGCTGGCCGCACTGCTGGCCTACTGCTGGCTCGTCTGGATGACGGTCTTGAACCGCAAGGAAAAGCAGCTCTACGTGACGACCTGGTACGTGGCCGGCACCACCATGTGGTTCCCCATCGTCTACATCATCGGCAACAAGGTGTTCTTCGACGTCCCGGGGGCGGGCGACGCTATCGCGAACTGGTTCTATGGCCACAACATCCTGGGCCTGTGGTTCACCACCAACGGCATCGGCCTGACCTACTATTTCCTCCCCAAGATCACCAAGAACCCGCTCTATTCCCACCTGCTCAGCATCGTGGGGTTCAGCACCATCGCCATGTTCTACACGCCCACGGGCACCCACCACCTGCTGCAGAGCCCGGTTCCCGAATGGCTGAAGGCCGTGGCCGTGATCTCCTCGATCATGCTGCTCGTTCCCGTGATGAGCGTGCTGGTGAACTTCTTCCTCACGATGAAGGGCAAGTGGGGCATGCTGGGCACCAATATCCCCCTGCGGTTCATCATCACGGCCATGTGGTTCTACCTGCTCACCTGCTTCACGGGGCCCTTCCAGGCGACGCGGTGGATCAATTGGTATCTCCACTTCACGCATTGGGTGGTGGGCCACGCGCATTTCGCGCTGCTGGGGACCTTTGGATTCATCGCCTGGGGCGCCATCTACTATTGCGTGCCGCGCGTGAGCGGCCGCCAATGGTACAGCCGTCGCCTGGCCAACGCCCATTACTGGCTCTCGCTGGTGGGCACGGTGATCATGATGACCTCCCTCACCATCGCGGGCCTCATCCAGGCCGCGGCCTGGGAGGAAGGCACCCCGGTCTACCGCGGCGTCATCATGGTGGCCCCATTCATGGCGATGCGCGCTTTCTCGGGGCTCCTGATCGTCACGGGGCAGCTCCTCTTCGTCTACAACGTGTTCAAGACCTTGGTCTTCAAGGAGGACCCGCTTGAAGATCCGCTGGAAGAAGCTGCGCCAGCCACGGCGGCTGCGCCGGCCCTGTCCTCCACAACCCAAGCCTGATCCGCACCCAAGGTAGAGGAACCCCCACGATGAGCACTACCCGAGCCAACTATCTATATCCCTCCATCGGCATGGGCTTGATCCTTTCCAGCATCATCTTCGTGGTCGTGCTGGTGCCGCGCATGACCTTCAGGCCCGCCCAGCCCAAGGACCTCCGCGACTACACCGCGCAGGAGCTGCGGGGCCGCGAGATCTACAAGCGGGAAGGCTGCTGGTATTGCCACTCCATGGTGAGCCGCCCCCAGGATTGGGACCATGGCCCGAAATCCAAGGCTTCGGACTATTTCTACGATGCCTACCACATGATCGGCTCGGAACGATCCGGTCCGGACCTGGCGAACATCGGCGGGAAATTTCCCGACCAGTACCATATGCTGCACCACCAGAACCCGCGCTACGTGAAGCCCGGTTCCAACATGCCCCGCTTCGACTACCTGTCCAACCAGGAACTCATCGACCTGACGGCCTATCTCCAAGGCCTGGGACCCGATGGAACCCGCGCGCTGGATCCTGAAACGGGCAAGCTGAGGCACGCGCGGCTGGAGCCCTTCACCTGGACCACCGGTCCGTTGAAGGGCACCCAGGAAACCCTGGCCAAGTGGAACTACACGCCTTCGGAGCAGGAGGCGCGGAACAACAAGCGGTACGAGGAGCACATCGAGGTCCCCTACAAGTACAGGATGGAAATCGAGGAACTGCTCTTCGGCACCAGCCACGATGCCCAAGCCGCGCGGGGGACGCTGCTGGTGATCGTGAACAAGAACCGGATCAACGGGATCGACGTCACCGAGGAATCCCTGGAGAAGAAGCGGGAGGAAGACCCGCTTTTCTCGGCCTGGACCGAAATCGATTTCAAGGAACCCGCGGTGGAACCCACGGATCCTCTCGAGATGAAAGCCCTCATGACCAAGAGGAAATACGCCAACTACGGCAAGGGCCTGTTCAACAACCAGTGCGCGGCCTGCCATGGCCTCGACGCGGACGGCCACGGGCAGGCGGCTTTCGGCATGACCAAGCGGCCGGCGAATTTCTGGGATGAGAAATTCCAGCGCTACAACGTCGATACGTGGTTCTGGCGCATCAGCCGGGGCGTGCCCGCCACGCAGATGCCGCGCTGGGAGTACACGCTCACGGCCGAGCAGCGCCTCACGCTGGCGGCCTTCCTGAAGTACGTGGCCCGCAACAAGGGCTTGGGCAAGCTGAAGGGCATGGAAAGCGATTACAGCCAACTGCCGAGCCAGACGGCCCCGGCCCCCGCCGGCCCGGCGCCTTCCGCGAAGCCAATTCCGGCTAAGGCCAAGTGAGGTCACCATGGCAACCGATCCAATGAAGAATCCACATGATGAAGAGCCGATGGAAGAGGTCTCCGGCACCAAGATCGGCCATGGGAAGGCTCCCTTCGCCCTCGTCATCCTGTACCTGATCATTCTCGTCTGGGCTGTGCTCGCCTGGATCCGTCCCAGTGGAACTTAAATGACGACGCGATTCAAACTCCCGATCCCATTTTCGGCCGTGTCCACAGCCCTGGCCATCCTTCTGGCCTTGGCCGCCATCGGTTGTTCAGACCATGGCCTGACTACAAAGAAATCCGCCCAAAGCGGTCCCGCAGGCCTCACCAAGGCCGAAGGCGGCGGCGCGCCCAGCCTGGAAATCGGGTCGGATTCGGTGTTCTATCCCAACAACATGCCCTCGGCCCTCAAGGGCCGCCAGGTCTACAACGCCAATTGCGCCACCTGCCACGGCACCTACCTGACCGCGCAGGAGCGCCTGGATCTCTCCAAGGAGGCCGCGCTTCCCGCTGATAAGCAAGTCGTGCGGAAGGGCTTGGAGAAGGAAGGGCGGATGCCGGAGACCGCGCCCCTCAACGGGCCGAATTTCAATGAGCGTAATTGGCGTTTCCAGCGCACGCCCGGGCAGCTCTTCCAGTTGATCGCCTATGGTTCGATGCCCGAGAAACTGGGCATCCCGAACGCGAAGCTGATCCAGCATCCGGGCCCGGTCCTGGGGCCTGACAAGAAGCCGCTGAAGGATGCCAGCGGAAAGCTCCAGTACAAACCCGGTCTTGGCTGGATGGATTCGATCCAAACCCAGCGGGGCGGCTTGGAATTCGTGTCAGGGGACTCGGTCCCCGTCTGGGATTCCGTCTTCTACGTCTGGAGCCGCTCCATCGCCGCCAAGGGCGTCACCAACTTCAGCGATGTCTGGAAGATCTACGGCGAGAACTGCAGCGTCTGCCATGGCGACATCGCCAAGGGCAACGGGCCGTTGAGCAGGCAACTGAATCCATTGCCCTTCAATTTCCAGAACCGCAAGGCGATGGCGGAAACCACCGACCAGTTCCTCTTCTGGCGCATCTCCGAGGGCGGCCAGTTCCGGAGCATCCCTCCATCGATCAAAGACACCATGTCCTCGCAGGCGCTCGGCCTTTACGTCCATCAATGGTCCGCCATGCCTTCCTGGCGGGGCATGCTCACCGAAGAGCAGCGGTGGATGCTGGTGGATGGCGTACGCAGCAAGACCTACGAGCACGAGTGAGGGTGAGATGCTGACCGAAAACCAGAGACGCCTGTTCCTCAAGGGGGCCACGACCATCCCGATCCTGGGTGGCGCGGTGCTCGCGATGCACACGATCATGCGGTTCTTCAAGCCCACCATGGCCGGGGGCTTGAAGTCCGCCATGGCTCCGCCCGACGAGGCCGGCAGCGCGGACCAGATTGTGGCGGAGCTCTCGGACCTGAAAAATCCATGGGACTACAAGGACTTCATCTACGTCCGCACCTCGGTGGAATACAGCTCCCAGAAATCCCAGGGCGCCAAGATCCCGGGGTTCGTGGTGCGGCTGCCCGACGATGTCCCCGGCGTGGACCCGGCCGACCAGAAGACCTGGTTCGTCGTGGTCCAGCGGATCTGCCCGCACCTGGGCTGCACCTTCAATTTCATCACCAACCCGTCGGAACTGCACGGCGGGTACAACTACAAGCCGCCCGAACCCGTCCATCCCTATTTCGCCTGTCCTTGCCATCTCTCGGTCTACGATCCGACCCGCAAGCAGGACAACGGGACCGGCACGCTGCTGCGCGGAAAAGTCGTCTCGGGACCCGCTCCGCGTCCACCGCGATTCATGAAGTTCGATATCAAGGGCGGCCAAATCGTCATCACCGATACGGAAGGAGGCGGCGTTGGCTGACTTTCTCGAACGCATCATCCTCTGGTTCCTGGGCCGCCCGGCCTGGTTCCGCAGCCTGCTGCCGCAGCGCGGGGTCGTGGGCCAGCTTTGGCATTGGTTCTGGAACCTGGGCCCGAGCCTGTGGGGCTGGCTGACGGAGCGCTGGGACAAGATGGACCTCTTCGACGAATCCCACGTGGAGAAGGCCAAGACCAACCCGTGGTACAGCATCGGGGGCATGTGGTACTGGGTCTGGATCATCGTCATCGTCAGCGGCGTCGTCCTGATGATCTTTTACATCCCGGTCACGGATCAGGCCTTCCGTTCCGTCGAGGAGATCCAAGCCAACTGGAAGTGGGGCCTGATCCCCATCGGCGCCATCACGCGGGGCCTCCACAAATACGGGGCGGACGCTTTCATCATCCTGGCCACCATGAAGTGCTACCGCATCTGGTTCACAGGCGACTACAAGAAGCCCAATGAGCTGAGCTTCATCATCGCGATGCTGCTGCTCATCATCGGCATGTATTCGGGATTGACGGGCTACCTGCTCATCTGGAACCAGCGGGCCCTGTGGGCCACCAAGGTGATGGCGACCTTCCCCACCTACCTGGACCTCAACCCGAGCTGGATACCGCTCGGCGATTTCATCAATTCCACGAACCAGGGCAAGACGACCGCCCAGATCCTGCTGGGCGGCACGTCCATCGGCCCTGCGACCGTGACGCGCTTCTACGCCTTCCACTTCATGCTGAGCTTCATCCCCATGATTTTCTTCGAGCTGCGGGTCTACCACCGCGGCTTCAAGCGCATGAACATCAGCAATTGGGCCAAGTTCGCGGTGTTCGCAGTGATCCTGGCCGTGGTCATCATGATCCCCGCGGCCCAAGGCAGCCCCGCGAATCCTGAAGTGACGCCCAACCCGATTCTGTCGGATTGGTACTTCCTGGCCATGTACCACATGCTGAAACTGCAGGATCCCTACCTGGCCACGGTGCTGACGGTGGGCGTGCCGGCCCTGGTGCTGGCGGCGCTCTTCCTGGACATGCGCCCGGAGAAAGAATGGGGCAAGCGCCAGATCGCCAATTGGATCGGCATCGGCGGACTGATCTACTTCATCGTCTTCAGCTTCCTGATCATCAACAGCATCGCGGATCTCCACCGCGACGCGCCGCTCTGGTACTACTCCATGGGGTTCTTCCTCCTGATGGGCTATTTCCAGGATTGGGGCTACGTGATGAAGCGGGACAACAAGAAATGGTGGGAGACTTTCCACATTTTCTTCGTGGCCTTCATCCTGATTTCCATGTCGGCCAACACGCTTTACCACTATTTCGGCGACATCCGCGAGTGGAACCAGTCCGCCAAGTCCGCCGCGGCGCAGCTCATGGCCGCGAACCCAGGCATGACCCTGGATGTGGCCTACGACCGGCTGGAGCACTTCAGGCCCGCCCTGAACCTGTGGAAGACGCCTGCCGCCGCCTTGGCAGGCGGGCACCCCAAGGGCATGGAGCTCTGGAAGGTGCATGTGTTCGGCTGGCTGGCCTGCATCGTGCTCGGCACCTTCATCGGCCTTTCGCGATGGGCCTCGAAGAAGGACGCCGAGACCGCGGCCGCAGCGGCCAAAGCGGCCGCCGCCAAACCCAAAGCCGCGGGAGCCTGACGTGTACAATCGGCGGCGAATCCAGATCAGCAAATGGACCGCAGTGGTCTTCGGGATTGTATTCCTGAGCCAGACGATCGCCCGCTGGCGGGCCTTTTTTGCGGGTCCCACGATGCTCACCTATGTGGCGATCATCGCCACCGGAACGCTCTTCCTCCTGCTCCTGGCGGCCCTCGCGATCGTCGTCTACGCCGAGGAAAAAGCCAAGGGGACGCTTCAGCTGCGCAGGTCCTGGCTGGACCGCTGGGCCGACCGCTTCTTCCTGCTCCATTCCGACTCCCACCACTCAACCAAAACGACTAGGGGTTGACCGTGAAAACCCGCAATGTATTCGGCACCATCTTCCTGGTCACGGGCCTGGGGATCTTTTTCGTGCTTGGAGCCAACAGCATTTCCGCCGAGCTCCATGACGTGATCCACGAGGCGCCCCTGGGCGGCAAGCTCCGGCAGGAAAAAGCGCCCGCCATCGTCAATAAAGTCGTGGATGGCGCGCTGACGAACAACTGGGCGACCGTGGGCGACCTGCCCCACATCAAGGCCCTGAGCGGCGGCGTGAGCACGAACGACAATCCCTTCCAGCAGTTCAACGTCGTGCGCTGGCTGGGCTGGGCTTTCATCTGGGCGGCCCTCATGGAAGTCGGCGCCGCCTATCTTTCGCATACCAAGACCCGCGTGGAAGAGTAGGGGCAGGCATGTACAAGAAGTTCCTCAGTCTCACCAAGAACCTGACAGTCAGCCTTGAAAAGGGGCTGAACCTCTTCACCACCCAGGAGAACAATCCCCTGTATTTCCACGGGGCCTTGCCGCTGTACACCTTCTGGTTCCTGATCTTTTCGGGAATCATGCTCTGGATGTACTACATCCCGACCCTGGACCGCGCCTGGACCTCGGTGAACTACATCACCTCGCTGCCGGTCCTCCTGAAGGATGCCAACGGGCAGCTCCTCCTGAAAAACGGCATTCCGGTGGTGGCCGCGATCTCGCCCGCGACCGGCATTCCCTACGGTGCCGTGGTCCGGGGCATCCATCGCTGGGGCGCCGCGGCGATGATGATCACCACGATCCTCCACATGCTCCGCGTCTACTTCACGGACCGCCACCGGTCCTGGCGCTGGCTGCCCTGGGTCTCGGGCGTGCTGCTGCTCATCTTCGTGCTCTTCGTGGGCATCACGGGCTACCTGCTGGTCTGGGACGCGCGGGCCTACTCCCTGGTGGTGTCGACGCAGCGATGGCTTGAAGCGGTGCCGCTCATCGGCCAGGGGCTCTCGGCCTTTTTCATCGGCGGCGATGCCATCCGCGATTTCACGCTGACCCGGTTCTTCTTCTTCCACATCGGCGGCGCGACCTTCATTTTCTGGCTCATCTGGATGCACTTCATCCGCCTCCACGAGCCGGTGGTGACCCCCAGCCGGGCGGTGAATTTCCTCACGCTCGGATTCATCCTTGTGGCCGCCGGCGTCTACCCGGCCGTGAACGTCACCAACGACCTCATCGCCCAGTACCCGGTGCTGGCTGGCGACAAGGGCTTCATCCCCTCGGACGCCCCGGCCCAGATCGGCTACCTGGTCGATGTCATCCGGTACGACGCCTGGTACCTGTTCCCCTACTACCTGATGGAGAAAGTCGGCGTGAACTGGGCCTGGATCATCCTGGGCTCTGCGACCATCCTGCTGTTCGTGGCGCCCTTCTACCCCAAGGACCGCCGCGACAACATCGCCGAAGTCGTCGAAGCCAAGTGCACAGGCTGCACCTTCTGCTCCCTGGATTGCCCCTTCGAGGCCATCACCATGCAGGAGCGGGCTCCGGGATCCAAATTCAAGCTGATCGCGGTCGTTTTCGCGCCCCGCTGCTCCGAATGCGGCATCTGCGTCGGCGCCTGCCCCTTCCAGGCCATCGAACTGCCCAACACCCACTCCAAGACCATCGAGGCTGATGTGCTGGCCCTCCTCAAGACGGGTGCCCAATGAGCGAAATCCAATCCGCCATCCCAGTGGAAAAGAAGAAGAGGGTCATCGTGGGCTTCGTCTGCGAACGGAGCATTCCCATCCACGACATGATGGGCCCCCACAAAGCCCTGGCCGATGATCCCGAGACGAAGATCATCATCCTGCCCTGTTCGGGCATGGTGAAACCCACCCAGATGGAGCTGGCTCTGGCCAACGGCGCCGACGCGACTTTCGTGTGCGGCTGCGCCATGAACGACTGCCACTACCGCACGGGCAACATCATGATCCGCGAGCGGCTCGAAGGCGAGCGCAACCCCAAGCTCCGCAAGTCCACGGACAAACGGAAAGTGGGCATGTTCTTTTTCACCATGAAGGACAAACGTCCTTTCCTGGACGCCCTGGCCCAGTTCAAGGCCTCCACGGAAGATCTATAAGGAGGCGAGGATGGCCGCGCCCAAGAAAGCCGCCGAACCCAAAGTGAGCAGCTACATCGTCATGCTGCGCTATGTCCTCTTCTACCTCTTCTTCTTCGGCGTGCTCTACCTCGTGGGCATGTTCGGCGAAGTGGCGGAAAGTTAGGAGCCGTAAGGGCCCGGCCAGCGCATTTCTGGCCGGGTCCTTACGGCTCCTTATGTCGGCCGCAGGCCGACGCGATGGATGGTGCTCAGCGGAAATTCGAAGTCCGTTACCGCGCCTCGCTCCATAAGAAGTATCAAGCAGGAGTTTTGACATGACCGAAAACACGCATTCCGAACATGAACCCGAAGTCGAGTCCACACCCGAGCCGCCGGTTTCCGTCCTGCAGATCCTGAAGGAAAACTGGGTCCTGGCCCGCTCCTTGATCTTCTTCCTGCTCATGCTTTCCGTGCCCCTGCTCATCGCCTGGAAATACGACCTCTTCCTGGTGGCGAACAACTAGGCGCCCACGCGCCGCAGCGGCCAAGCCCGGCATCCCGGAAAGCCCCCAACGCAACATTTTCTGAAAGGAGGGACGCGTGGAAACCACGAACTGGACCCTCATCATCGTTTTCACGACCGTGGGCGTCGCCTTCGCCGCGGGCTTCGTCATGTTCGCGTTGTGGGCCATCCGCGCCGGCCAGTTCAAGGACGTGGAGGGCGTGAAATACCGCATGCTGGAAGACTTCAATCCCAAGAATGTGAAGACGGAAGGCAAGGACGAATTCCAGGCATGAGTCCCCGTTACCTCGGCATCCCGATCCAGCGTTCCAACAGGCCCAGCTCCTGCATCAGCGCGCTCAGCCGCTCCACTGGCAGCCCCATCACGGTGGCGAAGCTGCCTTCGATGCGCTCGATGAAGAGTGCGGCGATGCCCTGGGCGGCGTAGCTGCCGGCCTTGTCCATGGGCTCGCCGCTGGCCACGTACCAGCGGGCCTGAGCCTCGCTGAGGGGCCGCAGGAACACTTCGGCGGTGTCCACGAAGGCGTGGACGGCCTCATCGCGTTGCAAGCACATGCCGGTGTGGACCTCGTGGCGGCGGCCCTGGATGAGCAGCAGCATCCGCACGGCGTCCTCGACATCCACCGGCTTGTTCAGCGTGTGATGGTCCACCGCCACCGTGGTGTCCGCCGCCAGCACCCAGCGCCCCGGATTGGCTTCGGAGATGAGCGAGGCCTTGCCCTTGGCGAGACGCAGCACCAGGTCCGCCGGGTCCTCCGCCTCCAGCGGGGTCTCATCGATATCCGGCGCGAGGATGTCGAAAGGGATGCTCAGGGACTCCAGCCACTGCTTGCGGCGGGGGGAACCGGAGGCCAGGATGAGCGGCCTCATCCGCGCAGCCCCAGCTTTTCAAGATCTGCGGCGGTCGCGCGCATGTGCACGGTGTTGACGTCCTCGGACCGCCTGAACCCGAAGCGTGTGTACAGGTCCCCGGCATCCCGGGTTTCAAGCACGAAGCGCTGCACGTCGCCGGTGGAGGGGTGTCGCAAGGCCCAGCGGACGAGCGTGGAGGCGATGCCCAGGCCCTTCATGTCCCCGGCGGTCACGACGTCGTAGAGTTTGGCCTCGTAGGCCCGGTCCGACCAGACGCGGGTGGTGCCGACCAGGCGCCCGCCCTTGCCCTCTTCGGATTGCAGGCGGGCGGTAAGCATCCGGGAGCAGGCCAGCAGCCGCCGCCACTGCTCGACCGTCCGGCTGGCCGTCCAGTACACGGCTTCGGCCTGGAAAAAGATCTGCAGTTCTTTGGGCTCGATGGTCCAAGTCTCGTCGGCGAAGGCCACGAGCCCCTTCAGGGTGGCAATGGGTTCAGGTACCTGTAAATCCATCACGCACGCTCCGTTTTCCGAATACCGAACCACAAAGTTCCCGCCAGGAAGAAGGCCACCAGGCCCCGGAAAAGCCAGGGGCTCCGGGCTGGCGTCCGGACGGGGCTCCAGGCCAGGGAGAAGGCATAGGCGCCTTGGGTCATGGGCTCGCCCCAGAGCTGGGATTCCCCGTTCTCGCGGCAGATGCCCGACTTGCCCGTAAGGGTGGCGCGCAGCATCGGGATGCCCAATTCAACGGCCCTCAGGCGGATTTCCGATGCATGGAGATTGGTGGCCGGGGTGCGCTCGAACCAGCCGTCGTTGGTGAGATTGGCCAATAATTCCCCACCGGCCATGGCCAGGCCGTCGCGACAACGGAGGGGCATGGTGGCTTCGCTGCAGATGAGGGAGTGGACCTTCAACTCCCCCTGGGGCGAGGGGAACAGGAAGCTGCTGTCGGCCGACAGGCCGCCCGGTTCCTGGCTGTAAAACCCCAGGGCATGGTCCAGCCACCGCCGCATCCTTGGCGGCCCCGGCATCCGCTCGCCAAAGGGCATGGGGTAGATCTTGGCCTGGATGAATCCGGGTTTTCCGGGCGCTTCGCCGCGCACCAGGTTCAGCAGCCCGCCTTCGGTCCCGAACAGCCAGGCGATGCCCCGGCGCTGGGCCTCCGCGTGCATCCTCGCATCGGGCCAACGATCGTCGCGGCCGAGCACCGAACTTTCGGGCCAAACCAGCAAGGTGGCCCGTCCGGGCTTGGGGAGCTGGTTCGCCTGGAGGGCGCGGTCGCTGAGGCGCCACATCTCCGTTTCCATGCCAGGCCACCTGGCGCCGGCCTCGAAATTGGGCTGGATCATGACCACATCGATGGATCGCTGCGCTTCGCGGGGAAGCGCGTACCAGGCTGCGGAAAGGCCCGCCAGAAGCGCGAGGTACAGCGCCGGTGCGCGCAGGGAAACCAGCCATGGCGCGCCGGCCTGCCGCCGCGCCATGCCGTAGGCCGCGAAGGCCCAAAGCAGGGCGGAAATGCCGTAGGCGCCCAGAAAGGCGCCGCTTCGGGACAACCACGGCAGGCCACTCATGGGCGCCGACCAGCTCCACTCGTAGACATGAAACGCGAAGAACTCCCAGGCCAGGGTCGCGAAGCCTGCGGCGAAGGCCGTGGCCCAGGCACTGCGGGTGCGCAAGTAGGCGCGCCGCGCGAACAGCCAGGTCAACCAGATGCCAAAGGACTCATAGGCGAAGAAGAGCAGACCCGCAAAGCCCGCCGTGGTCCAGTCCAGGTTGCCCTTGGCCTTGATGGTCCCGGGCATCCAATAGAAGGCCGTGGCGACCCCGATGAACATGGCCAGGTAGAGCCAGCCCATCCGCTGGCCCGGATCCAGGCTCCGACGCATGACGAGCGCTGCGAACACCACCAGAAGGCCTGATTCCAGAAGGCCCACGCCGCGGAAAGGCAGCATGTAGGCCGCGGCCACCAGTAGTCCGAGCCCGACGGATTCACCCAATTTGGCCAACTTCGATCGCTTCATCCAGCCATCCTTCGCTGCGCTTCATAACAGGCGATGCCCGCGGCCACGGCGGCATTGAGGCTCTCCACCCCGGAGGTGGGAATCGCCACGCGCTGCACGGCAGCGGGCAAGCTTTCGTGCTTCCAGCCATGGCCTTCGTTCCCGACGAGAATCCGAAGGGGCTCGGCCAGATCGGCCGAATCCAGCGGGATGGCGCTTGGGCCGCTGTCCAAGGCGAACCAATGGCCATCGCCCGGGTCGAAGGATTGAACTCGCCGGACGGGGAGCAGGAAGGCTGCGCCCATGCTCCCCCGCAGGGCCTTGGGGCTGAAGGGATCGGCGCATCCTGGCCCCAGCAGGGCCTCCTGGAACCCGAACGCCGCGGCGCTCCGGAATATGGCGCCCAGGTTGCCTGGATCCTGGATGCCCCAGGGAACGATGACCCGGTTTTTCAAGGGGCCGATGGGCTCGGGCCCGAGACGCAGCACCAAGGCGCAGGCCGGGGGGCTCGCCGAGCCGCTGAGCTGGGCCATGAGTTTTTCGCCGATGCTTTGAGTGGGGCAGGGCAGATCGCGAAGCGAATCCGCCACCTCCATGCCTTCCACCACCCAAAGCGAATCCGGAAGCAGACGGCCTGCAAAAGGCGCAACTCGCCAGGTCCCGATCAGTTTCTCGCCGGCCAGCAAGGTGTGGGTGCGCGCCGGGCCCGTCGGACGGAGCGATGCCAGCAGGTCCTTGAACCTGGGATTGGCCTTGCTGGTGATGGGGTGCTCCATCCGCCCAGTTTCCCATCAAAGGAGGAAGATTCCGACGCCTTGATTCCCCGAGGTTGGGAATGGCCTGGAATCCAGGTAGGATCGAAGGCTCGAAGCCTTTGGAAACCTGTGTTCTCAACGGAGGATGTGTGTCCGACGAAGTCCTGTTCAAACCCTATGTCAGCGATGACACCCAGATGGCGGAATTCACGCCCAAGGCCGTCATCTTCGGCGTCATCTTCGGCATCATCTTCGGCGCCTCGACGGTCTACCTCGCTTTGCGGGCCGGACTCACGGTCAGCGCATCCATTCCGATCGCGGTGGTGGCGATCTCGTTGCTTAAAAGATTTGGCGGTTCGACCATCCTGGAAAACAACATGGTGCAGACCATCGGCTCCGCGGGCGAATCCATCGCCGCGGGCGTGGTGTTCACCCTGCCGGGCTTCCTGTTCCTGACCCCCGGCGCGAATGGCGCGAGCTTCTTCAACTACTGGACCATCTTCACGCTGGCCTTGATGGGCGGCGTGCTGGGCGTGCTCATGATGATCCCCCTGCGGCGGGCCCTCATCGTGCAGGAACACGCGACACTGCCCTATCCCGAAGGCACGGCTTGCGCCTCGGTGCTGATCGCGGGCGAGAAGGGCGGGGAATTGGCCAAGCCCGCCTACTGGGGACTGGGCGTGGGCCTGGTCTACGCTGTGGGCCAGCTGATCGTGAAGGCCATCGCGGAAACCCCGACCTGGGTCTCCGATATGAAATCGAAAATCTTCCCCGCGGCGACCGTCAACGGCAACATCACGCCGGAATACATGGGCGTGGGCTACATCCTGGGCATCAAGAATTCCGGGCTGCTGGTCGCAGGCGGCGTGCTGGCCTGGCTGGGATTCATTCCCTTGCTCGCGTCCCTGGTGCCTGGCGATACCATCGCCACCCAGTTGGTGAAGCTGGGCTACCTGAAGGATGTGGCGGTGGCGGGCGCCTATGGCTGGAATCCGGCCACCCATGACTTCACGCAGTTGAACCGCGCCATCTATTTCGCCTACGTGCGCCAGATCGGCGCAGGCATGGTGGCCGCCGGCGGTTTCATCACCCTGATCAAGACCATTCCCACCATCGTTTCGGCCTTCAAAGGCGCCATGGGCTCCATGAAGGCTGGCGCCGTCGAAGGCGGCGTCAAGCGCACGGAAAACGATCTGCCCCTCTCGGTGGTGGTGGGCGGGTCCATCGGCCTGGTGGTCATCATGGCCATGCTGCCCTTCATCCCCGGCAGCGGCCTCTTCAGCAAGGTCATGCTGGGCGTGCTGATGGTGGCCTTCGGCTTCTTCTTCGTGACCGTCAGCAGCCGCATCGTGGGCATCATCGGATCTTCTTCGAATCCGATCTCGGGCATGACCATCGCCGCCCTCATGGCCACCTGCCTGATCTTCGTAGGTTTCGGCTGGACGGGCGATATCTACCAGCCCATGGCCCTTTGCGTGGGAGGCATCGTCTGCATCGCCGCCGCCAACGCCGGAGCCACTTCCCAGGACCTGAAAACCGGCTACATCGTGGGAGCCACGCCCCGCAGGCAGCAGATCGGCCTGATGATCGGCGCCGTCGCCGCGGCCGTGGTGATCGGCTTGACCATGAAGATGCTGCACGCGACCTACGGCATCGGCGGAGAAAAGCTGCCCGCGCCGCAGGGCACCTTGATGGCCACGCTAATTAAGGGGCTGCTGGCCCGGAATCTCGACTGGCAGTTCGTGCTGGTGGGCGTGTTCACCGCCGTCACCATGGAGCTTTGCCAAGTCCGCGCCCTGGCTTTCGCGGTGGGCGCCTACCTGCCGCTTTCAACCACCTTGCCCATCTTCATCGGCGGCGTGATCCGCTGGTTCGCGGACAATAAAATCAAATCCAGGAATGCGGCCGAGGTTGTCGACCCGACCAAACCGCATTCAGCCGAGGATGAAGAGCTTGGCCCAGGCAATCTCTTCGCTACCGGCCTGGTGGCCGGTGGCGCGCTCATGGGCGTGCTGGTGGCTTTCCTCATGGGGGGTTCCAGCTATCTGGAAGACAACGGCAGCCCAGGCCTTGCCAACTTCCTGAAGAGCATCAACGTGGAGGACTTCCTCACCAGGGCGTTGGGCCACAGCGGTTTTGACCTCCTGGGAGTCGCTGCCTTCGCGGTGATGGGCGCCGTCCTGTTCAAGGTGGCCCTCCGACCCCGGCCGAAGCTGGACTAGCTCGTCGTAACCCATGGAAAGGCCCCCGCCACGGGGGCCTCTTCGTATTCAAATTCAATCCATCAGAAACGTTTGACCACATCCACCCGGTGCGTCGTCAAGGCGTCCTTGGCACTGCGGAGGCGTTGATTCAGATAGCTGTACTGTACGAGCCATTTCCGAGGCAGGGGAAGGGCGACGATATAGCGGCTGCCATCGGCATTGGCGTGGAACCACCAGAGGTCCCCATTGACACTGGCCAGTTGGGAGCCCGGAGCCATGACCTGCCGGACCCAGCCCACCTGGGGGAACCATTTTCGCGTCCGGCTGCCCAGGAAAACCTGAAGCTCGCCGCCCTCTTCTTTGCTGTCGCGGTTGGTGTGGCGCAGGGCTTTGATCTCGAAGGGAAAACGTGTCGAGCTGGAGATGGCAGCGCCGTAGGTGTTGAGTTTATAATGGGTTGCCTGGTCGTAGTAACCGGAAGTCGCGGGATTCTGCCGGCGGAAATTGGCCAGGTCCTCTTCCCGGGCCTTGAGCTCCCATGGACCTCCAAAAAAGGTCCAGGAGACCTGGCCGGTGGTGAATTTGGCCACGCCCTGGATGGCCGTGATTTCCACCCGCCCGCCTGCCAGCAGACGTGCGTCTCCGACCGTGGCCCGGATTCCGAGTTCATCGAACAGCCCTTCGGGGGAACGCAGGAAGGCCTTGCCAAACCCGCCGATGACCCGCAGATCCGAATCCCAAAGACTTTCTGTTGAGATCAGGCCGTTCTCCACCAGACCGCCGCGGATCTCGGCACCGCCCCGGGCGCCCAGGGTCTGGACCCGCAGTTCCGCCAGATCCAGGCGTGTGCCGTTGCTGGATTCATTGTCGAAGCGCGCGAGATTGAACCGGTTGCCATCGCTCCCGGCATAGTGGGCCGAACCGGCCCGGAACTGGATCCAGCTGCCTTCTTCGCCGATCTGCCACCGGAGCCTCAAGCGTGAACGGTCGCGGATGATGGCGGCTTTGCCGGGTCCCCGGTCTGTGTCTTCATGCCAGCCGTTCAATTCCCAGGTGGGAAGCCACCATTTCCGCTCCGGCTCCTTGAAAAAAACGTCCTGCCCGAACAGCGAGCCGCTGGAGAGCAGGATGAAAACAAGGGGGCGAAGACGCATGGACTTACCTGATGCCCTCAAGGACCGGGTGGGCCATGGTCTTGTTCACATTGAAAGGCCACTCAGCGATGCCGTACAAATCCACTTTGTGGGAATACTTCATGGTGACCGTCACGGTTCCAACGTCTCCGGCCATGGTTTTCCGGAATGTGATGGCCCTCGGCGCCGTGGCTTCCGGGATTCCGAATTCCCGGATCGAGATCCGGACTTCCTTTTCCAACTCCTCAGTCGTGCGGCCGGCGGCTTGCTCAGCCTTCCGCTCGACGATGTCATAGATCTGGTTGTCCGCGTAATAGACCGGGACGACCTTGATGGCGATGGCGGCCAGGATCGCCACCACCAGCAGGCTGACCGTGCAGCCCACTTTCCCTTCGCCGCGCTGCCTTCTCATTCGATCGCCCATGAAGCACCTCGCAAGAAAATCAGTCAAAGCCGTTGCGGAATAATAACCCGGTCATCACTATGGCGGACCGGCATAAGAGGCCGAAACAAAATTCTCGGAACCGCACAGGCCGATTTGAATCGGCCCCTAATTTTTCAGGTCCTCGGCCGCCTGCTTGGCCAGGGGAGCCACGAGAGGCCCATCGGGGCCGAAAAGGGTCGAGTTGGAATAATTTTGGGCCTTCCCGAAGGCCTGGATGGCCTCGGGGATGTAGACGGTTCCAAGCCTGCTGAGGCAGATCCCCGTGTAATAGTCGACGGTTCCCTGACCCAGCCCCAGGGCCGAGGGCGGCCTGCCGGCGCCGGATACCTTGGTGTCGCGCAGCAATTCCAGCGCCTTGTCGTAGCGGCGGAAATGCATGAGTGCGATGGCCTGGTTGAGCTTCAGGAAAGCGGATTCATCGCCCTTGGCCGCAATGGTGCGGAGACGCAATTCCGCAAGCACGAAGGGATAGCAGAGGTTGGCTGCGTAGTGCGGGATTTCCAAGGGTTCGCGGTTGATGGGCAGGCTGGCGTTCAGGCCTGCTTGGATCACCGGAAGCGAATCCCCCTTGGCCTCAAACAGGACTTTCCGCAAAGCAAGCGCCGTCGCGACCGGTTTGCCACCGGCCTGCGTGATGGGCTTCAGAACCTGGATGCCTGCCTTGGCGGCCTCTCCGGCGTTGATCACCACCGGGCCAGGTTCGCCGGGCAGATCCGCCGCGACCAGCCCCAGGCTGGGTTCCCAGATCTGGGGTTGCGCATTGAGCCTCCCCACCAAGCCGAGCAGCGGGTCTTCATCGAGGGGTTTCACCGCGATGTGCTCTTCCTCGCCGCCGAGGGTGCCGAGCGCCAAATCCACCGGAAAGCCTGGCCTGTCCTTGACCACGGTCAATGTGAGGACCAGCTCGGCTTCCTTGGCCGTCTTGAGGCGGGCCATGGCCTCCAGCGGGGCCTCGCCCTCCTTGGGTTTGATGAACGCCACTTCGTTCAGCCGTTCGCCCAGGCTCTTGAGCTGGGCGATGAGCCGGGCTTTCCCTGGAAATTCATCCATTCCATCGAAGCCGAGGAAGGCCAGGCGCGGTTTGGGTTTGGCAGCCAGACTCACGGCCTTGTTTTCGGGGACCTCCACCCTCTGCGAAAAGCCGCCCGAGGGGTACTTCACCACCAGATCGTAGGTTCCCGCACAGACCGATGCGGCGTTCAAGGGCAGCGGACCGTAGCTCTGCCCCGAAAGGAACAATTCACCGCCCGGCCAGGCGGAGCCGACCGTCAACGTGCCGCGGGAAGGGTCGAGCTTGATGGCTTCCAGGACGTGGTCCGCGTAGGGCGTGGTGAAAGACTCGTCCAATTCCACCCGCTTGGGGCGGAAGCAGGCTGATTTCAATTCGAGGATGTGCTTGCCGACTCTCAGTTCGGACAGGATGAAGGCACCCGACAGATCCTCCACTTTCAGACCCGCTTTGTCAGCCACGGCCTTCAGTTCCGCTGGCGCCTGGGCTGATGCAGGCTGGACCGGGGTTTTGCCGAGGGGCTTGCCGTCCAGCGAGACATCCGTGCCGCTCGGATAGGTGTAGAAAGTGACGGTCGAGGCGTTGCGGTCCAGCTTGAAGTCCACGTTCTTGGCGTCTTTCGGGGCCAGCGCGAGGTTCACTTCCTGGGGGCTGTAGCCCGGTTTGGCGTAAACCAGCTTATGGTCGCCGAAGGGAAGGTAGCGTGAAACCGAGGCGGGGCCTGGTTTTCCGTCGACCTTCAAAGCTCCGCCATCCGGCTGGAAGGTGAATCCGACCTTGGCGAATTTGGCGCCGCGGAGATTCTCGTAGAGGGTCTGCAATTTCCCGGAGGTGATGTTCTTGTCCAACTCGAAATCCGGATCGAACGCCACCAGGGCCTCGATGCGTTTGACCGCCTCGGCTTTCTTGGCCGGATTCCGGTCCTCCAGGATGGCAAGCCAGTTGTAGGTCTCGCAGAGCACCTGGTTCCATTCCGGATCCATCGCGCTGCCTTGGAGGGCCATGGGTTCCAAGGCGGCGAGCACCTGCTCGAACTTGGCGGCGGCGCCATCCCGGTCGCCTTGGTTGGCCCAGAGATCCTTCCCCTGCTTGAAGACTTCTTTCAAGGCCAGGTCCGGTTGCGGGGCCTGCGCATGGAGGCCGCCGCTGATGAACAGCAGGGCGGCGGGAGCGTACAGCGGGCGGCGGGGCATCAGTTCAACCGGAGGAGTAGGTCGTTGGATCGGTCTGCAAGGATGAGGCCGCCGTTCTGGTCGATGGCGATCGCGACGAATTTCCCGCTGATGCCCAGCTGGCGCCAGGTCGCCTGGCGAAGCACGACACCATCCGGCCCCCAGAGCACCACGCCTTCGAATTCCCCGCCATCGACAATGGCAGCCACATGCCCGACGGCGTCGCTGCCCAGGGCCACCACGTAGCGGAACACGCCAGGGAGGCCCTTGCCATAGGGAATCCAGACCTGGGGTTGGCCGTTCGCATCCAGGAATTTCACATCGCGGTTGGCGTCGGAAGCCTGGGCGACGCCGCCGTTCGGAAGGGGGGCCAGGGCGTTGGTGGTGGGCGAAGGCAGCGCCTTCTGCTGGCCATCGGCGCCGATGAGCGTGAGCGCCGCGACCTTCCGGTCACCGACCCAGATGGTTCCCCAGCGGTCCAAAACACCGCCTGTCGGGGTGTTGCCAGCCAGTTCCAGCAACGTGCCATCTTCCCTCGCCAAGCCCTGCTTGGTGAGGAACCAGGGCAGGCCGCTGGGAGCGATCATCATGGCCTTTGCGCCCTTCACCAGCGCTCCCACGGGGATCGACTCCATTTTGCGAAGGAGGTCCACGCGATCCAGGCCGTCCTCGTAGATGTAGAGATCTCCATCGGAACCGGAAACCAGCAAGGTGGGGGTGTTGACCCATTTCGGGGCCTTGCCCGCAGGCCAATTCCCTTCGGATTTCAAGGGCATCTTCTGCATCCGCCACTTCACGCGGACCGCCAAGCGCCAGGCTGCCTCCCTGGCTTCAGGACTGTTGGGCGACCGTTCGCGAATGCGCTCCAGCAGCCGCAGGCATCCCTGCAGGTCCCCTTTGATGTCGAGCACTTCGGCAGCCTGCAGCAGGGCCTTGGGCGCGAAGGCCGACAGCGGATCCAGCCGGTAGGCTTCCAAGAAACTCTGCAGCGCGCGGCCCCAGTTGGATTGGCCCTGGAAAGCCAGGCCGAGCTGGTAGTGGGCTCCGGCCACGGCGGGGTTGTCGGTATAGAGATCCACCACGCGGTTGAATTCGGCGATGGCTTCCTTCATGTCTGCGGGCTTCCTGGCGCGTTCCGCCAGGATTTCCCCTCGCAGCAGCATCGCCTCCGCAGCGATGGGGGATTTGATGTGTTCGGTTTTCAGACGCTCGAGGAAGGGCAGGGCCGACTCTGGCTTCTTCTCCACGTCAATGTGGTAACGCGCCATCCGGATCAAGGCCTGGGCTGCAAAGCCGGATTTTGGGGAGGCTTGCAACAGCTGGTTCCAGGTTTCAAAAGCTTCCGGGTAGGAGCGGGCGTGGTAGGCCCTTTCGCCGCTGAGATAGAGTTTTTCTGAAATATCGGCATCCTGGGCCAGAAGTGTCCAAACCGGGACCGCACCCAGAACGCAGGCCATGGCGGATCGGCGTGTGAAGGGCAGGAGCCCGGTCATTGATGCCTCAAATAGAAGTGGCTTCATGATAGCCCACCGCCAGGAGCTGTAACGAAATAAGGGGCGCATTTCTGCATAGTTGGTCGCGGCCGCCGCCGCTGCGCATGGATCTGGACCGGTGGGTTAATTTTTTGGGGTGGCGGCTTTCAAGTCTTGAAGCCTGATAAGTTGTACCGATGCGCGGAATTTTGTATCTGGCTTTCGCCTTCCAGGCCGCCCTCTTGCCGGCCCAGGTGCCCTTCGAGCAGCTGGATCCACTGGCCCAGGCGGAGGCCAAGGACATTCTGCGCCGGGCGGATTTCGTTTTTCAGACCCGCACGGCTCCCAAGCGAGTGCGGCTTGGAACCATGGACCAGCTGTTCGACCACCCGCGCTTGGCCGCCGCCATGTGGCGCCACTGCCAGTTCGTTCCGGGGTTCTACATCTTCCAGGAACCTTCGGGCGTGTGGTCCATGGATGACACAAAAGGCCTCCATGGCACCATGCGCCTCGTGCTGAGGAAGCCCGGCCTGCGGATCTACATCGTGGAAGGCCGCGCTGAACGGGGGCGTTTGAAGACGCCTTTCGCCGTGGGCGCGAAAATGGTTTCGATCTACCGCTATTGGGAAGGGCCCAAAGGCTTCGAAACCCACCTCCAGACCTGGACCGCCCTGGATTCAGCGCTCCTGGGCTTTGTCTCCAAACCCTTCCGCCCCTACATCCGGCATCGGCAAGATGAATTCATCGCCTATATCAACGGCAACATCTCGCTCTTTGGTGAATTCGCGGATCTGGATCCGCGGGAATTCGAGGGGCCCCTCCGGCGCGAAGGAGACCCCATCGCCATCCGTGATTTCGAACGAATTTTTTCCCGAAAGCTGCACAAATGAACAGCAATCCCTATACCCCCCCCGATGCCCCTCTGGATCCGCCCCAACCGGACTACGACGGCCGGCTTCTGCCATTTGAAGACAGGGCTGGCTTCCCGAGCCTGCTGGGCCGCATCGGGGCCACGTTCCGCGTGTTCTGGACGGACACGGCGCTGGCTGGGGAAGGCCTTGGACTGCGCGCGGACGTCGGCCCAGCCATGGTCTTCTACGCGATGCTGGGGCTGCCGGTGGCCATGGCCGCAGGCGTGGCCCAGACGTTTTTCCCGATCCAGCCCTGGTTCATGTCCTGGATGCATGCTCCAAAGCCGGCGGTGCCCACGGGGACGGCCCTGACCCTCACGTTGGTGGGAGTCCTGATGGCGCCGCTCTGGATCGCTGTCGCCTTTACCCTCGCAGGCGTATTCAACCATGCGGGGCTTTGGCTGGTCGGGGGCACGCGGGCCAAGCTAGGGTTGTCCGTGACCTACCGAACCCTGCTCTATGGCGCGGCGACCTTGGTGGTGCCCGTGAGCCTGGCCGAATTGGCGCTGAACCGGCTACCGGGGGCCTTCGGCACGCTGGGCCAGGTGATCTCCCTCGGGGCCCAATTGGGGATATTTTTCTACCAGGGCGTGATCTTCGCCCGTGCCCACCGCACGGATACCTGGCGCGGCGTGCTGGGGCTCCTGATGCCCATTCTGCTGGCGGGGCTGATCTGCGGAGGCTGCCTGGCCGCCCTCTGGTTCGGCGGGGGTGAGCAATTCCGCGAAGCCCTGCAAAAAGCGTTGAATAATTGAGCGGCGGGTCGTGATGGCCGCCCTGTTCCATCGCCTGATCCAATGCGCCCTCCATCCCGTGAAGGGCTTCCAGGGGCGGGCCGGGGAGGCCCCCTCGCTGGGGGATTCATTTAAATGGATGATGCTGCTGCGCGGTTCATTCAGCGTGCTGAGCGGCCTGCTCACGCTCCATGCGGTCTACCGCGACTACCCCGTGTTCAAGAATGCCGACAGCCCCATGTGGCAGGAATTGCTTCGGCGGCTCCCTGCGGATCTCGCCACCTTCAACGTGGAAGACCTCCGCGCCTTCCTCGGGGGTCTTCCGGACTTGCCACCCTGGGCCAGTCTTTGGCCCTGGGTGCTGGTGCTCGGCCCCCTTGGGATCGCCAGCGCCTGGCTCCACAATGCGGTCTGGGACCACACCTGCCTATGGATCCTGGGCGGGCTGAAAAAGTCCCGCAGCTGGCGCGTCACGTTCATCGCCGAGGCCGAGGCCATGCAAGTCGGCACTCTGGATGCCGCGTTCTCGCTGTTGAGCTTCATCCCACTGGCGGGACCCCTGCTGGCGCCGCTGTTCATGATGTCCGGCGCCTATTTCTGGGTGATGCGCGGGCTGGCCCTGGCGGCCTTCCACCATGCGCCCATGTGGAAAGGCGCGGTGGCGACGGCGCTGCACATCCTGCTGGCCGCGCTTTGCCTCTGCGGAATGCTGGGCCTCTGCTGGCTCATCGTCATCCAGTCGGTGATGGCTTGAATTCTCGCGGCTTCCCATGGCTGGCCACAGGCCTCGTGGGTTCGGGGGGGCTCGGGATCCTGGCGGCGAAGGCCCTCGGAGCGAGCCGCCTTTCGCTTCCACCCTGCATCTTCAAGAGCCTGACCGGGGTGCCTTGCGCCACCTGCGGCCTCACGCGCTGCGGGATGGCCCTTGCGCAAGGCGATTGGCGCATGGCCTTCCATTGGCATCCCCTGGCGGTGCTATTCGTCCTTTGCGCGCCCGTTCTCGTGGCTTGGGACCTGCGCCGCGCCAGGCGCGGAGAGCCATTCCCGGATCTGCCGGACTCGCTTGCGTTGCGCATGGCCGCCGCCGGCCTTTTCCTGGGCGCCTGGGCGCTGCAAGTGGCTCGCGGCATCTAGGCCGGTCGCAGGCCGGCGCGATGGGGCACCCCGCAGCAAAGCAAACGGAATTGCGCCCTTCAAGGCCCCCCTCGCATTCGAGGCGGAAAAGTTATTTTTTCAACGGCGGCCTAGAGCAGTCATCATGCTTCAATCCCTACCCTCCGGAGTGCGTCCATGTTCCAGCAGATCCTGGATCAGTTGATTGAGCGGGTGCCCGAGGCCCTCGCGGCCACGTTCAGCGACCGGGATGGCGAACCCATCGCCACGCGCACCATCCAGGTGCCCAATGAAGCATTGCAGTTGCTCGGCGCCTACCAGCAGACGGTCAAGCGGCACCTGACCCAGGCCATCGAGGAATTCGACCGGGGCGACATCGAACAGCTCGCCTTCGCCACCCAGGACCACTGGATCCTGATGATGGGGGCCGCCGAGGGTTGCACGCTGGTGCTGGTCATCCACCGCGAAGGCATCCTGGGCCGGGCGCGGTTCGAGATGATCAGGGCCATCAAGGCCTTGAATGAACAGCTCTGAGCCAGGAATTTAAGGAGCAAGCATGGAGCGGTTCATCGGCCTCATTGGCATCGTTGTGTTCATGGCCATCGCCATCGGATTGAGCCGCCACCGCGGGCGCATCCATTGGAAGACCGTGGCGTGGGGGCTCGGCCTGCAGTGGCTGTTCGCCATCGTCGTGCTCAAGGGCGATCTGCTTTCGCGGTGGCTGGGTTTCAACGGCGCGATGCCCTGGCCCGGATTCTGGCTGCATGAAGGCACGCCGGCAGCGCATTTCTATGGCCTGGGCTGGATCATCTTCGCGCTGATGTTCATGCCCATGCTCCTCCGCCGCTTCGCGAAATTCCAGAGCCGGCAGCTCAACTGGGGCATCTTCGGCGTGGTGGTCTACGGGTTGCTCTGGGGCAACCTGGTGGGCAAGACCTTCAACAACATCCGCATCGTGGTGCAGCACCTGATGGAATACGCCCACGACGGCGCCAGCTTCGTCTTCGGCCCCCTCGCGGACAGCGCGGCCGGCGGCATGGGCGCGCCCGTGATGGACAGCGCCCACCAGACCATCGGCCGCATGGGCATGGTCTTCGCCTTCGTGGTGCTGCCCACCATCATCTTCGTGGCGAGCATCTTCGCGGTGCTCTACTACCTGGGCATCATGCAGTGGGTCGTGGGCGCCTGCGCCCGGGCCATGGGCCGCGTGCTCAAGGTCAGCGGCGCCGAAAGCGTGAGCGTGGCCGCGAGCATCCTGATGGGCCAGACCGAAGCGCCCCTCACCATCCGGCCCTTCCTCTCGCGGCTCACCCGCTCCGAACTGATGGTCATCATGACCGCGGGCATGGCCCACGTTTCGGGATCCATCATGGTGGCCTACGTGCAGATCGCCGGCGTGGACATCGTGCACCTGCTCACAGCCGTGATCATGACTGCGCCGGGCGCCGTGATGATCGCCAAGATCCTGGAACCCGAAGTCGAGGAACCCGAAACCCAGATGGTGGCGGGTGAAGAACTGAAAGTCGACATCCCCAACCACGATGCGAACGTCATCGACGCCGCCGCCCGCGGCGCCTTCGAGGGGGGCAGCCTGGCCTTCAACGTGGCCGTCATGCTCATCGCCTTCATCGCGCTTGTGGCGCTCATCAACGGCCTCATCAAGGCCGCCTATCCCGGGGGCAGCCTGGAAATCATCCTCGGCACGCTGTTCAAGCCCTTCGCCTTCCTGATGGGTGTGCCCTGGAGCGAGGCCGGCACCGTGGGTTCGCTGCTCGGCACGCGCATGGTGGTGAACGAGTTCGTCGCCTTCATCCAGCTTGGAGCGTTGCCCGCCCTCAGCGTCAAAGCCAAGCTCGTCTCCACCTTCGCCCTCTGCGGCTTCGCCAATTTCTCCAGCATCGCCATCCAGGTGGGCGGCATCGGCGCCCTCATTCCGGAGCGCCGCAGCGACCTGGCGCGGCTCGGGCTCAAAGCCATGCTCGCCGGAACCTTGGCCAACTTCCTGAGCGCCTGCATCGCGGGCGTGTTGAGTTGATCAATTATTCGGCGGCGCCTGGACCCGTTTCTTCCGGCGCGTGGGGAGGTTCGACGCCGCGCCAGCCCAAGGTCCAGGCCAGATTCAGCAGCAGCCCCATCAGGATGTAGACGACGAAAAACCCGATGAAAAAATACTGCCGGAAAATGATCATCAGGCAGAGGATCCCCACGAAGGCGACTTTCAGCCCCATGGCGGCGCGGGGGCTTTGGGACTTTTTCTTGAAGCTCGGGAACCGCACCGTGGAGACCATCAGCAGCCCCACCAGGAACAGCTCGGCGGCGAAATAGTAGGCATGCTTGGCCAGCACGGGCTGGCCCGGCCAGCAGAGGATCACGGACGCGATGCAAGCTGCGCCCGCGGGGATGGGCATCCCCACGAAGAACCGCGAATCCACGATGCTCACCTGCACGTTGAAGCGCGCCAGCCTGAGGGCCCCGCAGGCGACAAAGAAGAAACACGCGGCCCAGCCCACGGCCCGCAGTTGGTAGTCGCCGATGCCCAGCGTGAAAAAGGCGTAGCGGTAGGCGAGGATCGCCGGGGCCATGCCGAAGCTGACCATGTCCGCTAGGCTGTCCAGCTGGACGCCGAATTCGGTGCTGGTGCCCGTGGCCCGGGCGACGCGGCCGTCCAAACCATCAAAGACGCCCGCAGCCACCAGCAGAATCGCGGCCCACAGGAAGTAGCGTTCGGGATTGTCCCCCGCCGCATTGATGGACATCACCACGGAGGAGAACCCGCAAAGGATGGAAATGAGCGTGATGCTCGACGGCAGGGCGAATTTCGACCGCTGCATGGCCCGCTTGCGCATGTCCCGGCGGTGCTCGCGGCGTTCTTCGGGGAGAGTCTTGAGTTCATCACTCCCCAGTGTTCCACAAAATCACCAGGAGGGCCGGGTCTGAATCGCCGATAGACTTAGAGGCTCGGAGGCTATGGATTTGAAGCATCTTGTGGTCATTGGCGGAGGCCATGCGGGGATCGAAGCGGCCCATATCGCCGCCCGCATGGGCATGGCCACGACGCTGCTGACCATGAACCTGGACCAGATCGGCCAGATGAGCTGCAACCCGAGCATCGGGGGCGTGGGCAAGGGCCATATGGTTCGGGAGCTGGACGCCCTCGGCGGGGCCATGGGGCGGCTCATCGACGCGACGGGAATCCATTTCCGCATTCTGAATGAAAGCCGGGGTGTGGCCGTGCGCGGCCCCCGGGCCCAGGCGGACAAGGTGAAGTACCGCATCGCGGCCCGCAAGCGGCTGGAGCACTCCCCGAACCTCAGGCTCCGCCAGGGTATCGTTGCGGCTTTCCGGTGGGGCCATGGCACCCGCGGTCTCCAAGGTGTGGAATTGCTGGACGGGAGCTTCCTTCCCTGCGACGCCGTCGTGCTGACTTCCGGCACGTTTCTCAACGGCCAGATCCTCATCGGCGAGAAGCGCATGGCCGCCGGCCGCGCGGGGGAGCCGCCGAGCACCCATCTCTCCGAGCAGTTGAAATCCCTGGGCCTGAAATGCCGCCGCCTGAAGACCGGCACCAGTCCCCGGTTGGCGAAGGACAGCATCGATTTCTCGCGGCTCGAGGTCCAGCGCGGCGATGACCCGCCCCGCCCATTCAGTTTTTTCACGGATGCATCCAAGGGCGGGATACCCCAGAGCCAGGTGCCCTGCCACATCGTCCACACCACGCCTGAAACCGAAGCCGCCGTCCGTGAAAACCTGCACCGGTCCGCGATGTACGGAGGGCACATCGAAGGCGTCGGTCCGCGGTACTGCCCCAGCATCGAAGACAAATTCGTGAAATTCCCCGACAAGGCGAGGCACCAGATCTTCGTGGAACCCGAGAGCTTCGAGACCGAGGAGATCTACCTTTCGGGGCTGTCCACCTCCATGCCGCCGGATGTGCAGCAACGCATGGTCCACAGCCTCCCGGGATTCGAGCAGGCGGAAATCATCCGCCCGGGCTATGCCATCGAGTACGACAGTTTCGATCCCCTGCAGCTTCATCGGGATCTCTCGATGGATGGCCTGGAAGGCGTCTGGTTTGCGGGCCAGATCAATGGCACCACCGGGTACGAGGAGGCCGCGGGGCAGGGCCTCATGGCCGGCATCAACGCGGCGCGCTGGCTGCGGGACGAGGAACCCATCATCCTCCGCCGGGACCAGGCCTACATCGGCGTGATGATCGACGACCTGTGCACCAAGGGCACCGACGAGCCCTACCG
>JADKKO010000002.1:340000-575000 GCA_016720465.1 Holophagaceae bacterium
AAGATCGCCCTGGTATTCCCGAACCTTCATGCTGAGGAGCTTCGGCAAGCCAGGCTGATGTGGTGCTTCCTGGTGGTCAGCTTCGGTTTTTCCATGATTGGCAATGTCTTCCAAGGGGCCCTATCCGGAAGCCAGGAATTCATCTTCACCCGGTCCCTGGCTGTGGGAAGCGAACTTCTGCGTGTGCTGGGCACCCTGTTCATCATTTACCGTCACTACGGCGCGGTGGAGCTGACCCTGATGGGGAGCCTGCTGGGAATCCTCTCCTGGATCGGCTGCGTGGTTTATTTCTTTCGCAAACTCCATTACCGGATCGCCTTCCGATTCTGGAACGCTGGGTTGTTCAGGGAGATGTTTGGATATTCCTTTTTCATTTTCCTGGGGCAGATGATGTCCGTGATGTATTGGCGGATCGGCATCTTCATCCTCGGCGTCCTGTCCACCACTGGCGCGGTGGCGGTCTATTCCATCGCCATGAATCTCAATGGCATCTTCCTGATCTTCGTGACCTCCATCAATTCTGTCCTCCTACCCCGGCTCACCCACATGGTGGTGCAGCAGGCCACCAACGCGGAAAAGACAGAGTTCGTCGCCCGGGTCGGGCGCATCATCCTGTTCGTCTACGGCTACCTCCTGATTGGCTTCAGCTTCTTCGGCAGGCAATTCATCAGCCTTTGGCTTGGACCCGACTACCAGGAAGCCTGGACGGCGACCATGATCGTGGTGTGGGCCGCCGCCATCCCACGCATCCAGGGAGCCACCAATGACCTGATGAAGGCCATGAACAGGCACCAGTTCCTGAGCATCATGTACGTGGCCATGGGGCTGCTCAACGTTCTCGTGGCCGTCCTCCTGGTGAAGCGCCTCGGCATCATCGGCGTGGCTATCGGGACCGCCACCGCCCTCATCGCCGGCAATCTCGTGATCGCGAACATCTACTACCAGCGGGCCCTGGGAATACAGGTCCGCGAATTTTTCCGGATCACGTTCTCACGGTCGGGAACCGCGCTCCTTGCGAGTGCGGGTGTGGCCCTGCTTGCCGGGCAACTGCCGTTCGCCGGATGGCGCGGATTCTTGATCAAAGGAACCTGCTTCACCCTGGCCTATCTCGCCATCTTCTGGAACTACGCTTGGAATGCGAATGAAAGGTCCCTCGTCCGGTCGCTGGTTCCTGAGTGGTTCATGTCAGAGAGGAATGAAGCTCAATAATGATAATAATTTGATTCTAAATGCTCACCATACATAAGATAATTTATCGTTATAAAGTTGCATTATATTATCAACAAGGATGGAAACCCCTGGATGGTGTGTTTCTAGTGCTTAATTTCCGTTCATAAACCTATCCAGGCAATCGAGTTGCGTCGGCAGATCCTCATCTGTGCGGTGTGGAAATGACCAAATGCTGACGATGGGCCAAGGTTGTTGCCAAGATCTCAGTTTGGTCATAGGTGGCCTGGACATGGGCCCGACCAGCTTGGCCCATCCTGGCCCTCGCATCGACCAGAGCGAGGAGTTGATTCAATCCCTCCCGGAGGGCTGTCGCAGATTGGGGTTTAACCGTTAGTCCGGTTTCACCATGGATGACAGTCTCACGCGGGCCGATGACATCCGTCGAGACCACCGGCAAGCCCATGGCCTGGGCCTCGATGTTCACTTCGCCGAAACCCTCCCGGTAGGTGGGAAGGCAGAAGATGTCCATGGCTGCGTAGTAGGGCAGCGGGTTGGTTTGCCATCCGGCCAAGTGGATCTGGGGATTCGAGGCCATTTCATTACGGGTTCCCGCAAACAACGGGTCATCGGGTTCCTCGTCTCCCACCAGGAGCAAGTGGAGGTCGGGATGCAGGCGCTGCAATTCAGCAAAGGCTTGCACCAGCTCATTGATGCCCTTCTCACGGGTCAATCTCGCCACGGTGCCGATGACCAGAGACCCCGAAGGGATGCCGAATTGTCGGCGGATCTCAGCCCCTGCTTCCTTCCATCGTGCTGGCTCATAAACCCTGAAGTCGATGCCCGCTACGCTGCCATGGTGCATGATGTCGAACTTCGCGGCCCGGTCGAGGCCTTCCTCGATGGCGAAAGCGACCAAGCCTTTGGACAAGGGAAGGATCTGATGGCTCAAGCGGCAGGTGAGCTTTTCCAAGGTGCGCAGCAGCCAGCGCTTTGGCCCCGTCCGTGTGACATACACCAGCCCCCAGAGCAGGTAGAGGCGCACGGGAGCGCGGGTGATCCACCCCGCGAGGGCCGCCAGCAGCGAGGCCTTGGGGGTGCTGTATTGGACGATGTCGAAATGGTGGGCCCTGAAAATTCCCACGAGCCGGACCAAGGCTTTCAAGTCTCTCCAAGGGCTTTCACGACGGGCGAAAGCGCAGGGGATGAAGCGGACGCCCAAGGGCAATTCCGAAGCCAGGGCGGGATCGTCCGCGCAGACAACCGTCACCTCGAAACCGCCGTCCACCAAGGCTTGGATCATGGCGGGGTAGAAGGCGCGGACGGAGGCGGCCACCGTGGTGACGATGCAGAGGGATGGCTTGGCGCTCATGAAGCGCCTGCCCCGGAGGAGGCCCAGGCCCACCCATCGCGGCACATGGTCTCCAGATCCCGGGTGGCCTTCCAGCCAAGCAGATCCTCGGCCAGGGTGGCGTCGGCGTAGCAGCGGGCGATGTCGCCGGGGCGCCGGGGGGCGAAGCGCCAAGGGATGGGATGGCCCACGGCCTTCTCCATGGCCTGGACCATCTCCAGCACCGAGTAGCCCCGGCCGGTGCCCAGGTTGATGGGCACGGCGCCCTCCAGGCGGGGCAGGGCCTCCAGCGCCGCCAGGTGCCCCTGGGCCAGGTCCACCACGTGCAGGTAGTCGCGCACGCCGGTGCCATCTAGCGTGGGATAGTCCTGGCCGAACACCTGCAGGCAGGGGCGCTGGCCCGACGCGACCTTGAGCAGGAAGGGCATCAGGTTGTTGGGGAAGCCCGTGGGATCCTCCCCCAGCAGGCCCGAAGGATGGGCGCCCACGGGATTGAAGTAGCGCAGCAGGGCGATGCGCCAGCCGGGTTCGCTTGAGGCCAGGTCCCGGCAGATGTCTTCGATCATCAGCTTGGAGCGCCCGTAGGGGTTGGTGGCCGAGAGGGGAAAATCCTCGCGGATGGGCACCTGGGCGGGATCGCCATACACCGTGGCGGAACTGGAGAACACCAGGTCGCGGCACCCGGCGCCGCGCATGGCTTCCAGCAGGTTCAAAGTGCCGGCCAGGTTGTTCTGGTAGTAGGCCAGGGGCGCTTTCGTAGATTCGCCGACGGCCTTCAGGCCCGCGAAGTGGATCACGGCCTGGATGGAATGGTCATGGAACAGAGCCGCCAGGCAATCGGCATCGCGCACATCGCCTTCGATGAAGGTGAAATCGCACCCTGCCACCGTCCGCATGCGGTCCAGCACCGAGGGCTTGGCGTTGGCGAAATTGTCCAGCACCACCACAGCATGGCCCGCGCCGAGGAGTTCCACCACGGTGTGGGAGCCGATGAACCCGGCGCCGCCGGTGACGAGGATGGGGGTCGGGATGGTCATCAGAACCCCGGTGGGCTGTGTGGACTTGTCTGTCCGACAGGTCGTGCGGGAACTCCGACGACGGTCGTCTCTTGGGGCACGTCTCGGATGACCACGGTACCGGCACCCGTGGTGCAAGCTGCACCGAGTCGGACGTTCTGGATCACGGAAGTGTTCATGCCGACCTCCGCCAGTTCCCCGACCGCGACGGCCCCGGCCATGCGGGAGCCGGGAGCCAGCGTTGCGAAGTCGCCCACGGTGACATCGTGGGAGAGGCTGGCGCCGATGTTCAGGATCACGAAGGCGCCGACCTGGATATCGCAGGTGAGGATGCAGCCCGCTTGGACCAGGGCGCCTTCCCCGAGGCTGACCCTGGCTCCGATCCGGGCATCGGGGTGGATGATGGGTGGGAAATCATGCGCGAGTCCCATGGCCTTGATGCGGCCGACCACGTCTTTCCGCATGCGGGAGGAGCCGATTCCCAGGGCGATGGACAGGGGCTCGGGGGGGTGGCGCAACCAGGACAGATCCCCGAGGACGGGCCATCCGGCAAGGTCGGTACCAGTGTTTTTAGGGTCTTCATCAAGAAAGCCGAGAAGGCGCCCATCGGTATTCCGAAGGACCTGCCGCAGGACATCGGCCACTTCGCGCCCATGGCCTCCGCAGCCCACCACCACCCAATTTCTAGCCACGATGGGGATCTCCGATCGAAGCATTGTTGCCTGTGAATTCAGTCATGGTCGCTTTCCCCTCTTCGGAGATGTCTTTCCGTTGAACGACTCTAAGGGCGGTCTGGAGCAGGATCTTGATATCCAATATGAGGCATGCGGAGTCCACATAGCGGATATCCCATTGAAGCTTCTCTTCCCAGGAAATGGCGTTGCGGCCGTTCACCTGGGATAGGCCGGTGATGCCCTGGGGCACGAGCAGGCGCCGCTTCTGGTCTCCGCTGTAGCGGGGGATGTAGCGGACGAAGAGCGGCCGGGGCCCGACCAGGCTCATGTCGCCGCGCAGGATATTGAAGAGTTGGGGCAGCTCGTCCAGGCTCGTGGCGCGCAGGAAGCGGCCGAAGGAAGTGAGGCGGACCTCGTCAGGCAGCAGGGTTCCAACGTTATCCCGGGCATCGGTCATGGTGCGGAATTTGAACATGTCGAAGGGGCGCCCGAAGCGCCCGGCGCGCTCCTGGCGGAACAGGATCGGCGCGCCCAGCTTCCAGCGCACCAGCAGGGCGGCCAGGGCCAGGACCGGCGCGAGGAGGAGCAACAGGGCGAGGGCGGCCAGAAGATCCAGGGTGCGCTTGAAGAAGGGATACATGATCAGCCGGTGGCCTCATCCAGGATCTCCCGGACCGCCCTGGCCAGGGCCGCCAGATGGGCTTCGGACAAGCCGGGGTGGATCTGGAACATCAGGCTGGTCTCGCCCAGCCGCAGCGCCACAGGCAGGGGCGACGCGGGCCCGAAACCCGCCTGGGTGAACGCTTTTTCCCGGTAGATCTCGCCGCAGCTTCCGCTGCCGCAATGGAGGCCCCGGCCCTCGATCCCGACCATGACCCGGTCGCGGGTCCAGCCTGGCTTCAGGCGTTCCAGGCGCAGATAGACATAGGCCTTGTAGGCCGCGTGGGCGAAAGCCGGGCCGGGCCGGGGGACGCGCAGGGCGGGATGGCCTTCCAGGGCATCCAGGATGCGGTTCAGGTTCCCGCGGCGTTGCAGGGTCCATTCAGGCAGCTTGCGCAACTGGAGGCGGCCGATGGCGGACTGCATTTCCGTCATGCGCCAGTTGGTGCCGAAGGATTCGTGCAGCCAGCGGAAGCCCGGGGCATGTTCCCGGTTGGTGGCGTCCCAGCTCTTGCCGTGGTCCTTGTATTCCCAGGCCCGGCGCCAGACGGCCTCATCATTGGTGGTGAGCAGGCCGCCCTCGCCGCCGGTGGTGATGATCTTGTCCTGGCAGAAGGAGAAGCAGCCCGCATGCCCGAGGCCGCCCACGGGCCTGCCCTTGTAGGTGGCGCCGTTGGCTTGGGCGCAATCCTCGATCACCTTGAGGCCGTGTTTTTCGGCCAGTTCCATGATGGGATCCATGTCGCAGGGCCAGCCCGCCAGGTGCACCGCGATGATGGCCTTGGTCTTCGGCGTGATCACCTTGGCGATGGTTTCAGCCGTGATATTGCCGCTATCGGGATCCACATCGGCGAGCACAGGCGTGCAGCCCCGCAGGACGGCGCAACTGGCGCTGGCGATGAAGGTGCGGGGCGTGGTGATGACTTCGGAACCCGGCGGGATCTGGAGCGCATGAAGCGCCAGCTCCAGGGCGGCGGTGCCATTGGCAAGGGCCACCGCATGCTGGCAGCCCACCGAGGCCGCATATTCCCTTTCGAATTCCCGGCCTTCGGATCCGGTCCAGTAGTTCACCTTGCCGCTGCGCAGCACCCCGGCCACCGCTTCGATCTCGTCTTCCGCATAAACCGGCCAAGGCGCGCTAGCCGCGTAAGGCTTGGGTGGCTCCAGGGCTTCCTTGGTCATGCGAATCCGCTCCAGTAGATGGTTCATTCTGAAGCAAGCTGGAGCCTAGTGCGCGGGGAAAGGGCCGCAGAGGGGCACAAAGGGACACAAAGAAAACGAAACATACAAAGGTTTTTTCCTCTTCTTTGTGTACTTTGTGCCCCTTTGTGGCTAATTATTTTTATGGCTCTTCACGGATATGCGGGAAGTGGCACGTAGCGACTGCTTCCGTTAAGAGCAGGCACCTTGGCGTCTTAAAAACACCACGCGGAGGGTAGCGGAGGGTAGCGGAGATTGCGGAGGGAAGCGGAGGAAGTAAAGGGGCGGGTCCATCTTTGGCTCTTTCCTGGGTTTCCTATGTGCCACGATTCCGGCAACGGCATCCGGCCCTCAACCCCCACCTGACCTGATTAGAACGAAAGCCAGACTCTTTTCTCCGCTACCCTCCGCGCCTCCGCTGCCCTCCGCGTGGTTAGCTTTTCCCTCAATTCCGTGAAGAACCATTTTTATTTTTTACGGCAATGCTTGGTGACCGAGTCAGGGGAGTATAAAGGGTTCGGCTTTGAAGACCTCGGGATGCACGTTTGTGCAGGTCGGACACGCTTCGTCAATGCCACTGAACGCATCCATCGCGCTACCCTTCGTCCAGCCCAAGGGGACATGAGCCCCTGATCCGCAAGGTCAACCCATTGATGTGATTCTTGACAAGGGTGAAGTGAGGGATATTCTGTATTCATGAATTGTGAATATTCACGATTCATGAATCAAGGAACCCATGGCCCTCGCCCTTGAACCTAAAGATCTGTTGGTGCTGTTGAAGCTGGCGCTTTCAAAGCCCCAGCAACCCTGGAGCTACCAACGGCTGGCAATGGCCCTCTCTCTGAGCGCGTCAGAGACCTTTGCCTCGGTAAAGCGGCTCCTGGCCTCAGGCCTCCTTGTCGGAAAGGGACTCAAAGCCGAGGTGAACCGGAAGGCCCTCTGTGACTTCGTCCTTCATGGGGCCCGCTATTCGTTTCCTGCGGAAATCGGGAAACCCTCCCGGGGAATGCCGACTGGTTATGCCTCGCCCGCCCTTCAATGGGATCTCGTTTTTGACCCGAACCAAGTGCCGGTCTGGCCGGATGCCAAAGGCAAGGCGAAGGGGCATTCCTTGACTCCCCTTCATCCTAGGGTCCCAAAAATCGCCCAGGAAGATCCAATGATGTACGAAGCCCTTGCCTTGTTCGATGCGCTTCGAGCGGGTCAAGCACGCGAGCGGCAGATGGCACGGGCCCGATTAGAGGTTCTTCTTGGATGAGCACCCAGGATCCGAATATCGCCTTGTTGGAAACGACCGCCATCCACTTGCGTCCTCTGCTGGACCAAGTGGTTTTCGTGGGGGGCAGCATTGTGGGGTTGCTGATTACGGACCCTGGGGCCTCGCCGGTCCGAGCCACGAAAGATATCGACATCGTGGCTGAAATCGCAGGTCCTTCTGCTTACTACCTCCTTGGTGAGAAGCTGGCGGACCTTGGGTTTGGGCCTGATCTGACACCGAATTCCCCTGTCTGCCGGTGGCGCAAGGGAGAGCTGCTGGTGGATGTCATGTCCACGGATGAAAACTCGCTTGGGTTCACCAATCGCTGGTATGCCGAAGGACTCAGGAGGGCGATCTGGCAGGATCTCCCCGGTGGGACCCCGATCCGCACCATTACAGCGCCCTTATTCTTGCTGACCAAGTGGGAGGCCTTCTTAGGACGTGGGAAGGGCGACTACCTGGAAAGCCACGACATCGAGGATTTCATCGCGGTGGTCGACGGACGCCCGTCCCTCGACGAGGAGGTCAAGCACCTTCCTTTCCATACCAGAGAAGCGCTGGCTGTGGCAGTTGCCATAATGCTCTCGGATGACACGTTTCGCAGACTGACGTTGCCGGGCCTTCTTGGGCCACATGCAGGCGGCGATGAGCGCCTCAGGATTCTTGAGGCGAGGTTGAAGAACCTGTCCTGATCAAGGCACTGGCGCGACCTTGGCTTCAGAAAGCCGAGGTGAAACCGTGGATTCATGCAGATGGATCTTGGCCATGCAGATGATCCTGTCGTCAGCGCCTAGGGGAGTGCAGCGCGCTGGGAAAGGGCCACAGAGTGGCCGATTCAGGGGCGTATGAAGGGGTCGGTGCCGCGGGATCTGCGGCTTCGCGCGCCTTTGGCGTAGCGGCCCAGGCCCAGCATCGAAGGCTTGTAGGTGGGGACCAGTTTCTGGAGCTCTTTCAGGATCTCGGATTGGCGCTGGCCTTCAGGCAGGGCCAAGGCCGCGGAAAGGATGGCCAGGCTGCTGTCCAGCAGCTCGCGGGAGCAGGGTTCCGGGTCGGCTTCGAACACTTTGGGATGCACGTTGGTGCGGGTGGGCTCGCCATCCGCAAAAATCTCCTCGAACAGCTTTTCCCCGGGGCGGATGCCGGTGAATTCGATATCCAGATCCTGGCCCAACACGAGGCCCGAAAGTTTGATCATGTCCGACGCCAGATCCATGATCCGCACGGGGCTGCCCATATCCAGCGCATAGACCTTGCCCGTGTCCCCCAGGATCCCCGCCTGGAGCACCAATTGGCTGGCTTCGGGGATGGTCATGAAGTAGCGGGTCATGTCCTGGTGCGTGACGGTGAGGGGTCCGCCCTTCAGGATCTGTTCCTTGAAGATCGGGATCACGCTGCCGCGGCTGCCGAGGACATTCCCGAAGCGGACGCTCATGTACCGGCAGTCGGGGGGCGCGTCTGCGGCGGCGAACAGGACCAGTTGCTCCGCGATCCGCTTGGTGGCGCCCAGCACGTTGGTGGGGTTAACCGCCTTGTCCGTCGAGATGTTGACGAAGGTCCGGATACCCGCGGCCAGGGCTGCATCAAGCACATTCTTGGTGCCGAAGATATTGTTGCCCACGCCTTCCTCGGGGTGGGCTTCCAGGAACGGAACATGTTTGTGCGCGGCGGCGTGGAAGACCACATCCGGATTCCAGCGCTTGAAGGCCTGCATCAGCCCCGGCATGTTGCGGATGTCGCACAGTTCGATGGATATGCCCTGGTTCGGGAATTGGGCCCGCAGCGATCGTTCGATGTCCCAAAGGCTGTTTTCCCCGCGGCCCAGCAGCACGATGCGCGAGGGCCGGAAGGTGGTCACCTGGCGGGCCAGTTCGCCGCCGATGGAGCCGCCCCCGCCCGTGATCAGCACCACGGAATCCCCGAGCACTTCGTTGATGGAAGGCTGGTCCAGCTCGATGGGATCGCGGCGGAGCAAGTCCTCGATGGAGATGTCGCGCAGTTCGGGTTTCCAGTTCTTGGGACCCAGCAGATCCGAGATGCCGGGCACGGTCTTGACTTCCATGGAGCAGGCCCGGGCCACTTCGCTGAGTTGGCGGATGACCGTGCCGGGGGCCGTCGGCATGGCCAGGATGACCTGGCTGATGCCATGCCCGCCGATGACGCTTTCCAACTGCTGGGTGGTTCCCAGGATCGGGATGCCGTGGATCTTGAGTCCCTGCTTGTCCGTGGCGTCGTCCAGGAAGCCGATCACGCGGCAGCCCAGGGCGGGATGCCGGATCATCTCCTGGGAGACCAGAAGGCCGGCCTTGCCTGCGCCGATGATGAGCGTGCGATGGCGTTGGGAACCGTCGTCGATACCCGTGGGCCCCTGGGGGTCATTGATCCCGAAATGCCAATCATTGCGGGCCCTGAAGAAGCCGCGGATGCACAGCCAGCCGCCACCGGTGCTGAATGCCGCGGCGATGGCGGTCTTGGGATCCAGATAGATGTGGTGCCAGCCTGCGGTGTTGGCGATCAGGGCGCTGGCGCTGAGCAGGACCAGGGTCGCCACGAAGATCCGGACCGCATCCCGGAAGCCGATGAGCCGGTAGTGCTGTCGGGTGAGCTGCAGGATGACGTTCACGACCAGGGCCAGGGCGATCCATTTCCACAGGCCGCCGGGAGTCGGATGGCTGGCGGAAAAGGCCCGTTCGCTGAAGGACCAGGCGAGTGCTGAAATCGATAGGTCGAGGCCCAGCTTCACGCCCCGGCGCAGGCGCGGATGTTCAAGGATTTGATGGAAGTTGGGTCGCATGCGGTCGTTTCTCAAGGTTGTTCGCCAACCCCCAAGCTGAGCCCGGAGGGAGCCACGGAAATGCCGTGATCGCCCATGATAGCCACGGGAATTCATCGCCATGAAGCAGCAATAAATGCCTCGTTAGCATGCACTCGCGGTCCTGGATGCGGATCGCCCCCAAGGACGCTGCGAAAGGCCACTCTGGGCCATCGCCGCATCTGACCGGAAGAACCAACAATGGGGGAAATAATTTAGCCACCAAGAGCACAAAGAATGCAAAAAATGAGCATTAAATACAAATTTATATTTTGTGTATATCTTTGTGATTTTTGTGGCTAATTATTTTTAATTTGCGCAGCCAATTTCCAACCCAGTCGAATGTATGGAGCTCGCCTGGCCCGGGCTGGCGTGAGATACCTGGTTGCATTCAAAGAATATAGAACCACCAAGCCACAAAGGGCACAAAGGGACTCGTCATGTGTGAGCTTCGCGGATGAAATTCAGGTGGCCCGGCGGCGGGCTCACGCTCAGGTGTGATCCGCGCCGGACCACCTGAATTTGCGGGCCTTCGGCCCGCAGGCGCTACGCGCCTCGCGAAGCGATTTTGAGCCGAAATCAGCCATGTTGGAGCTTGGCGCTTTCTTAGTGTCTTCGTGTCTTGGTGGTGAATTTTATCTTTTCGAATGCAAACTCGTATGAGCTTCAAGACCTTGTTTTTCCGATTCATCCGCCCACGAGGCCCTGCATCAGCCGCTGGATGGCGCGGGCGGCGAGCTGGGAGTAGCGGGCTTCGCCGGTGAGGATCCGCGCCATGTGCGGCGCGGCGGCCGGGTGCTTCACGCCCACCCGGTAGGCAGTTTCCGGCGCCCGGTGGAAGAGCGCGGCGAGGCGCCGCGCCCAGGCCATTTCGGAACCCACCTCCTGCTTCACCAGCTTCGAGTAGCGGGGCAGGGCGCCCAGGTCCCCAGCCAGGGCGGCATCCACGGCCTCGGCGGCCTTCACGCCGGTGAACATGGAGGGCCGGATGCCCTCGGCGGTGAAGGGGTCCACCACGCAGGCGGCTTCGCCGATGAGCAGCGCCTGCTGCGCGTGCAGATCCTGGTCGCCGTCCCAGAGCAGCACGGGATGGGCCTCTACGCTGCATTCGGAAAGCTCTAATCCAAAGCGCCGCCCATAGTCTGCCAGCACGCTGCGCAGGTCCTGGGTCT
This sequence comes from Holophagaceae bacterium, assembly GCA_016720465.1. Lineage (NCBI taxonomy): Bacteria > Pseudomonadati > Acidobacteriota > Holophagae > Holophagales > Holophagaceae > Holophagaceae bacterium. The sequence continues at coordinate 351,308 of JADKKO010000002.1, forward strand.
GCTTGCCGCGGAAAACGCCGACGCCGAAGGACCAGCCCTCGGCCTTGGGGAAATTCCAGGCGTAGCCGTTGACCACCGTGCCGAAATCCAGGTGGACGAGGCCGGGGGGCTCCGGCCGGGCGCGGGCCTCGGCCTCGATGGCGCCGGCCACACGGTGCTTGCGGTGGGTGAAGCCCAGCCATTTCGCCGCGGGCCCCTTGGCGCCATCCGCCGCGACCAGAAAGCGGCTTTGAAGCGGGCCGTCGGCCGTATCCACGGTCCAGAGGCCATCCTGGAACCGTGCGCCCAGCGCCGCGCAGCCCTCCCGCAGCTCCGCGCCCCGGGCGACGGCCTGCTGGACCAGAAAGGCGTCGAAGGCCTCGCGCCGCACCATCCACAGCGGCTCCACGGTGCCCATATCGGCCTCCATGGGGTCCTCCCCGCGGAAGGTGTAGCGGACGCGGGTGGCCTTGGCGTCGATCACCGGCGAAAAATCGAAGTCGAACCAGCCTGCGATTTCCGGTGATACGCCGCCGCCGCAGGGCTTCACCCGGGGCAGGCGGGCCTTCTCCAGCACCAGCGCCGAGCGGCCGCGCTTGGCCAGGTGGTAGGCCGCCGCGCCCCCCGCGGGCCCGGCGCCGATGATGATGCAGTCGTGGATGCAAGCCATCGCGCCAGTGTGGCAGAGGGCGGGCCCAGGATCCTTAAGCGGCCAGGTTCTGGCAGATTAAAGAGGTCTTTGCATTCCACACTTACGCGGTATAGCTTGGGTTAGTCATCATAGGGTTTTCAAAGCCAACCAACCGTTCTTCCATGCTTGCCCGGAGAGCCGGTTTTCCAAGGAGACAGCTCATGCGGATTCCAGGTCTATTGCTCGCGTCGCTGATCGCGGCCATGCCGCTCACCGCCCAGGAAGGGGTCAAGTGGGTCGGCGCCCAGGTTGGGTTCCAGGCCCAGGGACCTGATAGCCGGGGCGCGAAGAGCGCCACGCTGTTCGGGGCCGGTGGAGGGGTCTGGTTCACGGACCGCTGGGGGGCGGATGCCGCGTTCCGGGTTGCCAACATTGATTCCAACAAGGGCCTGGGCAGCGGGAGCCAGCAATACCTCACGGCTGCGGTGCTGTTCAATTTCCTTCCCAATGACAAGCAATGGAATCTCTACGCCAAAGCCGGGTTCGGCAGCGTCCGGGTCGAACCGCCCTGGTCGGGATCCAAAGACACCACCACGAAATCCGTGACCTTGGCGGGCGTCGGCGCCCAGTACCGGATCGGGGCCTCGGGGATGCTTGGAGCCGAGGTCCAGTTGATGCGGTTCAACGCCGATTACCATGAGTGGCCCGTCGTCTTCACCGCGGGCTGGCGTTTCGGCGGGGTTGCGAAACCGGCCCCGAGACCTGCCCCGAAAAAGTAGGAAACCTGGGGATGGCTTCAGGGATGTGAGGTGATCGAGATGATCGTGATCACGCCCTTGCTCGGACCGTAGTGCCAGAAAATGCGATAGGCGGCAGGTGTCTGGTTCTCGGCATAGGACTCGAAGACTTTCTCTCCGTTCACACCCATCAGCGAGTCGTATTCGTGGGTGTTCAGCCCTTGATGGCGCGGGTTGCGCTCCAAATAGCCAAGCGCCTTTCTGACAGCTTTCAACCGTTTCGCAAGCCCCTTGTCCTGTTCAAGACGGTTCAGGTCGCCGTCGGCCTGCTTCGTGAACTTGAGCTTGCTCACCCATCAATCTCGTCGGCGTACTTGGCAAAGCTGCCGCGGTCCACCAGCTTGCCCTCGGCGGAGTCCTTCAACCCCTTCTGCACGGCCTCCATGGCCGCCGGGTTCTTCCACAACCACGCCTCGATCGCAGGCACCTCGATCTGAGGTTCGAGGACGATCCGCCCCTTCTTGTCTTTGAACGCCTTGAAGCAGCTCGCGCCATTGGCGAGGCTGCCAAGGGTGATCCGGCCTTTGCTGTCGGGCCTCAGGGTCTTCCGCATATCTGTGGCCGCCATCCTCATCCTCCCTTGGAGAGTCTACGTTTGGTGGGAGAGCGCTTCAAGTGGGAATTCCCACTTTCCCATTTTCCACACCGGGGAATTCCAACGCTCCAGTTTCAACGCGTGCCTCGATGGCCATTTGGGCGAATTCTCCTCAAAACCCTTTTCCGATCATGAGCTGGGAAAGGCCGGCGGTGGCGTGGCGGTAGGCGTAGTAGGCTCCGTCGGCGCTGCAATGCAGGTTCCGGAACCTGGCCGTGGCGTTGGAATAGTGCGGTGTCGGCGCGAAGAGCGCGCGGCGCTGGCCTGTCTTGGGATCCAGCGCGCGGAATTCAGCCCGGCCCTTGCTGGAATGAAAGACCAGGCAGGAGCCCTCCTTCTGCCAGGCCAGGAGCCGTTCGCCATCCTGCAGCCGGGTCCGGGCCTCCTGTTTCTTGGTTTCGAGGTTCAGCACCAGGCACCAGCGCTGCTCGCCTGACTCGCGGATCTGGAGCGCCAGCCGCTGGCCATCCGGGCTGAAGGCGGATTCCATGCGCCAGTCCGAGGCGAAGCCGTCCATGGGGGCCTGGACAGGTTCGAAGGCGCCGCCGTTCATGGCCTTCCGCGCCAGCACCTGTTTTTGCAGCGCCAGGATCCACTTGCCATCGACCGAAAGGGCGAACTTGGGATCGCTGGAATCCCCGGTGAAGGTGAAGCCGAGTTTCTTCAGTTCATCCTGGGTGGCGATGATCTGGAGGTCGCCCCCCTCCGCGGGCACGCCAAGGATGCGCTCGTTGTCCGTGAACAGGACCAGCTTCCCGTCCGGGGACAGCGCCTGCGCGGTGCCGGTGCCGATCTTCCGGCCTCGCGAGCGGTTCGAGGGCAGCAGCCAGATCTCGTTGTCCCGGGTCACCAGCAGTTTGGAGCCATCGTCGGAGATGGCGTTCAGGGTCCCCGCGATCCAGTCGAGATCTGTTTCCTTGCTGGAATCCGGAAGCCGGCCCCGGTCCATGACCAGCTCGGTGCCCACCGCCAGCAGCGGGCCTTCCTGGGTGGCGCCGAGGAGCCGGACGCTGCCGGCATTGCGGTGGAGGATCTCGCCCCCATGGTTCCGGACCAGGCCCAGCAGGTCCCCGCGGACCGAGACGTAGAGGCCGTCGCCCTCCAGATTCCACGCCAGGCCGCGCAGCGCAGCGATGGCGAAAGCCCCCTTGGGACACAGGTCCTTGCCGCCCTTCCAGGTCTCCAGCCCGCCCTTCCGCCAGACTCTGAGGTGGAAGAGGTTCAGGTTCGAATCCCGCTCGAAGAAGGCCAGGGCATCGCCCTTGGGGGAGATCTTGAGATCCCGCAAGCGATGCTGGGTGCTGTAGCAGTCCACGCCCTGGGGGAATTGCACAGTGAACCGGTCGCCGCTGCGCTGCAGCAGGGCCACCTTGGACCCGTCGGGTGTGAGATCCGATTCCAGCACGCGGGTGGCGATCTTGAGGGGGTTGGCGCTCTCGTCCATCACCTGGAGGTAGAGGTCGCCCTCCGGATTCCGCAGCAGGGCGGACCCGGTATTGGACAGGGCCTGCACTTCCTCCGCGGGGGCGTTGTCCAGGGTGGTCGCGCTCTGCCCGGCCTTCTGGTAGACGAGGTTCGTCTTGCCGGCCTCGTCGACGATGGAGGCCAGGACCTGGCTGCCGTCCCGGGACACGGCCGCGGACTGGATGTTGCCGGTGGCATCCATGGCGGGCCTGAAGCTCTTGGCGAATTCCCGGCCGCTCTTGAGATCGACGGGAGGGTGGCCGAAGGCCGTCATCAGGAGCATCACGGCGGCCGCGGCCACAAGCAGATACGCGACGCTCAACTGCGCCCGGTCCCAGAAGCAGACCTTCAGCTTCGCGGGCAGCTTGATGGGCAGCGGGTAGAAGAGGCGATGGGGCGTGCGGTACCAGGGAGTTTGGCCCTCGGCCGCATCGGTGACCGCGGACATGCGCACGGTGTTGGCGGAGCCGCTCACGATCGAGAGCGATTCCAACTGGAAGGCCAGGTCGTAGGCGCTCTGGAACCGGTCATCCGGATTCTTCTCCAGGCAGCGGCGGAGGATCCGCTCGATGGAAGCGGGCAGCCCCAGGTCCGGCGGGATCTCCGGGGGATCGTCGCGCAGGATCGCGTGGAGGGTGTCGATGGAGGAGTCCTTGCGGAAGGGGCGGCTCCCCGAGAGCATCTCCCACATGATGACGCCCAGGGCGAAGATGTCGGTCCGGCTATCGGCCCCATGGCCCTCCACCTGTTCCGGCGCCATGTAGCCCACGGTGCCGATGATCATGCCGGGCTTGGTGAAGAGCGCCCGAGTGGCATCCCCTTCGACCAGGGCCTCCTCCCGGGTGGAAAGCTTGGCCAGGCCGAAGTCCAGGATCTTGGCGGGCCCTTGCTTGATCAGGTACACGTTCTCGGGTTTCAGGTCCCGGTGGACGATGCCCTTGGCGTGGGCCGCGCCCAGGGCCCGGGCCAATTGGACGCAGATCTCGGCGACCTTGCGCAGGGGCATGGGCTTGGAATCCATGCGTTCCCGCAGGGATTCGCCATCCAGCAGTTCCATGACGAGGAAGGGGGAGCCGTCCTCGGTGGAGCCCACATCGAAGATCTGCACGATGTTGGTGTGGTTCAGGGCGGCCACCGTGTTGGCTTCCTGCTGGAAGCGGCGCAGGGACTCCGCGTCCCGCACCATGTCCTTGTGCAGCACCTTGATGGCCACCTCGCGCCCCAGCCGCGGGTCCGTGGCCGCGTAGACCTCGCCCATGCCGCCGGCGCCGAGTTTCCGCGCCACGCGGTAGGGGCCCAAAACGGTTCCAGGTTCCAGAGCCATGACAACCCCCGGGGCGGACAGCTTAGGAGGATACCAACTGCCCCGGAAGCGGCGGCGACTTTCCCTCGGTCTTTCGACTTTCCACTCCGGCCCAAGCGATGGTTGGGACCGGCCGGATTTTGGCTGGAGATGCGACTTGGGATGATCGATCCCCTCGGGGTTTTATGGCGCCCGGCTGTGGCCGGGATCGGGGGGGGGGTCGGCGGGGCGCAAAGGCGGCTACTGGCCCTTCCAGTTGAAAATCACCAGCTACGATCCTTCCACCGGAGCCATCGTCGGACAAATCACCTGGTCCAGCCTGTCCTCCGTCCATCGGGTCAAGGGACCCGCGGCCCAAACTCAGCTTCACGAAACCGGCGGGCCCACGGCTCAGGTTCACGCTGGCCACCGCCACAGCTTCGGGCAGCTGGGTGGACAACGGCGACAAATCCCACGGCAGCGCGAAGATCCTTGCGCCCTGAAGCAGCAAGCAGGATGGCTTCACTGTTCCTTCAGTAGTTCTCAATCCTCAACCTTCAACGTTCCCGGCTTGCCGAAAATCCGGACGAAACCCTTCCCTCCTGATCCTGGGTTCCGGGCCCAAGTGTCCGGATCGCCGTCCTCGATCAGGTATCTCCCGGGCTGCAGGAGCAGCATGGGTGCCGCTTTCCACCATGTGGGCGGATTCTCAGCCTGGGCTTTGAACTGTTCCCGGCGGCGGGGTGGCTTCGGGCATTCCCCCCCTGTTCCAGGAGGTCCGGATGGCCGTGATGAAGGGGATCAGGGGGAGCCGGGGGTCCCGCCACCCAGGACTCCCTGGATGTTGGTGTTGTCGAATACCACCCTCTCGGCGCCCAGCTGGATGCTGACCCGGTTCGTTCCGGAGGCTAGGGACGTCGCACACCAGGGCGAGCTCGCGGCCGATCTTCAGCTTTTCTCTCGAACCGGGCGCCTGTCCGAGGCTCTCCTGGAGGCGCCGCGCCTAGTTGTAAAGGGCCTGGAAGCCTTCTCCCCCGCCGGGCGGTTCCGGCCCAGACCGGTCCAGTCGCCCAACGGCGGTCAGCGGCCGCCGGCGGGGCCCAGTTGGGGTAGGAATGTCCGCGCAATTACCTCCGGGGGGAATGCCAGGTTCCGTGATCGCGCATCCAGCGTACGGCTGCCCCGATGGTGGAGACAACTCCTGCAATCCTCGGTTTTATTTTCTATCTCCGCTTGTATCGCAATGCGAGGGGTGGGAGCCTGGGCTGCGATCCCCTGGAGGAACATCATGCGCCTGGCCGTTTTCACCTGCCTACCGGCCCTGCTCTCGCTTGCCGCCGCGGAGCCACCCAGTCCTAGCCAATTCCTGAAATTCAACTTGGGCGAGGACCGTAAGCTCGCGGACTATGGCCAGATCACCGCCTACTTCAAGGCGCTGGCCGCGGCCTCGCCCCGGATCCAGATCGAGAACCTGGGGCCCACCACCCAGGGCCGGGACATGATCATGGCCGTGATTTCCAGCGAGGCCAATCTGAAGGAGAAGGCGAAATACCAGGAGATCGCCCGGAAACTGGCGGACCCCCGGGGCCTCAGCGAAGCCCAGATCGAGCGCCTGGCCAAGGAAGGCAAGGCCATCGTGCTGGTGACCTGCGCCATCCACGCCAGCGAAATCGGCGCCACCCAGATGGCCATGGAATGGGCCCACGCCCTGGCCACCGCCAAGGATCCCGAGACCCTGCGCCGCCTGGACAAGGTGATCCTGCTGCTGGTGCCCAGCCTGAACCCGGACGGGCAGGTGATGGAAACCGAGTACTACCGCAAGAACCTGGGCACGAAGTACGAAGGCGGCCGGCTGCCCTACCTCTATCACCACTACGTCGGCCACGACAACAACCGCGACTGGTACATGCTCACCCAGAAGGAGAGCCTGGCCATGAACCGCGCCGCCTACCAAACCTGGCTGCCCCAGGTCTGGCTGGACGAGCACCAGATGGGCGCCACGGGCCCGCGCATGTTCGTGCCGCCCTACGCCAATCCGGTGGCCAAGGAAGTGCATCCCCTGGTGTGGCGGACCGTGGATCTGCTGGGCACGACCATGAGCCTGCGCCTGGAGCAGGCGGGCAAGGCGGGGGTGTCCTACGGCACCATGTTCGATGCCTACTGGCCCGGCGGCACCAAGAACACCGGCTGGTGGAAGAACGTGGTGGGGCTGCTCACGGAAGTGGCTTCGGCGCGCCTGGCCACGCCCGTCACCGTGGATCCCACCGAGCTGAGCGGCGGCGGGAAAGGCCTGGTGGAATACAAGGCCCAGACCAACTTCCCAAGCCCCTGGCAGGGCGGCGATTGGCACTTGCGCGACATCATGGACTACGAGCGCATCGCGTCCGATGCCTTGCTGGAAAGCTGCGCCAACCTCAAGGACGATCTGCTGCGCAACCGCGCCCGCATGGCGGCCACGAGCATCCAGGCCGGGGATCCTTCAACCTTCTACCGCATCCCCGCCCGCCAGCAGGATCCCGTCGCCGGAGCCCGGCTCGCGCACCTGCTCATGGAGAACGGCGCAGAGGTGAAGGTCGCGAAGGACGGGAGCTTCCTGGTGCCCACCGCCCAGCCCCTGGGCCGCTTCGTGAAGGAGATGCTGGAGCCCCAGCGCTATCCGGAGATCAAGCCCATCGCCGGCGCACCGCCCATGGCCCCCTACGACGTGGCCGCCTGGACGCTGCCGATGATGATGGGCGCCGAGTCCGCGAAGGCCGCCTTGACGGAATCGGAACGCGCGGCCCTGCGTCCGCTCAAGCCCTCGGATTGGCCGGCGGGGGGCGTGGAAGGCAAGGGGGCGGTGGTGGCGGTGGAGCGGGGCAGCATCGCCTCGGCCGGGCTGCTGAATGCGCACTTAAAGGCGGGGACCGCCAAGGTGGCGCTCGCGCCTTTCGATGCGGAAGGCCGGCAGTTCGCAGCGGGGACCGTGCTCCTGCCCGCCACCGCGGCCACGGAATCCCTGGCGCGGCAACACCACTTGAGGCTGCAGTCCCTCGCGGCCGAGCCCAAGGGCAAACTCACGGCTCTGAAAGCGCCGCGAGTGGCCTTGCTCAAGCCCTGGTCCGTGTCCATGGACGAAGGCTGGACCCGCTGGATCCTCGAGCAGCACGGCTTCGAACCAAAAAGCCTGCTGCCCAAGGAGGTCCAGGCGGGCAAACTGCGCGAGGCCTTCGATGCCATCGTCCTGCCGGACGTGTCCAAAGCCCAGCTCCTGGAAGGGCGGATGGAGGCCGGCCCCGACGGCGTGCGCCGCTTCCAGGAGGAAATGCCGCCGGAGTTCAGCGGCGCCCTGGGCAAGGAGGGGATCAAGGCCTTGAAGGAATTCGTGGAGCAGGGCGGAACCCTCGTCGCCCTGGCTTCCAGTTCGAATCTGGTCATCGATGAATTCTCCCTGCCCGTGCGGAACGTGCTGGGCGGCGGGACCGGCGGAGGGCGTTCCAGCTCCATGGCCGAGGAATTCAATTCGCCGGGTTCGATCCTGCACATGCGCTTCGACGCCTCCCATCCCGTGGCCTGGGGGATGCCGGCCGAAGGCTTCGGCTTCCTGGACCATGCCATGGCGTTTCAGACCTCCCCCAACACGCCCCAGAACCGGCGCGTGGTGCTGGCCTCCTATCCTGACGATGCCCGGGACATCCTGGCCAGCGGATGGATCAAGGGCGCCGAGCGCCTGGAACGCAAAGCCTCGGCCGTGGCCCTCGAATGGGGCAAGGGCAGGATCGTCCTGTTCGGCTTCCGCGTTCAGCACCGCGCCCAGACCGAAGCCACCTTCAAGCTGCTCTTCAACGCGCTCCATTGGAGCGGGATGGCAGAGTGAAAAGCTACCCCGGTGCAAGGTTTCGAATCCACGGATCCCAGTCCAGCAAGGTGATCCAAATCCAGTAGAGCGAAAAATCCTGCTGGCCTCTTTGCGATGGAAGTCGGGTAGGGCCAACGGGATTTCCCTCCGGGCCGCGCCCGGCTGCGCACGGCCATCCGCTTTGCGGACCGGCTGCGGTCGCTCTCGCGCCCTTCGCCTTGGCCTACCTGCGCGCCGGAGCGATTCAAATCCCGTTGGTCGCCTCTGTTGTTGTGCGGAGTTGCTTGGTGAACGGGATTTCCCTCCGGGCCGCGCCCGGCTGCGGGCGTCCATCCGCTGCGCGGACCGGCTGCGGTCGCTCTCGCGCCCTGCGCCTTGGCCTACTCCCGCGCCGGAGCGATTCAAATCCCGTTGGCCCTACAAATAAAAATCGCCACCCTTGGGTGGCGATTTTGGTAGGGCCAACGGGATTTGAACCCGTGCTGCCGCCGTGAAAGGGCGGTGTCCTAACCCCTAGACGATGGCCCCATGGGAATGGGAAGTGGGTTAAGGGTGGTGGTGAGCCCAGCTGGACTCGAACCAGCGACAGTCTCCTTAAAAGGGAGATGCTCTACCACCTGAGCTATGGGCCCATGCTGCCGAAACAGCAAAAATCAAGTGTGCCAAGGGATGGCGCCCTGGTCAAGGCTGGATTGCCGATCGCCATCAGCCCAGCAAGGGCTCTAGAAAGGTGCCTGGGTAGATGCAACCTTCGGCGCGGTCGGGCCCGGTGCTCAGGTAGGCGATGGGCGTCTCCACGGCCTCGGCCAGGGCGTCGAGATAGCTCTGGGCTTCGGCGGGGAGTTGGCGGTGGTCCGTGATGCCGCGGGTGGGCTTGCTCCAGCCCTTGAACATCCGGATCTCGGGGCTCAGGCCGGCCCACTCGGCGGCGCAGGAGGGAAGTCGGTCCGTCAGGGTGCCATGGGCATCCCGGTAGGCCACCACGATGCCGACCTCATCCAATTCGTCCAGCACGTCGAGCTTCATGACCGCGAGGCCATCCACGCCGTTGGTGCGGCAGGCATGGGCCGTGATGGGCGCGTCGAACCAGCCACAGCGCCGGGGGCGGCCGGTGGTGGTGCCGTACTCGCGGCCGGCTTCGCGGATCCGGTCCCCGAGGGGGTTCAGCAATTCCGAAACCATGGGGCCGGCGCCCACGCGCGTGGTGTAGGCCTTGGCCACGCCCAGGATGCGATGCAGCGCTTTGGGCGGAAGGCCGGTGCCCGTGAACAGGCCGCCCAGGCTGCAGTTGGAGGAGGTGACGTAGGGATAGGTGCCGTGATCCAGATCCAGCATGGTGGCCTGGGCGCCTTCGAAGAGGATCGGTTCGCCCTTGGAGCAGGCCGTTTGCAGATGCGATTGGGCATTCCCGATGCAGTGGAGCAGCGGCTCGACGGCCTTCAACAGGTTGGCCACGATGGCTTCCACCGAAGGCATTTCGGCGCCTTCCCCCAATCGGAGCCTCACTTCGTCGTAGCCCGGGCGGACGCGGTCCGCGAGGACTTCGGGATGTTTGAGATCGCCCATGCGCACGCCCATGCGGGCCGCCTTCATCTCGTAGGCCGGGCCGATGCCGCGCCCGGTGGTTCCGATTTTGGCTCCGAGCTTGGTGGCGCGTTCTTCGCGCCAGACATCCAGGGCGATGTGGTGGGGCAGGATGATGTGCGCTTTGTCGGAGATCAGCAGGCGGTCCGTGACGTGGACGCCCCGGTCGCGGAGCCGCGAAAGTTCCTGCTGGAACACATCCAGGTTGAGCACCACGCCGGAGCCCACCACCAGGAAGCATTCCGGATGCAGGGCCCCGGAGGGGACCTGATGCAGCGCGATGGTCTGGCCGTCCACCACCACGGTGTGGCCGGCGTTGTTGCCGCCCTGGAACCGCACCACATGGCGGTACTTCGGAGCCAGCAGATCCACCAGCTTTCCTTTGCCCTCGTCACCCCACTGCAGGCCGAGGACCGCGAGGTTTTCCGACGCTCTGCTCATGCTCGCTCCAAGCCAACCAGATTAACGTGAAGGCCCGCTCCGTCCCAGGAGGAAAAGGGGGACAAGACGCCCCAAACAGGCTAAACTGGTCCGTTCCTGTATCCCCGGAGGGGGCGGCCGTGTTTGAGAAGTTCACCGAGAAAGCCCGTCGCGTCATGTTTTTCGCGCGCTACGAAGCCAGCCAGTTCGGATCCGAAAGCATCCAGAGCGGGCACCTGCTCCTGGGCCTCTTGCGGGAGAGCGAGAAGACTTCCACCAATCTGCTGGAACGCATGGGCGTGCAGGTGAACACGCTCCGGGAGCGGCTGGTGGCCGCCCTCGCGCCGAAGGACAAGAAGGTGGTGCCCAGTTCCACCTCCATCGACATTCCGATGGAGGAGGAAGTGAAGCGCATCCTCCAGCACGCCACTGCCGAAAGCGCCAAGCTGAACCACAAGCATGTGGGGGCCGAGCATCTGCTGCTGGGAATGCTCAAGGAGGACCAGAGCCTGGCAGGGCGTCTGCTCAAAGAGGGCGGCGCGGACCTCATCGCTGCCAAGGAAATCCTCCTGGAAGCCACCAAGGAAGAAAAGATCGCCAAGAAGAAGAAGGAGCATCCGCTCCTGTCGGAATTCGCCCGCAACCTTTCGGAAATGGCCGAGCGCGGGATCTTCGACAATCTGATCGGCCGGGACCAGGAAGTGGAGCGCATCATCCAGATCCTGAGCCGCCGCCGCAAGAACAATCCGATCCTGCTGGGCGAAGCGGGCGTGGGCAAGACCGCCATCGTCGAAGGCCTGGCCCAGAAGATCTTCGAAGGCGCGGTGCCGCCGAGCCTGGCGGACAAGCGAATCTACGCGCTGGACTTGAGCCTGGTGGTGGCGGGCACCAAGTATCGCGGACAATTCGAGGAACGGCTCAAATCCATCATCGCCGAAGCGAGCAAGGACGTGAGCGTCGTGCTCTTCATCGACGAGATCCACAGCCTCATCGGCACCGGCGCGGCCGAAGGCAGCCTGGATGCGGCGAACATCCTGAAGCCCGCCCTCAGCCGGGGCGAGATCCAGTGCATCGGCGCCACGACGCACAAGGAATACGCCAAGTACATCGACAAGGACCGCAGCCTGGTGCGGCGCTTCCAGCCGGTTCCGGTGAATCCCCCGGACGAGCCCGAAAGCCTGCGCATCCTGGAGGGCATCCGCAGCCGCTACGAGCTGTTCCACCGGGTGCGCTATGCCCCGGCGACGGTCGAAGCCGCGGTCTACCTGTCCAACCGCTACATCACGGACCGCTTCCTCCCGGACAAGGCCATCGATCTGCTGGACGAGGCTGGAGCCCGCGTGAAGCTGCGCGTCGCCGTGCCGGGCGAAAGCCACGAGGTCGAGGATGAACTGCACCACGTCACCACGGAGATGAACGAGGCGGTGCTGGCCAAGGATTTTGAACGAGCGGTCCTGCTGCGCCAGCGCGAAGTCCAATTGAAGGAAGAACTCGCGGCCACCCGCACCGAGCTGAGCGAAGAGGATTACGCGGGCTTCCCAGAGGTGACGGAACGCGACATCGAAGATGTGGTGGCTTCCTGGACCGGGATCCCCGTGACCGCCTTGAAAAATGATGAAAAGGCCAATCTGGCCCACATGGAAGAGAAGCTCAACGAGCGCGTCATCGGCCAGCGCGAAGCCGTGAGCGCGGTCTCTCGCGCGGTGCGCCGGGCCCGGACCGGGCTCAAGAATCCCGCGCGCCCCATGGGCTCGTTCCTGTTCCTGGGGCCCACGGGCGTGGGAAAGACCGAGCTCGCCAAGACCCTCGCAGGGTTCCTGTTCGGGGACCCCAAGAAGATGATCCGCTTCGACATGAGCGAATACATGGAGAAGCACGAGGTCTCCAAGCTCATGGGCGCCCCTCCGGGCTACGTGGGCTATGAAGAAGGCGGCATGCTGACGGACCGGATCCGCCGCAACCCCTATTGCGTGATCCTGTTCGACGAGGTGGAAAAAGCCCACCCGGACCTGATGAACGTCCTGCTCCAGATTTTCGATGACGGGCAGGCTTCGGATGCCTTCGGGAACCAGGTGGACTTCAAGAACACCATCATCATCATGACCTCTAATGTAGGGAGCAGAGAATTGCTGGCGGACAAGAACATGGGCTTCCTGGAGCAGGACGCCCGTCCGGACGCCAAGGCCGCGGACGTGATGAAGGTCCTCAAGCGCTCCTTCAGCCCGGAATTCCTGAACCGCATCGACGAGACCGTGGTCTTCAACCGCCTGGGCGACGAGGACCTGCGGCGGATCGTGCGCCTGTTGGTGGAAGACCTGAACCTCACCCTCCAGAAGCACAACTTGCGCGTGGAACTCAATGACGATGCCTGCGACCACCTGGTGAAGACCACGGCCCGGGACCGGGCCTATGGCGCCCGCCCCCTGCGCCGCGCCATCCAGAAGCAGGTCGAGGATCCCCTCGCGGAGCTCATGGTCGCCCATGAAACGGTGCCGTCGGGCATCGTGCGCTTCCACCTGGAAGAGAACAAGCTGGTGCCAGTCTTCGAAGAAGCCGCGGCTTCGGAATCGCAGGCCAATCAAACGCAATTGGTGGGAGCCGCCGAATGACATTGAAGACCCAGATCAAACACTGGGCGGCCGCCCGGTGTGTGGGGGGCCTGTTGCCTCTCATGCTCGTGGCGGGGACACCCGCCATCCTGCGCGCCCAGGAGGCCGAACCCATCGTGGCCATCGAGGTGGCCGGAGCCCAGAAGCAGACCGCGGAGACCGTGATCTTCAAGTCCGGCGTCAAGGTGGGCGATGATCTGCGCAACCTGGATCTGGCCAAGATCCTGGAAAAGATGTGGGCTTCGGGCTCCTTCGACGACATCAAGTTCGAAGTCCAGGATGACAAGACGAAGGCCGGCAAGAAGCTCATCATCATCATTCGCGAACGCCCCATCATCAAGGAAGTGGATTACCGGGGCGGCACCGAGCTGGGACTCACCAACATCAAGGACAAGGTCAAGGAGAAGAAGCTGGCCATCGCGGCGGATTCGCTCTACGACCCGGACGCCGCGCGCAAGATCAAGGATTTGATCGTGGACCAGGCCGCGGAAAAGGGGTTCCGCAACCCGGTGGTGGACGTGAATCTGGAGACCATGGGCGCCGGCGTGGCCCGCCTGGTCTTCGACATCAAGGAAGGCGGCAAGGCCCGCATCTACTCGATCAAATTCCGAGGCAACAAGGTGTTTTCCAGCGGACAGCTGGCCCGCGCCATGGCGAAGACCCGCCGCCACTGGTCCTTCAGCTGGCTGACCTCCCACGACCTGCTGGTGGACAAGAACCTCGAAGAGGACCTGAAGCACGTCAAGGAAGCCTATTGGCGGAGAGGCTACAAGGATGTGTTCGTGGGCCAGCCCACCATCGAGGTGCAGGACTTCACCACCGCCAAGCAGAAAAAGAAGAACCTCAAGCGGGAGAGGGAAGCCAAATCGCCCAAGTACGACCTCCGCGCCACCTTGGTGGTGCCTGTGCTGGAAGGCGAACAGTATTACGAAGGCACCTTCAAGGTCGAGGGCAACGAGAAGGTGTTCAAGGAAAAGTATTTCCGGGAGAAGTACGCGGAGATGAAGCGGGACAACCGCTCGGTTGTAGCCAAATTCCTCAACTTCAAGCCATCGACCGAGGACCAGCCCGCCCAGAAGGCCCGTCCTTTCGACCTCGACGCCCTGACCAAGGCGATGGACAAGATCAAGGAAGGCTATAGCAATGCGAGCTACATCCTGTATCGCGCGGAGAAAAAGCTGGAAACGCGCGAGGAGGCAGGACGCAAGCTGGTGGACACCACGCTGAAGGTCGATGAAGGCGAACCCTTCACCATCCGGCGCATCGAATTCGAGGGCAACACCACCACCAAGGACAAGGTGCTCCGCAGGTCGCTGCGCCTGCGGGAAGGCGATCCATTCTCATCCGAGGAGTTCAAGGATTCCTTCACGGGCCTCGGCCAGCTGGGCTTCTTCGACGTGAAGAACCAGGAGCCCAAAGTGGACCTCGTGCCCAACAAGCCGCAGGTGGACATCACCATCAAAGGCGAAGAAGCGGGCGTCAACGAATTGCTGTTCCAGGGCGGCTACGGGCAGCTTTTCGGCTTCTCGCTGGGGGCCAGCTTCTCCACGAAGAACCTCGGCGGCGGCGGTGAGAGCCTCGCGGTCAGTTTCAACGGCGGCCAGTTCTCCAAGAGCGCGTCCATCTCCTACGTGGAGCCCTATGTCCTGGATCTGCCCTATTCGTTTTCCGCGAGCGTGTCCAATGGCACCACGGACTATGACGCCTCCCGGGTGGGCGCCAGCAATGCCTATAAGCAGTTCACCCGTTCCCTGGGCCTCAACACCGGCACCAGGCTTTCCACCTTCTTCCCCCAGAGCCGCTGGGCCTTCTTCACCACCTATTCCGTGGGCTACACCTTCAGCATCATCCGCATCGAAGGCGGCCGGAATATCTACTACCGCGATGCCAACAGCCAGCTCACCTCGACCTTCAACCAGAGCATCGAGTTCAATACGGTCAACCATCCCTACAAGCCCACCCAGGGCACGCGCTTCGGAATGAGCCTGGAGTACGGCGGCTGGCAGTTCGGCGGCGACAAGCCTTCCCTGCGGGCCAACTGGAGCTTTTCGAAGTACGCCAATCTGGCCGATCGCCACATCTTCGCCGCGAACCTCAGCTACGGCTATCTCCAGGGCCTTGGGAATGAAGTCTTGCCGCTCTACCAGCTCTACCGGCCCGGCGGGGAGAACAGCATCCGCGGCTATAGGTATGGCCAGGTGGGTTCGCTGCTGCTGGACAACTTCGGCAATCCGGTGGTCGTGGGCGGAAACAAGCAATTCATCGCCAACCTGGAATACCAGTTCAAGGTGGCTGATCCCTTCCGGCTGGTGGTGTTCTATGACGCAGGCAACGCCTGGGCTCCGGGCACGAAAATTTTCTCCAGCGATTTTGTGAGCTACACCCTGGGCACCCAGACCATCGCCTATAAAAATCCGACCTTGCTCCGCAGCGTGGGCGTGGAATTGCGGTTCTTCCTGCCCATCAGCCCTGCACCGTTGAGGCTGATCTGGTCGCGCAAGCTCAACCCCTATCCTTTCGATCCCGAGGGCCAGAACGATTTCCAGTTCAGCATCGGGACGACCTTTTAGCGGGATCATTGCCCCGATCTGCGATAAACTGACTTCTTTGTGATTGGAGCCCCCATGCGCCGAATTCTCGCCCTTGCAGCCCTCGCCACCCTCGCCTCGGCCCCCGTGCTGGCCCAGGAAGCACCGGCCCCCCGCTTCGCCATTTTCGCCCCGGACCAGCTCTTCAAGACCTCCAGCCGGGCCAAGAAAGTCGTGGAGCAGTTGGATGTGGTCGGCAAAGGTCTGCAGGAAAAGCTGGTGGCCAAGCAGAAGGAGCTGGAGAAGATGGCGGAGCAGCTCAAGAGCCCCGGCCTCTCCGATGAAGGCCGGGCGAAGCTGCAGCGCGATCTACAGGATGGCGAAGTGGCCTTCAAGCGCGCCCAGGAGGACAGCCAGAAGGAATTCAACAAGGAAAGCGACAAGATCTATGGCCAGTTCCAGACCGAGGTTGGCCCGATCGTCGAAGCAGTCTCCAGGGAACGCAAACTCCAGGTGGTCTTCCAGTACACCCGCCAGAACGCGGGCATGTTCGCCTTCACCGATGAAAAGTGGGCCGTCGAATTCACCGATGAAATCGCCAAGCGCTACGATGCCAAGTTCGAAGGGAAATCCGCCGCGCCGCAGGGCGATGCGGCCAAGCCGGCCGCCAAGCCCGCCGGACCCAAAAAGAACGGATAGGAACCAGCCCGCTACCTCTTTCCGGTAGATCCATAACCGCCAGCGCCGCGATGGGTGTCCCCCAGGGCGGCGCTGGCCGTTTCAAGGCTCCATTCGCAGGCCGCCACCGGGGCGATCAACAACTGGGCGATGCGTTCCCCCCGGCGCAATTCGAAAGCTTCCTGGCCGTGGTTCACCAGCACGACGGCCACCTCGCCGCGGTAGTCGGCATCGATGGTGCCCGGCGCGTTCAGCACGGTCACGCCATGGCGCAAAGCCAAGCCTGAGCGCGGTCTCACCTGGCCTTCGAATCCTGGTGGGATGGCCATCACGAGGCCCGTGGGCACAAGCCGCCGTTGGCCCGGCTCGAGGCTCCAGGTTTCGGCTTCAGGAATCGCCGCCCGCAGATCCATCCCCGCGGCGAAGGGGGTCGCGTAAGCCGGCAGTTCCAGGCCTGCCGCATGGGGAAGCTGATGGATGGGAATTTTCATTGGATCACTCGAACACGACCGTTCTGTTTCCATAATTCAGGACGCGGTGCTGCAGGTGGAGACGCACGGCCCGGGCCAGGACCATGCGTTCCAGATCGCGGCCCTTGCGGATGAGGTCCTCCACTGTGTCCCGGTGGCTCACGCGGGTGATCTCCTGCTCGATGATGGGGCCCGCATCCAGTTCCGGCGTCACGTAGTGGGCCGTGGCGCCGATGACCTTGACGCCCCGGGCATGGGCCTGGTGGTAAGGCTGGGCCCCGGCGAAGGCCGGCAGGAAGCTGTGGTGGATGTTCATGACCGCCGGAAAGGACCGCAGGAAATCATCGCTCAGCACCTGCATGTATTTCGCCAGCACCACCAGATCCACGCGGTGCTGCGCCATCAGGGCCAGCGAACGCGCCTCGGCGTCCGCTTTCGACCCAGGTGTCGCAGGCACGTGCTGGAAGGTTATTCCGAACTGTTCCGCGGTGGTCCGCAGATCCTCATGGTTGCTCAGGATGACGGGGATCTCGGCCTTCAGCTCTCCGGCCCGGTGGCGCCACAGCAAGTCCAAGAGGCAGTGGTCCTGGCGGCTGCACCAGATGGAGATCCGCGGCACCTCATCGCTGAAATGAAGCTGCCAGGGCCTCCCTTCTGGTCCGCCCATGGGGTCCGCCACCTCTGCGAGCGCAGCGGGGAGCTCGGCCTTCGGGAGCGCGAATCCTTCCATTTCCCATTCGATGCGCCCGAGGAAGCGGTCCACCGAAAAATCCGTGTGGTGGTCCGAATCCAGGATGTTCCCGCCGTGCTGGAACACGAAGTTCGAGAGGCGGGCGACAATGCCCTTCTGGTCGGGGCAAGAGATCAGGAGCGTCGCGGTCTGCTTCGGGTTCATCACTTCACCAGCTGGCCGCAGGCGGCGCTGACATCCCGGCCCCGGGACCGGCGCACGGTGACAAAACAACCGTGCTTTTTCAGCCGGTCCGAGAAGGCCTGGATGCGGGCTTCGGCGGGTTCGCGGAAATCGCTCGCGCCATGCTCGTTCATGGGAATCAAATTGAGGTTATGCCCGCGGCTCATGGCTCCAAGCCAGGCCACCAGGCGGTCCGCATCCTCGTCCGTGTCGTTCTCACCCGCCAGCAGCACGTACTCGAACGTGAATTTCTCGTTGGACCGGAGGCCCCAGGCGTCCAGGGCCGAGCGCAGCCGCCCCAGGTTCCACACCTTGTTCACCGGCATGGTGCGGCTGCGGGCTTCGTCGCTGCTGGCATTCAAGCTCAGGGCCAGCAATGGCCGCGGTTTCAGCCGGGCCAATTTCTCGATGCCGCTCACCAGGCCCGAGGTGCTCACGGTGATGCGGCGCGCGGGGATGCAGAGGCCCGAGCGGTGGGTGAGCACGCGGATGGCCCGATGCACATGGTCGAGGTTGTGCAGGGGTTCGCCCATGCCCATGAACACAAGGGTGAGCCTCGATGAGGTTCCGGGGCCCAGGGCCGACATCGCCGAAAGCACTTGGCCCACGATCTCGCCGGCGCTCAGGTTGCGCTGGATGCCCATGGCGCCCGTGGCGCAAAAGGTGCAGCCCATGGCGCAGCCCACCTGGCTGCTGATGCACATGGTGACCCGCGCATTTTTCACGACCCGGGGCATGTGGACGGTTTCGATGCGGCGGCCGTCGGAAAGCCGCAGGGCCAGCTTCCGGGTGCCATCGGAGGACCCGATGGATTCCTCGATCCTCGGCAGGCTCAGGTCCGCGACGGATTCCAGGAAGGCGAGATTCGCCTTGCCGAATTGCGGCGCGCCGCCGGTCCAGGTCCAGGGCCGCTGCAACAGCGAGAAGAGATGGTCCGCGTTGTTGGGGCAGCCGAGGGCCTTCAAATCCTCCGGCAGCAGCCCGAACGCCGAAGGACGCCCCGCCTTTTCAGGGGCCGGGGCGTCCCAGGGCATCGTGGCTCTCAGGTCCATGGGGTCGCGGCTTACTTGATGCCCAGCAATTCCACCTCGAAGCAGAGGGTCGCGTTGGGGGGGATGACGCCGCCGGCGCCGCGGCTGCCATAGCCCAGGACGCTCGGGATGATGAGCGTGCGTTTGCCGCCCACCTTCATGCTCAGCACGCCCTCGTCCCAGCCCTTGATGACCTGGCCCACGCCGATGGTGAATTCAAAGGGCTGCCCGCGGTCCACGGAGGAATCGAATTTGGCGCCCTTGGCTTTTCCATCCCACAGCCAGCCGGTGTAATGCATGACGCAGGTCTTGCCTTTCATGGGCGAGGCGCCGCTGCCTTCGACGGTGTCCAGGTACTGCAAGCCGCTTGCGGTGGTGATCATCTTTTTCTCCTTGGTGGGGGCGGTGGTTTTCTGGCCCTTGTCGGCCTTGGGGCCATCCGCGGTCGAAGCGCCGAGGTTGAGGGCCATCGTGGCGGCCAGTAAGGTGCGAAACAGCATGGGAACTCCTGTCAGGGTTAGGGGCCGTTACAAATTCACCGGTGCAGTTCTGGTGGGTTTGCTGCGGCCCCTTATGCCGGTCCACCATGTAAATGACCTAGTCATTTCCCCGCAACGGCTTAAGCCTCCAGTGTACCTTGCGGCAGGCGAAGCGGAGATCTGGAATGACTCTGCCCAGGCCCCTGGCCTCGCGTTTCGAGATGCTAGGGTGGATGCATGATTCCATCCAATGCATCCGCTTTCCGCCTCCGCGTGGCGGTGCTCCTGGCCTTCACTGGGGGCGTGGTCGCCTTGGCGCTTTTCCTCCCGCGCATTCCACAGCCAGAGGCCTACCATGCGTTCGCCGATCAGCGGATGATGCTCGGCATTCCGAATTTCTGGAACGTGGTCTCCAATGCGGCGTTCCTACCGGTCGGGCTCGCGGCGCTCTGGGTGATGTTCCAGCGTCCGGGACCGCGGTTCCGCGCCCCATTCGAGCGATGGGCCTACATCGTCGCTTTCTCCGGGACCTTGCTGGTGGGGGTGGGATCCGGCTACTACCACCTGCATCCGGACAACCACACCTTGTTCTGGGACCGCCTGCCCATGACGCTCGTGTTCATGGCGCTGTTGTCGGCGGTGGTGGCGGAGCGCATCCACGCGAAGGTGGGCGCGCTGCTGTTGATGCCCTTCCTGCTGCTGGGGGTCCTGAGCGCGGAAGTCTGGCGCCGGGGGGAACTCACGGGAGTCGGCGATCTGCGCTTCTACCTGCTGGTGCAATTCCATCCGCTGCTCGCCATCCCGCTGATGATGGCGCTCTTTCCGCCGCGCTACACGCGCACCAGGGACATGGCCTGGCTGGTGGCCTGGTACGCGGTGGCCAAGGCATTGGAACAATGGGATGCCGCCGTGTTCCAAGCCACGGGCGGCCTCATGTCCGGACACGCGCTCAAGCATGTGGCTGCGGCCCTGGCCGTGGCGGCCTTGGCGGGGATGGTGGCGCGCCGGGAACCGCTCGCCTCGGATTGAATCCCTTCTGCTCAGCTCGCGTTCGGGTGGCGTTCCAGCATCAGGCGCAGTTGGGGGTTGCGCCGGACCGCATCCTGGCGCCGGAGGTGGACGATGAGCTGTGGCGGCGCGGCGCTCCAGCGGGCGATGTTCTGGATCAGGAGGGTCGAGACATACGTGCGGCGGCAGAGCAGTGCGGTCGTCTTTCCATCGACCGTCAGGCCCGCGAGCTGGGCCAGGCACCGCCCTTCGGTGCCGAAGATCAGCTCCACCCGCTCCTCGGCCGTCCGCTGGAGGAAACTCGCGCGCAGGACTTCCCGCGCCAGGCGGCGCGTCTGTTCCGGGGCATCATGCGAAACGGACACCAGGTACTGCTCTGCGAGCCGCCGCGGGGACCAGAGGCGCCGGAATACGGTTCCCGGCAGTTGCGGGTTTTGAAGGAGCCCGCGGCGCACGCCCACATCGTTGGCGTAGGGCGCGCGGGACGCCACGGCCTCGAGCCCGGTGGATGTCCGGTGGTGCGTTGCGATGAGCCGGGCCTGCGCCAATCCGGCGGCTGGATTTTCCAGGATCGCCTGGATGACTTTCGGCATCGGGTCGAAGCAGTAGGCGCTGAGCTCCGGTTCCAGGGCCTGCTGCGCAGAAGCCGCCCGTTCATCCACCGGGTGGCGGTGGAGGGACCGTTCGTACAATTGCCTGTGGGTGGCCGTTTCAGCCGCCTCGGCATTGGACTGTTCTGTGGCAGGCGGTTCGTCCACCCAAGACGGTTCCGGCCCGGCGGGTGGCGGGTCCGCCACGTCAGGAGGAAGGCCGGGATCCTCCGGAGCGCGGGCATCGCGGCCCTCCGCATCCACAGCGCCCATCGCGACCAGTTCCGCCAGGAGCGACTCCATGCGCGGGATAGGCAGCCGCATGGCCTCGGCCAAGGCCGCGACGTTGTCGGTGCCATCGAGTTGCGAAAGGAGGATCCGCTGCAGCGCATCGAGCGGGAGCGTGGATGGGTCCAGATCGGCTCTTGGCGCGGGTTTCCAGCTCATGGGGCGGCCATGGTCAAGCCACCAGGTCCTTTGCCCTGATTTCGAAGCCGCGCTTGGTTCCCAGGGCCGCCAGGCCGAGCGTGGAGGGGTCCAGCCATTCTCGGGCCACGCGCTGCACCTGCGCGCAAGTGACCCCGTCGATCTCGGCGAGCTGCTGGTCGATGGTGCGGACTTCGCCCTGCTGCAGGGATTGGTTCGCAAGGCTGAACATGCGGCTGTTGCTGCTCTCCAGGCTGAAGACCAGGCTGGTGCGGGATTGCAGCTTGGCGCGCTCGAGTTCGTCCGCGCTGACGCCGGCGTCGATGATCCGGGCGCATTCGGCCATGGCGCGCCGGGCCACTTCCCGGGCCAGTTTCGGGGCGCATCCGACCGATATCTGGAGGGCGCCCGTGTCGGCGTAGTGGGTCAGGTAGGATCCCACGGAATAGCAGAGGCCGTGGCGCTCCCGCAGCTCCATGAAGAGCCGCGAGGACATGCCGCCGCCGAGCACGTAGCCGAGCAGCCCCGCCGCCACGCGGTCGGGGTGGCGATGGGGCGGGGCGGGGAAGCCCATGACGAGGCTCGTCTGCTGCAAGGCCTCGCGGTTCTCGTTCAACAGGAAAGGGGAAATGCGATGGGCCGCTGGCTGGATCGCGGAGTGTCCCTTCGGCAGCTTGTCCAGGACTGGCCGCAGCAGGTCCATGAACCGCTCCGGATCGATGGCGCCCGCGGCGGTGACGAGCAGGTTCGGCGCGGTGTAGGTCTTCGAGAAGAAAGCCTGGGATTCCCGGGCGCCGTAGGACCCGACCTGCTCCCGCCGGCCCAGGATGGGATGGGCCAGGGGACCGCCTTCCCAGAATTTCCCGTAGAAGATCTCGGTCACCCAGTCATCCGGCTGGTCCTCGCTCTGGGCGATCTCTTCCAGGATCACATCCCGTTCCCGCGCCAGTTCCTCGCCGTTGAAGATGGGCGTCGTCACCAGCTCCCCCAGCAGCGCCACCAGGTCCGGCAACTGGTCGGCCAGGACCTTGCCGTAGAAGCAGGCCACCTCCTTGCCCGTGAAGGCATCCACGCTGCCGCCCAGCCGGTCCGTGGCGGCGGACATGGATTCGGGATCCGGAAAGCGCTCGGTTCCCTTGAACACCGTGTGTTCGATGAAATGGGCCAGGCCTTCTTCATGCAAAGCTTCGTGGCAGCTCCCGCGCCGCACCCAGAACCCCACAGCGCAACTCCGCACATGCGGGATGGGCTCCACGAGTATTTCGGTGCCCAGGGGCGTGAGGTGGCGATAGAGAGCGTCGGCTGCGGGCATCCATCCATTCTACTGGACAAGCCATTGGGAGAATCCGCTCAGCCCTCGGATTCGCTTCCCGCGAGGCCCAGCGCCGTAGCCTGGAGCTTCCAGCCGCAGAGCGCCCAGCAGGCGAGGCCGAAGCCCATCAAGATGAGGATGGAGAGGCCCACGGGCGTGGTGATCTGCTCCTGGGCCAGCAACTGGCTGGCGGCCACATCGCTGGAGCGCGTGCCGGCGATGCTTTCGATGTAGTGGACGAAGGTGATGCGCTGCAGATTGCCCGGAAAGATGCGCACCAGCGGATCCCAGATGAACAGGTACAGCGCTCCCCACAGCGTGCCGCGCTTGAAGACCAGGCCCAGCAGGCTCATGAAGGCGAGGATCGCCCAGTAGGCGAAGACCATCGCCGCGGCCTGGTAGAGGAAAGCTTCGGGGTTGGAACCCAGGCCGAGCAGGCCCGCGCAGGCCGCCACCAGCCAGATGGCGCCCCAGCCGAACCACAGCAGGCCTTTGCCGAAAGGGAGCATCCAGACGGTGGAAGGCCGCGCCAGCATCAAGGGAATCGTCCGCTGCTCGATGTCCTCGCGGATGCCCGCGGGCGCGGCCACCAGCGCCATGATGGGCAGCATGAATTTGGCCAGCACGCCATGGAAGGCCATCAGGTAGAGGGCCGGGGGGATGTGCTCGCCTTGGATCCGCAGCAGGGCCGTGAGCGCGAGGCTGAGCAGGATAGGCACCACCGGAATGGCGGCCAGGACCCAGCCGCGCACCTGGAACACCCGGGGCAGGTAGCCCCGGGCGACGGCCTGCATGGTTTGAATGGGGGAGGGGATCACACGGGTGGACATCAGGCGTTGTCCTTCGTCAGGTACTGGAACACCGCGTCCAGGTTGAGATCCAGCGGGTCGAGGGCGCTCAGGGGAAGCTGGCCGGCGGCGATGGCGTCCTGCAGCTTCGGAAGGAAATCCCGGGGATTCCGCACCGCGAGGATCGCGGAGCTTTCTTCCAGGCGCAGCGCCACCAGCTCGCCCTGTTCGACGGCCCATCGGGACACCTGGCGGACGTCCTGGGAGGCCAGGCGCAATTCGACGGGGTGGCGGTCCAGCAGCTCGCGGATCTCCGGGACCGAACCCTCCGCCAGCAGCCGCCCCCGGAACAGCAGCAGGATGCGCTCCGTGAGCTGCGCCACTTCGCCCAGGATGTGGCTGCTGACGAGGATGCGTTTGCCCGCCGAGGCGAGGTTCCGCATCAGGTCCATCAGGTTGAGCCGCGCTTCGGGATCCATGCCGTTGAAGGGTTCATCGAGGATCAGCAGATCCGGATCGTGGAGCAGGGCCTGGGCTACGCGGATGCGCTGCCGCATTCCTTTCGACATGCTTGAAAATCCAAGCTGGGCACGGGTCTCCATGCCCACCGCCACAAGGCTGCGCTGGATGGCGGCATCCAAATCCGCACCCGACATGCCCGACAGTTCGCCCATCATGCGGAGCCACCGGGTGCCGTTCAGGCCCACCGGGAAGCGGTCTCCTTCGGGCACCAGGCCGATGCGGACGAGCACCGCCGGATTGCGGAAGGGCGCCTGGCTGAAGATGCTCACCTCTCCGCCGGATGGGGGAAGGAGCCCTGCGAGCAACTGGATGAGCGACGATTTGCCCGCGCCGTTGGGCCCCAGGAGGCCCGTGATGCCGCCGCCCTCGGGCAATTCAAAGCTGGTGGGCGAAAGGCCCAGGATGTCGCCGTAGCGGAGCGACGCGCGTTCGAGCCGGATCATAGGACCGCCTCCGAAGGCTTGGTCCGCTTCACGGCGATCCAGGTCCAGAACGCGATGTGGAGGATCGTGCCCGCAAGGGTGGGAGCCCATTTCAGAAGCGGCTCGCCCACGTTGAAGATGAGCTGAGGCCAGGCTTGGACCAGCGCGTAGGGGCTCATGGCCATCCATTGCTTGCTTTGCAGGGCGCCGGTGAAGATTCCGCCGATGGCCGAGGTTCCCAGCACGATGCCCAGCACCCAGCCGAAACTCGCCCGGGGCGATCCTGCCATGGCCGAGGCGCCCAAGGTCACCGCCGCCATGAGCAGGGCGATGATGATCGCCGCAGGCAACAAGTAAAGCGGCGCCGAAACCCAGATGGGGCCTGCCTTCCCGGCCATGGCCAGGGAAAGGCCCCAGGGCAGGAGCACGAAGGGCAGCATCACCGCCATGGGGATGATGAAGGCCGAGAGCGCCTTGGCGGTGATGTAGTCCTGGGGCCGCACGGGATGCGCATAGACGAGGGGCCGGATGCGGTAGAGCGAATCGCGCGAGATGATGCCGCCCACCATGAAGGCCATCATGAACCACAGGGGAACGAGCATCCACCAGTCGATGAGTCCCGCCTGGTAGTCGGCGCCCTGGGTCATGATCTTGTTCGCGAATTCTTTCAATCCGCCCAGTCCGGGCGAGGTATTGATGAGGTATTTCACGTAGAGGACGATGAGTTCGATGAGCAGGATCGCAAGGAAGATGAACCCGAAGATGAAGAAGCCGACCTTGCGCTTGACCACGCGCCTGAGATCGAATTTCGCGAGCACTTGAATGGGATGGCTGCCTTCGGAAAGCTCGGGCCGCGGCGGCAGGGAAGGGGCGTAAATGGGCATCAGTGGCTCCCCACGGTCTCGCCGATGTTGCCTCGCAACGCCCGGATGAGCACCTCGTCCAGGCGGTCGTGGCGCGGCGTGAGCTGCACCAGCACGGCGCCGATGCCTTTGGCGAACTGGAAGGGCAGCACGGGATCCGCCGTGGCCAGCTCCACATCGTAGATGCCGTTGCGGTGCTCCAGTACCGTGCCAAGCTCCGCCAGTTTTTCTTCCTGCTTTTCGTTGAGGGGATCCAGAAACCTCAATTCGAAGCGCTTGGCCAGCATCTTCCGCAGGCCCGCCATGGACCCCGCCGCCTTGACTTCGCCCTTGTCGAGGATGACGAGCTGGTCGGACACCCGTTCCACGTCTTCCAGCAGGTGCGACGCCATGATGACCGAGGTGCCCAGCTCTGCGTGGACCTTCAACACCAGGTCCAGCATGCGTTTCCGGCCGTCGGGATCCAGGCCGTTGGTGGGCTCGTCCAGGAACACCAGTTCCGGCGAGTGGACCAGCGCCTGGGCCAGCTTCACGCGCTGGCGCATGCCCGTGGAATAACCGCTTACGGGCCGGTAGCGGGCTTCGTCGAGGGCCACGAAATAGAGCACCTCATGGGCGCGGTCCCGGGCCTGCTCGGCCGTGAGGCCCGACAGCTCGCCCCAGAACGAAACCTGTTCGTAGGCTGATGTGTCTTCGATGAGCGCGTCGTATTCCGGCATGTAGCCGATGCGGCCCCGCAGCTTCGCGGCTTCGTGGGTGCCCAGCGGAATGCCCAGCACATGGCCGCCCCCCGCGCTGGGGGTCAGCAGCCCCAGCAGGGTTTTCAGCAGGGTGGATTTGCCCGAGCCATTGGGCCCCAGCAGACCCACGATGCCATCTTCCAGGGTGAGACTCAGACCCTTCAGCGCAATGGTGGGGCCGTACCGTACCTCAAGACTTTCAAATGAAATCAAGGCGGCTCTCCTGGAAAGTGCGGGTAGGTCGGTTACGAGGTGATGATGATATCGGTTTACGGGGCCTTCAAGAGCGCTTGAACCCGGTCATGCAGGGCCGACCTCAGAGCTTCGGCATTTTGGAAATCTCTGGGTGATACGGGGCTGCCGAGGCGCAGGTGGTAGGGGCCGGGCGACACGCGCCAGCCGTCGGCGGGAAGGATGTGCCGCCCGCCCAGGATGGCCACCGGAATCATTGGCACCTGGGCCTCCCAGGCCAGGTTGAAGACCCCTTTCTTGAAAGGCAGCAGCTCTCCGGTGCGGCTGCGCGTGCCCTCCGGGAAGGCGGCGATGCTCTGCCCGTCGTGGATCCGCTTCGCCGCGAGGGCCAGGGACTTGATCGCTTCCCCACGATGGCTGCGGTTGATGAAGATGAAGTCCGCCAGCCAGATGACCCAGCCCAAAAAGGGAACATAGGCCAGTTCGCGCTTGGCCATGAACACGGGATGCGAGGGCAGGGTGGCGATGATCAGAGGCGGGTCCAGCAGCGAGGTGTGGTTGCCGACGAAAATGGCCGCCTGGCGCCCTTCGCGGATGTCCAAGGGCAGGTCCTCCCAGCCTTCCAGGCTCCGCCGGATGCCAAAGAGCCAGGCCATCAAGCGGATATAGCCCGGCGCGATGGCCCAGAAGCCCTTGGCCCCGCTCCAGCGGAAGAGGGCCGTCAGGTAGGCCAGGCAAACCGCCACCGCCAGGGCCGGACAGCCGAAGATCCAGACCAGCAGGGGCCGGAGGAAAGGGCGGGGAGCGGTCATTTGCCGTCCAGGACCTCGGCGGATTTGATCCGCACCGGATAGTCCGGGACGTTGGCCTGGCCTTTCTTCCAGCCTGTCTTCACCTGCTCGATCTTCAGGGCCACCTCCATGCCCTCGACCACCCGGCCGAACACGCAGTAGCCGATGCCCTCGGCGCCCTCCTGCTTGAAATCCAGCGAACCATTGTCCGCCGTATTGATGAAGAACTGCGCCGTGGCGCTGTCCGGATCCGCCGTCCGGGCCATGGCCAACGCGCCTTTGACGTTCTTCAGGCCCGCCTTGAAACTCTGGGGCGCCTCGTTTTTCACGGGCGCGCCGCAGGCCTTCTCGCTCATGTCCTCGGCGAGCCCGCCGCCCTGGATCATGAAGCCCGGGATCACACGGTGGAAAATGGTGCCGGCGTAGTGGCCTTTTTTCACATAGGCGAGGAAGTTCTCCACCGTGCGCGGAGCCGCGCCGGACTCCAGTTCCAGCACCATGGCGCCGTAGTTGGTGGCCAGCCGCACGCGGGGTTTGGCCGGGGCCGGGGAAGGGATCTGCGCAAAAACCGGCAGGGCGAGAGCGGACAGAGCCAGACAACGGAACAACGCTTTCATGGGATCTCCGGAGACAATCCATTTTGGCTTAGAGCGCACCAACTCGCTTAAGCTTTCATGATGATGCCGGCCCTTGATTATCCCACCTGGTTCCTGGCGCTGATGATCGCGCCCTTCGGCCTGGCGGCCGGTTCCTTCGCCAATGTCCTGATCTACCGGCTCCCGCTCGATGAACCCGAGGACCGCAATGTGGTCACCAAGGGCAGCCATTGTCCCAGCTGCAAGGCCCGGATCAAGCCTTGGCACAACATCCCGGTGTTCGCCTGGCTCCTGTTGCGGGGCAAGTGCGCGGCCTGCGGCTGGAAGATCCCCGGCCGCTATCCACTGGTGGAGCTGCTCGGCGGGTTGATCTTCGCCGCGTCGGTCTATGTATTCCCCGTGGGATCGCTGATCTGGTTCAAGGGGCTGCTCTGCGCCTTCGCGCTGCTGGTGCTGTTCTTCACGGACTACACGGAATTCTTCCTGCCGGACGTGCTCCAGTTCCCGTTGATGGCCATTGGCGTGGCATTCACGGTGCCGCAGATGTTCTGGCCCAACGAAACGGTGACGGTGCTCATCGGCGACCATCAGTTCCTGCGGGCGGAGCTCTTCCACAACGGACTCCAGATGTCGCCGCTCTGGTCCCTGTTCGGTGAAGCTGTGACCTGGAAGAGCAGCCTCATCGGCCTGGCGGCCGGCTATGGGGGGCCGACGGCCATCAACGCGGTCTACAGGCTCATCCGCAAGACCGACGGCCTGGGCATGGGCGATTTCAAGATGCTCGCCTGGCTGGGCGCCTTCTGGGGCTGGGCCCCCATGCTGGGCATCTTCTTCGGCGGCGCGCTGCTGCTCACCGCGTTCGCCCTGCCCGGACTGCTCACCCGCCGCCTGAAGGGACAGAGCATGCTGCCCTTCGGCTGTTTTCTTGCGCTGGCGACGTTTCCAGTGGTGTTCTATGGGCCAGCGATGTGGGGTTGGTATCTGGGGACGATGGTGAAGTGAGGCGGTGAGCTATGAGCTATGGGCCATGAGCCACCGATCCTGGGTGTAGGATGTCCGATATATCGACACCAATGGAGATTCCATGGATTTCATCGATCAGCTACGGCTAATTGCTTCGCGCATTCCAAGCCAGGCAGGACATCTCCTAACCGAAGAAGCAACCAAGAACGCATTGGTACTGCCCTTCATTAAGGCGCTAGGGTTTGATGTTTTCGACCCGGTGGAAGTCCGCCCTGAACTCACTGCTGATGTGGGCGTAAAGAAGGGCGAGAAGGTGGATTACGCCATTCTTCGGGAGGGTAAGCCCATCATCATTATGGAGTGCAAGAAGTACGGGACTGACCTCCGAAAAATTCAGGCAACGCAACTGTTTAGATACTTCACAGTCACAGAAACCAGATTTGGAGTTCTCACGAATGGAACTCATTATTTCTTTTTCACTGATCTTGATCAACCCAACATGATGGACAGCAAACCCTTCCTAGAATTCAATATGCTGGATTTCAAGGAACAAGATGCCGAGGAACTCAAGAAATTCACAAAAACCACCTTTGACATTCCCAATATTCTCTCGACCGCAACAGACCTGAAATACACGAAGGAAATCCAACGTGTACTCAACGAACAGATTAATAATCCGACAGAAGAATTTGTTCGGCTGTTGGCAGGGAAGGTCTATAGCGGCCGGATGACCCAGGTCGTGAAGGATCAATTCTCTCAGCTTACAAAGCGGGCTTTTCAACAGTTGGTCAACGACAAGATCAACGACCGACTAAAGGTTGCCCTTGCTGATAGCAGTCCAATTCCGACTGAGCCTGCTGAACCAGTCATGCCACCTCAGGAGGAGGAGAAGATCGCTACCACACCCGAAGAGTGGGAAGCCTTCTACATCATTCGTGCGATCCTTCGGGAGGTATTAGACCCAAAACGTGTAGCAATTCGGGATGCTCAAAGCTACTGCGCCGTGCTTTTTGATGACAACAATCGGAAGCCGATTTGCCGGTTCTACTTCAACACTAAACAAAAGGTAGTAGGAGTCTTTGACGCCAATAAAGTCGAAACCAAAACGGCGATTAGCGATCTCACGGACCTTTATCAATTGATTGAGAGCCTGAAGGCTGTTGCCAACTTTTACGGTAATGGACAACAGTAGATGCTGACGGGACTGGAAGAAGAGCTTTTTGAAGCAGCAATCCTTGCCCTCAAGGATTCGATCATCACAGCACCAAAAAAGCTTCGCCGGATGCGGCTGAGGTCGCTCCTTAATAAATTTTCTTTCAAAATCCGCACAGCAGACCGCCTTCAACGCCTAACTAAGGCCTTTGGCGCAGTCGGGATTTTAACCCAACCACCCCTCCTGGATTGCGGCCGGGATGCATGGGTTTTCCTCTCGATTCTGCAACCAGTCGCACAACATGAGCCTGGACCAGACCCCATGGACCCCTGGTTTGAGGAGATTTCGAAAAAGGAATTCGCGACCGAAAAGGAAGTGGAGATTCGTTTTATTGTCCCGCTGCTCGAACGCTTGGGCTACACAGAAGATGATCGCGCAGATGGCTTTCCAATTGAGATCATCGTGGGATCAAAGCGAACCGTGGCAGAGGCTGATTTCGTGCTATTTGGTGGGCGAAATCGAAGCATGAACAACGCATTGCTAGTCATCGAGGCAAAGCGAACCACAAAACGAGTGAAGGACCATGTGAGCCAAGCCCGCAGCTATGCCATGTTCATGGGGACGCCCTACTACATGGTCACCAATGGGGATGATATTTTGGTCTTCTGTTACCAAAGCCCCTTAGAGGCTGATCACCAGGTTTTCAGTGGACAGCGAATAACACTGCGGGACAGCTTCCAAGAATTGTTCGAGATTATCGGAAAGCCTCATGCGGCTGCCAAGAACATTGAACGGCGCACTAGAAGGAATTGACAGAAAGGCATACGCCTTTTGCTGGATAAAGATTTTCGTTCATCTAGCACCCGTTTGGGACATCGACAAAGTGCCTCGTATCCCATTCTCTCCGTAAAACATTCAACAGGGATTTTGAACGAATGCCCCAGCTTGCTTACTTGGGACTTGGGACTTGGGATTTGGGACTTGAGACTTAGGACTTGGGACTCGACTGCGCCAACTCCATCAGCACGCCGCCGGTTTCGTTGGGATGGATGAACGCCACACGGCAGCCGTGGGCGCCGTTTCTGGGCTTCTCATCAATCATGCGGACGCCCTTGGCCACGAGCATTTTGACTGCGGCTTCGATATCGTCCACTTCGAAACAGACGTGGTGGATGCCAGGACCGCGCTTGGCGATGAACTTGCCGATGGGGCCGTCGGCATCGATGCTTTCCAGGAATTCCAGGCTGGCTTCCCCCACCGGATAAAACGCGGTCGTCACTTTCTGTTCTGGCACCTCTTCCAGGTGATCGGCCTCCATTTCGAACAGCCGCGCCATGCGGGCCATGGCCTCGGCGAGCCCGGTGGTGGCGATGCCCAGGTGGTTGATGCGCAGCAGTTTCATGGAACGCTCCTGCCCCCTATTCTAGTGGGATGAGCCCTTCCACACCCGAGTACTGGCGGCAAGTCTACGATGAGGAGCCCCGGCCTGGCTGGGATCTGGATGGTCCATCGCCCGTGTTGGCGGAGCTTCTGGAGGCAGCCGCCGCCCAGGACATCGCCCTTGGCGGCAAAATCGCGGTGCCGGGCTGCGGGTTCGGCCATGATGCGGCGGAGTTGGCGCGGCGGGGCTTCCGGGTCACGGCCTTCGATTTCGCAGCTCCCGCCATTGAAGGCGCCAAAGCCCGGTACGGCGACGCGGTGGCCTGGCGCCTGGAGGATTGGTTCACCACGCTGGAAGGCCCCTTCGATCACATCTTCGACCACACCTGTTTCGTGGCCATGGAACCAGCGCGGCGCAAAGACTTTCTGGACATTTGCGCCGGCCGGCTGAGGCCCTCGGGCCTCTGGCTGGCGGTCCTCTTCGACGACACGCAAGGGCGACCTGGTCCGCCTTTCCAGATCGCCATGGACGAGATCCAGGACCTTGCCGCGGCCCGTTTCGAGGTGCTGCATCATGCGCGCGCCGCGCAAAGCCATCCCCGGCGGGCCGGGCGGGAATTCCTGGTCATCGGCCGGCGAAAAAAATGAACCGGGACTTCCGGAAATAGGAAGCGAGGGTCCAGCCACAGATTCCAAAGACTCCATGATCCACAGATTGCACAGATTCACGCAGATTCAAAAACAAGAACTCTGGGGCATAGGCACAAGCCACTCATACCAAGTTGCATTCAAAGATATAGAACCACCAAGCCACAAAGGGCACAAAGGGACTCGTCATGTGCGAGCTTCGCGGATGAAATTCAGGTGGCCCGGCGGCGGGCTCACGCTTAGGTGTGATCCGCGCCGGGCCACCTGAATTTGCGGGCCTTCGGCCCGCAGGCGCTACGCGCCTTGCGAAGCGATTTTGAGCCGGAATCAGCCATGTTGGAGCTTGGCGCTTTTTTGGGTGTTTTCGTGTCTTGGTGGTGAATTCTTATCTTTTCGAATGCAAACTCGGAGCAGGCCAGTACGAAATCTATGGAATTTGTGGATTGAATTCTCTACCTCAAGCTCTGGAGGATCCCCAATTCACCGCGGGGCCGGGATCACGTGCCAGAGCACTGCGAAAAAATGGCAGATGCTCCCGGCCACCACCCACAGGTGCCAGATGGCGTGGTGGAAGCGCAGCTTGTGCCACGCGTAGAATCCGGCTCCGGCGGTGTAGCAGAGGCCGCCGCCGAAGAGCCACGCGAGCCCGCCCGGCGACAGGCTTTGCCACAGGGGCTTGATGGCGATGACCGCGATCCAGCCCATGAGCAGGTAGATGGCCAGGCTCAGGAATTCCATGCGGTGGATGAAAACCGCCTTGAAGGTGATGCCCAGGGCTGCGAGGCCCCAAACCAGTCCGAACAGCGTCCAGCCCCAGGCGCCCCGCAGGGTGGCCAGGCAGAAGGGCGTGTAGGTCCCGGCGATGAGGAGGAAGATCGCGCTGTGGTCCAGCACCTTGAAAACGGTTTTCACCCGGGGGCCCCGGAAGGAATGGTAGAGCGTCGACATGGTGTACAGCACCACCAGCATCGAGCCGAAAATGCTGCCGCCCACGATATGCCGTGCCGTGCCGCGCAGGCTGGCGAAGACCACCAGCAACACTAGGGCGGCGATGGCCAGGCCCGCGCCGACGCCGTGGGTGATGCTGTTGGCCAGTTCCAGCTTGGTCTGTTCAGAAAAGCTCCGGCGTGCCGGCTGCTCGATGGTGCTCTCCATGGACACTCCACGATTCAATCCAGGATGGCAGATGAGGTAAGGTTTCCGAATGCTCCGCGCCTGGTTCGCCTGCCTTCTCTGCTTCGGTCTGGTTTCCCTTGGCGCGGGTGTGCCGGTCCAGACCCCGAAGGGAATGGTGGTCTGCCAGAACCGCCTTGCGGCGGAAATCGGGGCCAAGGTCTTGCAGGACGGCGGCAGCGCTGTGGATGCGGCGGTGGCAACGGCCTTCGCGCTGGCCGTGGTGCATCCCATCGCGGGAAATATAGGCGGTGGCGGCTTCCTGGTGGCGCGGGACGGAAATGGCAAGGCCATGAGCTATGACTTCCGGGAGATGGCGCCAAAGGGCGCTTCGCCCAAGATGTTTCTCGAAGATGGCGGCTACAGCGACAAGCTGCACCACGAGTCCCACCTTTCCGTGGGAGTGCCGGGCACGGTGGCCGGGCTGCATCTCGCCTGGAAGGAGCGGGGGAAACTGCCCTGGAGCCGCTTGGTGGCACCCGCCATCCGGTTGGCGGACGAGGGGTTCCCGGTAAGCGAAACGCTGAGCGCATCCCTCAAGAAATTCCTCCCGGAATTTCTGAACTACCCCGCGACGGTTGCCGCGTTCACGAAAAATGGGAGCCCGTTCGAGGCGGGGGATCTATTGCGGCAGCCGGACCTGGCCAGGAGCCTGCGCCGCATCTCGGCGCAGGGGCCCGCGGGGTTCTACCGGGGAGAAACTGCGCGGTTGCTCCTTGCTGAAATAAAACGGGGCGGCGGGATCATCAAGGCTTCGGATCTGCGGGCCTATAGGGCGAAACGGCGGCGACCCGCGCAGGGCCGCTACCGCGGCTTCGACATCATCGCCATGCCGCCCCCCAGCTCTGGAGGCATCGCGCTCATCGAGATGCTGAACGTGCTGGAAGGTTATGACCTTGGCGGCATGGGCGCGGGTTCGCCGGAAACCGCGCATCTGGTGGCCGAATCCATGCGCCGCGCCTTCAGGGACCGGGCGCTTTACCTGGGGGATCCGGACTTCAATACCGCGATCCCCGTTGGCAGGCTCCTGTCCAAAAGCTACGCGGCGGAGCTTCGGAAGGGCATTGCTCCGGACCGCGCCACGGCATCTTCGCTGATGGGATTTCAACCGAATGAATACAACCGGGAGCATGAGCAGACCACTCACATCTCCGTGGTGGACGCGTCCCGCAACGCTGTGGGCCTGACCTATACGCTCGAAGATAATTACGGCTCCAAGATCCTGGTGCCCGGCGCGGGATTTCTGCTGAACAACGAGATGGGCGATTTCAATGCACAGCCTGGGCTCACCGATGCCACCGGAAAGATCGGCACTCAGCCGAATCTTGCGAGGCCGCTCCAGCGGCCACTCTCCAGCATGTGCCCCGCCATCCTGGCCAGGGACGGGAAGCTGTCCATGGTCACGGGCAGCCCCGGCGGCCGCACCATCATCAGCACCGTGCTCGAATCGGTGCTTAATGTCGTGGACTTCGGGATGGACGCCCAAGCCGCGGTGGACGCGCCCCGGTTCCATCACCAGTGGCTGCCGGACCGCATTCAAATCGAGCCTGAAGCTGTCTACCAGAAGGGTTTCTTGGAAGCATTGAAAGCGAAAGGCCACGTCCTTTCCCTGCGCGAGGGGCGGCAGGGCGCGGCCCAGGTCATCGTGTTGATCGATGGCGTCCTTTCAGGTGGCGCGGACTCGACCCGGTGGGCGGATTCAGCGGCAGTAGCCCAGTAGCTGGTTGTGCCGTAGCCATTCTAAGAACGACAAAGGCGCCCTTGCGGGCGCCTCGTCTTGAAACCGGTTTGGCTTAGTCTTCGCGTTCCGCCTTGTTGAAGGCGTCGGCCAGGGTGGCCTTTTTGAAGGCAGGGGCGTTGGCTTTGGCGGCATCCATGTCGCCGCGCTCGGCGTCCATCTCCAGTTGTTTGACGGAGAGGCCGATGCGCCGCTCGGTGGGATCGAGCTTCACGATCTTCATGGTGAGGTCCTGGCCCGCGTGGTATTCCTTCTGGATGTCCTCCACGCGCTTGCGGGAAAGCTCGGAGACGTGCACCAGGCCTTCGATCCCATCGCCCAGGTCCACGAAAGCGCCGAAGTCCGTGAGGCGGGCGATCTTGCCTTCGAGGGTATCGCCGACATTGTGGCTTTCGAAGAAAATCTCCCAGACATTGGGTTCCATGTGCTTGACGCTCAGGCTCATGCGCTGGGCCAGGGGATCCAGGTTCAGGACCTTGGCGGTGACTTCGTCGCCCTTCTTCACCAGCTCATTGGGATGCTTGATCTTCTTGGTCCAGCTGAAGTCGGACACATGGATCAGGCCGTCGATGCCGTCTTCCAGTTCCACAAAGGCGCCGAACTCGGTGATGTTGCGCACGACGCCCGTGACGATCATGCCGGGCTGGTATTTCTCGGCGATGGCCATCCAGGGATTCGGCGTGATCTGCTTCATGCCCAAGGAGATGCGGCGGTTCTCGGGATCCACCTGCAGGATGATGGCTTCCACCTGGTCGCCCAGGTTGACCATGCCCTTGGCGGACTTGACCTTCTTGGTCCAGCTCATCTCGGAGACATGCACCAGGCCTTCAACACCGGGCTCCAGCTCGACGAACGCGCCGTAGTCCGTGATGGAGACCACCTTGCCCTTGACGTTGGCCTGGACGGGGAAGCGCTCCTCGACCGTGAGCCAGGGATCCGGGAACTTCTGCTTGTAGCCCAGGGACACGCGCTCGGTGTCCTTGTCGTACTTGAGGATGGCGACCTCGACCTTGTCGCCCACCTGGAACATTTCGCTGGGGTGGTTGAGCCGGCCCCAGGACATGTCCGTGATGTGCAGCAGGCCGTCCACGCCGCCCAGGTCCACGAAGGCGCCGTATTCGGTGATGTTCTTGACGGTGCCTTCCACGAGCTTGCCTTCTTCGAGGCCCGAAAGGGTCTCTTCCTTCATGGAGGCGCTGATGGTCTCCAGGAACAGCTTGCGGGAAAGGACGATGTTGCCGCGGCGGCGGTTGACCTTGATGACCTTCATGTCGAAGGACTTGCCGATGAACGGATCCAGGTTGCGGGCGGGCTTGGTGTCCACCTGCGAACCGGGCAGGAAGGCGCGGATGCCGATGTCCACGGCCAGGCCGCCCTTGACCTTCTCCAGCACGACGCCGTGCACGGTCATGTTGGAACGGAAGGCCTTTTCGACCTCGTCCCAGATCTTCATCTTCTCGGCGCGCTCGCGGGAAAGGCGCACGTTGCCGTTGGCGTCCTCCAGGTACTCGAGCAGCACTTCGACCACATCGCCCACAGCGACACCCACGGTGCCGTCAGGGTTGTTGAACTCGTCGATGTTGACGGTGCCCGACCCCTTGTAGCCGATGTCGATGATGACGTCCTTGCCGCGGATCTCCACGACATGGCCGCGCACCACCGCGTCTTCTTTGAGGCCGCGGGTTTCGCCCTGCAGGGCCGCCAGGAATTCGGTGGCCTCCGGAGAGCTGTCGTCCAGCTGAGTCGCGTCCAGCACGTTGATGCTGCCCATGCGTTTAGACGCATTGCCCCTGATGATTTCTTCTAACTTGGACATCTAGTCCACCTCTTTTGAGTTGCCCCCCATTTCCGATGGGGCGGCTGGAATCCCGGCACATGCGTCCGGCAGAACGACAAGGATATCGGGAGATGGCCTGGAAGGCGAGGGAAAGTGTTGATGGGGGTACGAGCCAACAGCCGTGAGCTATGAGCTTAAAAAAGGACGCGCCAGAGGCGCATCCAATAAGCTGATGGCTGATAGCTGATGGCCTTTTTGCGGTCACCCACTGCCTAAACCGATATCACCACCAGTTCAGGATCGATCTCCTTCTGCAGCATCCCCTCGATGGCGGCCAGGGTGCCGGTCAGGGAGCTGGGGCAGGAATTGCAGGCGCCCTGGTAGCGGATCATCACCTGCTTCTCTACCCGGCCCACGATCTCCAGGCCGCCTCCATCGGCCGCCAGGGCGGGGAGGATGCTTTCTTCCAGAATGGCCTGGACCTTTTTCAGGATCTCGTCGTTCTGGTCGTTGATCTTGTTGAACTCGCGTTTGGCGGCGGCTTCATTGGCTTGCCCATTCAATCCATTGATGCTCGCGGCGGCGCGGATGGGAGTGGCGAGCTTGGGCAGCAGGTCCGACCACTTCACGTCCTCGGTCTTGGTCACCGTGAGCCATTTGTCCTGCATGAAGACCGACACCACGCTGCCCATGTCGAACAGGGCCTTGGCCAGGTCATCGTTCGCAGCGATCTCAGCGCTGGGAAAGCTCTTCGGAAATCCCAGGGCCACGGGTTCCTTCAATAGGAATTTCACCGCGTTGGGGTTGGGCGTGTATTCGATCTCGGCGATCTTAGGCATGAGATTCCTCTAACCGCGAAATACGCGAACAATCGCGAAAATAAACCATGTTGTTTTTTTCGCGCACATTCGCGCCTTTCGCGGTTTCATTTTTACTCCGTGCTCACAGTCGCTTCGCCCTTGAGTGCGGAGTGCAGCGTGGCCCAGGGGAGCACGGCGCACTTGACCCGGCTCGGGAGGTCCTTCACGCCCTGGAACAGCGCGAGTTTTCCCAGGAGGTTCGCCTCGGTCGAGGGGTCCAGCTCGCCCCGCACCATGGAGCGGAATTGCTCGGCCATGGCCTCGGCTTCCACGATGTTCTTCCCTTTGACGGCGCCGGTCATGAGGGATGCCGAAGCCACGTCGATGGCGCAGCCATGGCCTTCGAACTTGATATCTTCGATCAGTCCGTCCCGGATATTGAGGGTGAGCTGCAGCTCGTCGCCGCAGAGCGGATTCTGGCCGTCGGCGTGGTGGGTGCAAGGATCCAGCTTGCCGAAATTCCGCGGCTTCTTGTTGTGCTCGATGATGACCTGTTGATAGAGCTCGCGGGGATCGCTGGCCATCAGCCTTGCTCCTCTGCGGAGTTGAAGGAATCAGCGCCGAAGATCTCTTTCACTTGCCGGATAGCCGCCACCAGGGCGTCCACATCCTCCCGGTCGTTGAAGTAGGCGAAGCTGGCGCGGGTGGTGGCGGGAATGTCGAAACGCTTCATCACCGGCTGGGCGCAGTGGTGGCCAGCCCGCACCACCACGCCCTCATGGTCGAGGATGCTGCCCACGTCGTGGGGATGGATGCCGTCCAGCACAAAGCTGAGCACCGAGGCCTTGCCGGGGGCCGTGCCGATGACGCGCAGGCCCTCGATCTTGCCCAGTTCCTTCGTGGCGTACTCCAGGAGGGCGTGCTCGTGCGCTGCGATGCGGTCCAGGCCGATGGCGTTCAGGTAATCAATGGCCGCCCCCAGTCCGATGGCTTCGGCGATGGGCGGCGTGCCGGCCTCGAACTTGCCTGGAATGCCCATGTAGGTGGTCTTCTCCCACGACACCGAGAGGATCATGCTGCCGCCGCCCTGCCACGGGGGCATGGCCTCGAGCAGTTCCTTTTTGCCGTAGAGGACGCCGATGCCCGTGGGTCCGCTCAGTTTGTGGCCGCTGAAGGCATAGAAATCCGCGTCCAGATCCACCACGTCCACCGGGATGTGCGGCACCGCCTGGGCGCCATCCACGACCACCACGATGCTCTTGGCGTGGGCGGCGGCGATGATCTTCTTGAGGGGGTTCACGGTGCCCAGCACGTTGGAGACGTGCGTGATGCCGACCACCTTCACACGCGGGGTCAGCAAGGCCTCCAGGGCATCCAGATCCAGCACGCCCCGGTCGTCCATGGGGATGACTTTGATCGAAGCGCCCTTTTCGGCCGCCAGCATCTGCCAAGGCACGATGTTGGAATGGTGTTCCATGGCGCTGAGCAGGATCTCATCGCCTTCCTGGACATTGGCGCGGCCCCAGCTTTGGGCCACGAGGTTCAAGGCCTCGGTGGCGCCCCGGGTCCAGATGATCTGCTTGGCGCTGGGCGCGTGGAGGAAGGCGCGCACTTTCTCGCGGGCTTCCTCGAAGCGGTCCGTGGCCTCCTGGGAAAGGGTGCTTACCCCGCGATGGACATTGGTGTGCTCGAAGCGCTGATAGTGGGCCATGCGTTCGATGACGGAGTTGGGCATCTGTCCACTGACCGCGCTGTCCAGGTAATGCATGGGTTTCCCGTGGAATGGCACGCTGAGCAACGGGAAGTCCGTGCGGATCTTTTCGACATCGAGGGGAGTCAGCACAGGTCCGCTCATGCCATTTCTCCCAGGTCCGAGGCCAGATCCGTGGCGTTCGTGCGCGCCATGACGGCCTGGCGCAACTGGCGGCGGAGGCTTGTGACCGGAATGTGGGCCAGCAGGTCCGCGGCGAAGCCGTAGGTGAGGAGGTTCCGCGCCGCTTGATCGTTGAGTCCGCGGCTTTGGAGGTAGAAGAGTTCCTCCGGATCCAACTGGCCGATGGCGGCGCCATGGGCGCACTTGACATCGTCCGTGTCGATTTCGAGCTGGGGCTTGGTGTCCACGCGGGCCTTCTCGCTGAGCAGCAGGTTGCGGCTCTGCTGGCGGGCGTCGGTGCCTTGGGCGCCCTTGCGCACGAAAATGCGGCCATTGAACACCGCGCGGGCTTCGTCGTCCACGATGGCCTTGTGGAGCTGATGGCTGGTGCAGTCCGGCTGAGTGTGATCGAGGATCGAATGCGTGTCCGCGAACTGGTTTCCGTTCAGGAGCGCGAGTCCGTCAAGGACCACGTCGGCGCCGGTCCCCTGGATGGAAATCTGGGGCGCCTGGCGGCTGAAGCTCGCGCCGAAGCTGATGGTGCGGCTGTGGTAGCGGCCATCCCGGGAAATCTTCGCCCGCAAATTGGAGATATGGAATGCGCCTGTGGACTCACGCTGGATGCGCTCATGGCGCAATTCGGCGTTTTCGCCCACAAAGATTTCCACACAGGAATTTGTGAAGTAGGTTCCGTTCCCAGTGTATTCCTCGATGAGTTCCACTTCGGCCCCTGGCTCCACCACCACGATGATCCTGGGTTGCGAAACCGTAGCGGCGCCACTCGCATGGCTCATGAACAGCAAGTGGAGGGGCGATTCAACCTTCACGTGCTTCGGCACGAAGACATAGGCACCATCCAGGAACCGTGCGGAATTGAGATTGGCGAAGATGTCCGAATCGCCCGTCTGCGATAGGCTGCCCAATTGGGGCGCGGCTTCGGAGGCCGAGGAAAGGTGCAGCAACCGCACGCCCTGGGGCAGGGCGGAGGTGCAGCTGTGGTGCGGGTCGAAGTGGCCGTTGACGAAGACCAGGCGCGTGCCTCGGGCTTCCGGCAGGATGCTGCCTTTGATATCCACTGTTTCGGGCCGGCCTGGTGCGAAAGCGAGCGCCTTGAGATTCCGGAGGTCGGAATACTTCCAATCTTCATCTTTGGCCGTCGGCAGATCCTGATGTTGAAGCGCCGACTCCGCGGCCTTGCGCAATTCGGCCCAGCCCGCTGGCCGGCTCGCGCCCAGGAGGTCGGGGATCAGCGTACAGTCGCTGACGCTGGGGACTGGCGCGGTCATCGGTCCGCCCCTGCGGCGGTGGCTTCCTTGACCCAGTCGTAACCGCGGCTTTCCACTTCCAGGGCCAATTCCGGCCCACCGGATTTCACGATCCGGCCGTCCTGGAGAATGTGGATGTGGCTGGCGGGGATATGGTCCAGTAGGCGCTGGTAGTGCGTGATAAGCAAAATGGCTTTGTCGGGGGCTTTCAGGGCGGTCACGGCCTCGCCTACGATGCGCAGCGCGTCCACATCCAACCCTGAATCGAGCTCATCGAGGATGGCGAGCTTGGGTTCCAGCACGGCCATCTGCAGGATCTCGTTGCGCTTTTTTTCGCCGCCGCTGAAACCCACGTTCAGGCTGCGGTCCAGGAATTCATCGCGCATCCCCACCAACTGGATCTTTTCGCGGATGAAATCATCGAATTCAAGAGGGTCCATTTCCTCGCGGCCGTTGGCTTCGGCCTGCTTGTTGTAGGCCAGCCGCAGGAATTGCGCGTTGCTCACGCCGGGCACTTCGATGGGGTGCTGGAAGCCCATGAATACGCCGGCCCGGGCGCGCTCGTCGGCTTCCATCTCGAAGAGGTTCCGGCCTTCGAACAGCACTTCGCCCGAAGTCACCAGATAGCTTGGATGGCCTGCGAGCACCTTGCCCAGCGTGCTCTTGCCGGAACCATTGGGGCCCATGATGGCATGCACTTCGCCAGCCTTGATTTCAAGGTTGATCCCTTTGAGGACCTCGGTATCGCCGATGGAAGCGCTCAGATTCTTGATGCTCAGCATTCACAACTCCCAAACAACCAACCGCGAAAAGCGCGAAATTCCGCGAAAAAGAAATTTGTTATTTGAGCGTCCATTCGCGCCTTTCGCGGTTCGATTATTTTTCACCCGACCGAACCTTCGAGTTTCAGGCTCAATAATTTGGTGGCTTCCACCGCGAATTCCATGGGCAATTCGCGGAAGACATCCTTGCAGAAGCCGTTGATGATCATGCTGATGGCGTCTTCCACGGGGATGCCGCGCTGCTGGAAATAGAAGAGCTGTTCTTCACCTATCTTGCTGGTGGTGGCCTCGTGCTCCACCTTGGCGGATTTGTTCTGCACTTCGATGTAGGGATAGGTATTTGCCGAAGAATTCTGCCCGATGAGCATGGAGTCGCATTGGCTGAAGTTGCGCGCGCCCATGGCTTTGGGCATCACGCGCACCAGGCCGCGGTAGGAGTTGCTGCTGTCCCCGGCGCTGATGCCCTTGCTGATGATGGTGCTCTTGGTGTTGCGCCCGATGTGGATCATCTTGGTGCCGGTGTCCGCCTGCTGCTTGTGGTTGGTCAAGGCCACGGAATAGAACTCGCCGATGCTGTTCTCGCCCAGCAGCACACACGATGGATACTTCCAGGTGATGGCGCTGCCGGTCTCGACTTGAGTCCAGCTGATCTTGGAGTTGCGGCCCTTGCAGAGCCCGCGCTTGGTGACGAAATTGAAGATGCCGCCCAGGCCGTTCTTGTCGCCGGCATACCAGTTCTGGACCGTGCTGTACTTGATGCTGGCGTCGTCCAGGGCCACCAGTTCCACCACGGCCGCGTGCAACTGGTTGGTGTCGAATTGGGGCGCGGTGCAGCCTTCGAGATAGCTCACGGAAGCGCCTTCCTCGGCCACGATGAGGGTCCGCTCGAACTGGCCGCTTTCCTTGTTGTTGATGCGGAAGTAGGTGCTCAGATCCATGGGGCAGGCGACGCCCTTCGGGATGAAGACGAAGCTGCCGTCCGTGAAGACCGCCGAGTTCAGGGCCGCATAGAAGTTGTCGGCGGTGGGCACCACGCTGCCGAGGTACTTCTTCACCAGCTCTGGATGCTCGCGCACCGCTTCGCTGAAGGAGCAGAAGATGATGCCGACGGTAGCGAGTTTTTCTTTGTAAGTCGTGGTGACGGATACGGAATCAAACACCACGTCCACGGCCACGCCCGCCAGCTGGGCCTGCTCGTTCATGGGCACGCCGAGCTTTTCGAAAGTGCGCAGCAATTCGGGGTCCACTTCGTCCATGGAGGCGTACTTGGCAACCTTCTTCTTGGGTGCGCTGTAGTAGACGATGCTTTGGAAATCCGGCTTCGCGTAATGCACGTTCGCCCATTCCGGTTCAGTCATCGTGAGCCAATGGCGGTAGGCCTTCAGGCGGAATTCAAGCAGCCAATCCGGCTCGCCTTTCTTGGCCGAGATGAAGCGGATCACGTCCTCGTTCAGCCCCGCGGCCACGCTGTCGGACTCGATATCCGTCACGAATCCGTATTTGTATTCCTGGCTGGTGACCGCTGTCAGGGCCGTGTTCATGGCTCAAGTCCGACCTTTCCGATCGCGGAGGAGGGCCTCCCGAACCTTCCTAGTGTGAAATCCTGACTGGAATTGTCAACAATAAAAACCGTGAAGGGGCCTGGACTTGTGACCTGGATCAAGGGGCCTTGGAGCGATTCCTTTTAGGCCTTGGCCGAGGGAGATCCCGCTAGATCCTTGATGAGCTCCTGCATCTGCAACTTCACGCCATGGGCCTGTTCATCGCTCAGGTCGCCGGGATCCGCCTGCTGGCCTTCCTTCAGAAGGAACAGCGCCTCGCTGGTCTCCCCCATGGC
The DNA here is from genome assembly GCA_016720465.1 of Holophagaceae bacterium. Taxonomy (NCBI): domain Bacteria; kingdom Pseudomonadati; phylum Acidobacteriota; class Holophagae; order Holophagales; family Holophagaceae; species Holophagaceae bacterium. The sequence continues at coordinate 394,245 of JADKKO010000002.1, forward strand.
CGCGAGGGCTGCGCCCAACTGGAAGTGGTTGATCAGGGTGGGATCTTTCTCCAGCAATGGATCCAACAGTTCGATCACCTCCTCGTGCTTGCGCATGGCGAGCAGGTATTGCCCCAGGAGCGTGCGGGCGCGGGTCTCCATCCCCGGCAGGGGGTGGGCCTGGAGGCGGCGCACTTCCGCCAGGTCCGCCTCGGTGACCTCCATGCGCAGGAGGCGGTGGGCCTGGCTCATGAGCGCCGCTTCCCAGGCTCCGCTGCTTTTGGGATGGGCCTCCAGGAAGACCTGGATCGCCTCCAGCAATTCCCGGTGGGAATCGGTCTTCATCAGGTGGTCCAAAGCCAGCCGCAGGGCCATGAAGCAAAGCCTGGGGTGGCGGTTTGAACGGGAGAAGGCGATGGCTTTGGGAAGGTTTTTTTTCGGGTCTTCCTGGAAAGCGCATTCCAGCTCCATCAGTTCCAGGCGCTCGCTCTTGTCCTTGCGCCGGGCTTTGCGGAGCCAGATGGCCGCCTCGCCAAAATTCCCTTCATCCATCCAGGATTGGGCCTCGTCCAGCAGGGCCACGGCCTTGGCCCGGCCGCCCCGAGCCGTGCGCAACTGGGCGGGGGATTCCGCATCGAGCAGCAGGAGCAGCTCCGGATCCCCGGGGTGCTGGGTCAGCAGCTCCTGGAGGATGGTGAAGGCCTTGGAGCGTTCCTCGCCCTGGATGTACGCTTCCGCCAGCATCCGGCGGATGGGCAGTTCGCCGGGAAGAAAACCCGAGGCCTCTTTGAAGATCGGGATGGCGATGGCGGATTCGCCGCGGGCCAGGTGCACCTCGCCCAGCAGGGCCAGGGTGTGGCCGTCTTTCTGCAGATTCACGGCCTCCTGGGCGCACTCCAGCGCGCCCTGCAGATCCTCCTCGTCCAGCAGCAGGCCCGCCAGGCGCTCTCGGGGTTCGACTTCCTCCGGGTGGAGATCCGCCGCCTTCCGCAGGGCCTCGATCGCCTCATCAGCGCGTTCGGGAATCTCCCCCAGCAGTTTCGCCAGCAGCATCCAGCCTTCGAAGTGGCGGGGGCTGAGGGCCACCACCTTCCTGGCCAGGGCCTCGGCTTCGTCCGGGTCGTTCGCCATTTCCATGAGGGAAGCCACGGTGAAGATCAGTTCGTAATTTTTCGGGTCCAGTTGCAGCGCCTGCTGCAGCCGTTGCGCGGCCAGGGGCAGTTGCGAGCTGTCCAGCAGGGCGGAGGTCTCGAGCAGGGCCCGCCGCAATTGGGAAAGGGAGCGGGACTTGGCGATGGGCAGGATGCGGGCCCGGTAGCGGGTGAACAGCTCCCGGGCTTCGATCAGGTGGAGGTTGTCCTCGACCAGGTGCTCCCAGCGCTGGGAGAAGGTTTCCGCGTTGAGCTGGCCCCGCTGGTCCATCTCCTGGACCAGCGCCATCAGGCCGTTGCGCAGCATGACCTCCGCGCGCTCCAGCTTGCCCATCTGGTCGGAGACGGTTTCCAGGTAGGTCTCCACGCGGCGAAGGGTTTCCTCCAGGCCGGTGATGCGCTCCAGCAGGTGCTCGTCGAGATCTTCTTCCTCGCCTTCCACGGCGGAAGCGGCCTCTTCCCAGCTCTGGTCCCCGGAGACGATGAGCAGGCGGGTCCCGCATTTAAGGCAGGTCTCCCGGTCGCCGGGATTCCAGGTCAGGCAGTTCTGGCAATAGGAGCCGGGCACGTCTGGGGTCATGGAACCAGGATAGCTGGGGATCCGGAAAGCGGTGGGCGAAGCGGGGCCCAATGCCCGGGAGGCTTCCTATCCTGTTGCTGGCCAAAACCGGATTCATCCGGGATGATGGAACCGATGCTTGAAAACTGGCTCAACCAACCCCATGCCGCGCCCTGGCTTCTCATCATGTGGGTGGCGGGGGTATTGGGGTCCATCGGTCATTGCGCGGGCATGTGCGGCCCCATCGTCGCCAGTTTCGGGGTGGCCCAGGCGAAACACGGCGGCCGCGCCTGGCCGAGGCATTTGCTGTTCCAGGCTGGACGGATCAGCACCTACGCGATGCTCGGCGCTGGGATCGGATTCGTGGGCGGGTTCGCCCGGCTGCAGACCGTCCAGGACATGCACGCCTGCTGCCGTCCGGAGGGCCAGGCCCTGGTGGCGGCCCAGGCTTGGCCCTGGCAGATCTACATGAAGCTGGGAATCGGGTTCCTGATGCTGCTTCTGGGGCTTTTCATGCTGTTCGGACGCAGGGCGGATGCCTTGATGGAATTCCCGCTGCCGCATTTCCTTTCAAAGCTGCTGGGCCAGGGCTTGAAATTCGGCGGCACACCGTACCTGCTGGGTCTGATGTGGGGCTTCATTCCATGCGGCCTTGTCTACATGATGCTGCTGAAAAGCCTGGACGGCGGCTCCTGGCGCATGGGCGCCGCGGGCATGGCGGCCTTCGGCTTTGGTAACCTGCCGCTCCTCATGGGCCTGGGCCTGGCGAGCACCCGGCTGGGCCAATCATGGAAAAATCGGCTGCTAAGAATGGGCGGGGCCCTTGTGGCGGGGATGGGTGGATATATCCTCTATCAGGCCGTGATGTTGTTGCGGCTGCAATTCCAGGTCGGGACGCCATGAACGAAGAGAAGCGGCACGAGGCGATGGAGGTGGTGGGCAAGGCCTACCAGCTCCACATGCGAGGCGAAGTGGACCAGGCCATCGAGCTCTACACCGAGAGCCTGGAAATCGAGCCCACGGCGGAGGCCTACACCTTCCGCGGCTGGGCCCAGAGCTGCAACCACGATTTCGACGAGGCCATCGCCGACTGCCACCGCGCCATCGACATCGACCCGGAATTCGGCAACCCCTACAACGACATCGGCGCCTACTACATGGAGATGGGCCAGCCCGATGACGCCATCCCTTGGCTGAAGATGGCGTTGAAAGCCAAACGCTATGAAAGCTACTGTTTTCCGCAATTCAACCTGGGGCGCGCCTATGAAGGCCTTGGACAGTTGGACAAGGCCCAGGAGCGCTACAAAGCAGCTCTCCTTGAAAATCCGCGCTACCTGCAGGCCGCCAAGGCCCTGGAGCGGGTGAACCAGAAGATCGAAGCCGCCAACCCGGCGCCGATGGCGTGAAGGAGCCCATGATGACCGATCCCGAATCCACGGTGGGCCCCGCCCTGGGAAAGATTCCTTCCGGCCTGGCCATTGTCACGGCCCAGCAGGGAACCGAGCGCACAGGCTTTCTGGCCTCTTGGTTCCAGCAGGTGAGTTTCGATCCCCCCCTCGTCGTGGTCTGCGTGAAGGCCGGCCGGCCCATCGAAGCACTCCTCAAGGGCAGCGGCCATTTTGCCCTCAACCTGTTGGCGGAAGGCGATTTCGCCAGCCTCAAACGGTACGGGAAAGGATTCGAGCCGGGCCAGGATCCTTGGGCGGACAGCCCGGAGGATCTGGTGGAAGGGCAGGTCGCGCCGGTCTTCGCCAAGGGCTTCGCCCATCTGCTGCTGAAACACACCCGCACGCTCGATGCGGGCGGCGACCACCTGCTGCATTTCGGCGAGGTGGTTGGCGGCGGGCTTCAAAACCCTGAAGCCAAGCCCTACATCCATATCCGGAAGGATGGGTTCGGATACTGATGCGCTTCACCATCGCCCACAGCCCCGACAGCGACGACGCGTACATGATGGCTCCCCTGGCCCTGGGCTGGATGGATCCCGAGGGTTTCGACATCGAATTCGTCCGCAAGGACATCGAGCAGCTGAACCGGGAAGCTCTGGAATGCCGGTACGAAGTGACGGCCATCAGCTTTGGCGCCTACCCGGAATTGCAGGGGAAATATGACCTGCTGACGGCGGGCTCCAGCATCCAGGAAGGCACGGGCCCGCTTGTGGTATCCCGGAAACCCATGAACCGCGGGCAACTGGCCAATTCGACCATCGCCATTCCCGGACTGCGTACCTCGGCCTACCTCGCCATGAGGAAATGGATGGAGGGCCTGAAGGTGGAATTGCTGCCTTTCGACCAAATTCTGCCGGCCGTGGCCGAAGGGCGGTTCGAGGCGGGCCTGCTCATCCATGAGAGCCAGCTGCTTTATCAGGAGGCAGGCCTCCACTTGGTGGTGGACCTCGGGGCCTGGTGGAAAATGGTCCATGATCTGCCCCTGCCCATGGGCGGAAATGCGATCCGTTCGAACCTGCCCACCGACACAAAACAGCACTTTGCGATGCTCATGCGGAAGAGCGTCGAGATGGCCCAGGCCCGCCATTGGGAGAGCGTCGATTATGCGCAAAGCTTCGGCCGGGGCATGGATCGTGAAATGGTCGGCCGCTATGTGACTGCCTGGGTCAACGAATTCACGGTGGATCCTGGACCCCGTGGGCGAAGGGCTGTGGCTGAATTATTGGGAATCGAACCCGTCTGGATACAGGGTTAAGCGATTAATGCCCAGTGGTTTCTCCGGGAAGTTGGGCATTGGAAGGTTTTTTGACTTAACTTTCTCTGGCTTGAACTTTGCCAACGTTACGGATTATCCATCCCTGGGTCAAATTCCTGACCCGTGTACCTATCTTGAGGGGGTTCCTAGCGTGTCAGCGTTCTTTTCGGGCAGCGCCCGCGGCACCCAACAAGCCGGAATTAACCATTGGCATATGAAGATTGTGCTAGGCTTGACGGAAGGATACCCCAAGTCTATCTATTGGTTGTTAGCGCAAGAATTTTCCTTCAGGAATACACCCAAGTTCAGAGGCATATATGCAGCCTAGGTATCGAAGTCTTCTCCCCTTGGTTCCTGTGGCGGGGCTGGTCCTGTTCCTCGGCTGCAATAACGGCGGGGCGGGGTTGAACGATGGGGTCAGTCTCCGCAAGGGGAATGTGGCCCCGACCGCGACCCTCGTCGGGTTCACTCCGGCCGACTCGCCCTTGGTGCGATATAAACCCTATACCTTCACCGCTACGGCCGCGGACCCCGACATTGGCGATTCCATCACCCAGTATGAGTGGGATTTCGGGGATGGAACGTCCAGGGTGACGACTTCGACCGGTGCCGCGACCCATGTCTTCAACACTGCCGGCACATCTGAATCAGGTGCAGTCATCGTGCAGGTGCGGGCCTACGACGCCTCCCATCTGGCCGGATCGTGGGCGTCATTGAGCGTCACGGTGAATTCGGCGGATTCGCCCATCACGCCGACTTTCCAGTCACCTTCAGGCGCCGTGGCCCTCCAGGCGGATGCCTCGGGCGGTGTGCTGCTCACCTACACGATCAGTGTCAGCAGCACCTCCGGCGGATCCATCGGGCTTTCCAATGTGAATTTCAATCCTGGTGACTCGCTGGCGACGGTGGTCAGTTCCCAATCGCTCGGCGGCGGGCTCTTCAGTTTTGGCGTGAATTACAGGGGGGCGAGTGCCTCCGGCCCACGGACCTCGTATGCGACCGTCCAGGTGAGCGACTCGACAGGCATCAGCAGCGCCGTGGTGACAGGGCCTGCGGTGACGATCACGACGCTCTCGACGACCAACCACCAGCCGGTGATCGTGGTGACCAATCCGGCCACCCCCACGTCATCTGGCCTCACCACCAAACCTGTGGACCTCGCCTTCACCATCACGGACATCGATGCGGATGTGGTGAACTATACGGTGAATTGGGGCGACGGAACCCCGCTCACCTCGGCGACCACCACCGGGGACAGCTCCGTCGGCGCGAACGTGGACTTGACGCATGTCTTCCCGGATTCGTTCACGGCCAGTTCGCGCGACGCCACGATCCTGATCAACGCCACCGACGGCAGGACGAACAATGGGACGGCCACGCAGCAGTCCCGCACCTTCACCATCACCTACAACAGCTACCCCGCCGCGGCGATCACGTCTCCCCAGGCCAGCGCCACGCTACCTTCCCCAGCCGTGCTTCCCAGCAATCCCTCCATCGGCCTGATGAATCCTCCGGGACCCAATGACCCGGATCTCGTGGTGATTCCTTCGGGCGGGAAAGTCTCCTTCTCTGGGCTGGGCACACCTCCGGGAAGCGGGGAATCGGTATCGTATTCATGGACTTTCCAGGGCGGCGTACCTGCGTCCTCCGCACAGTCGGATCCCGGCGAAGTGATCTTCACGGCGAATCCCGGCACCATCACTCCGCTGCTGGCCCAGTTGACCGTGGAGGATGCCTATGGCCGCGTCTCCTCCGGGGGACCAGGCGTGAATCGGAAGACCTACCAGAAGTGGATCATCGTCGATGGGCAAAACACCCAGGCCTTCAAACTCTCCTTCCTCTACCGATTGAAGGCGGACAACAACGGAACGAGTTCCGTCGCGCCGGTGGTGACCAATGCCAACGGATTGGGCCAGGTCGTGAGCATCTTCCAGGATGGCCTGACCAACACCTACGCGGTCCAGGACCAGTCTAACCAGGCCATCGTGAGCGTTCCCGTCAGGTCGAACCTGCCTTTCTACATCCAGATCCCGGCTTTCGCGCCTGAGAGCATCAGTTATTTATTGAGAATTCCCAATTCACCGACGGGTCCGTTCAGGGATCCCTCCCTCGGCACGACGCTGCTCACTAATACCTCCACCTTCGGGTTCGAGAATGCGGCCCCTCCCTTCAATCCGACGCTTAAAGTCGTGACCGCCCAGGGATTCGCTCCCGAGGGCCAGAATCCCCAGGAGAGAAGGATCGCCGGGACGACCCAGGTCTTTGGCGGTCAGACGCCCGCGAACAACCGCTGGCTGGACCGCCTCTCGGTGCCCCTGGACAATGGAGACACCCTTGGCGCCCTCAATCAATGGGTGCAAGGCAGCAATTTTGTTTACGGATTCAACTACATCCGCGGCAACCAATCCTTCGCGGAGTGGATGATTTTCTTGAAAACGCTTGGAACCGACCAGCTTGCCGAATTGCCGGTCCCCGATACCACAAGCACGCCAGGCACCTTGAACGATCTCGGATTCAATCTGGATTACGCCAAGTACTCCGGCGACACCCAGAATTCCGAATCCTTCGCGGCTACGCGCATGCAGGCGTTCCGGGTTCCGGGTGGAGTGACGGATCCCTACGACATCACCCTGGCGGGTTCCGGCTCGCCCTCCCTGACCGTGGACCTCGACCCTGAAATGGTGGCCGCCAATGTGGCCCCCTTCTTCGCCACCATGCTGTACGCGGGGCCGGGGATCACGCCTCTGGCCGGCGGCCTCCAGGATTTGGCCATCCCTTACGATGCCAATGATCCTGACCGCCTTCCCAATAAGACCCTGAGCTACTCTTTCAGCCAGACCCGATCCGTCTTCTCGTATTCCGAATACCTATGGTCTTCGGTCTGGGCGCGTCCATTGGTCCTCAATCACGCCGCTCCGAAATATTCCGAACCGATCTGGCTCTATCCCTACTTCCGCAGGAGCAACCCAGCCGCCTGGCCGGTGACCACGATCGGAATTTCTCCAGACAATAGCCAATTCGACTTGACCGTCTCTCCCGGTGGAATCTTTGACGCCTCGTCGCCCGTGTCCATCGGCGGGACGCCCGGGACCACAGGCGTGGGCCGTTTCTACTGGACAGCCTACACACCGTTCTACAACGGCGCCCAGGACGGCGTCATCGCCCGGACCTGGCAGGCAGATCCGGATGGGCAACCCCCGACGACCTTCGATGGCATTTCCACCGACGCGACCGCCGCTCTCGGATTTGTGCCCCCCCAGGATGTCGTGGTGGACAAGCGGGGCCGCAATGCGAACGGCGAGCTGAATGGAAACCCGTCAGGCGGCTATCGCGTCACCTGGTTCAATGCCACGACCGATTCCGATAGCAACCCCGTGCCTCCTGATTTCTGGGTGGTGGAATTGAATACAGGCGCCACCCCGCAGCATTTCCTCCTTCCGGCCGGTTTCCCGGCGGATGCGCAGTCGGTCGCGGATTCCATCCTGACGGATGCCAGAACCTTCCTGCCGTCTGGACGGAGTGCAAGCCAGGGTCCGGCGGCTGACGGCTCGGACAAGGTCGGACCCGGGTATTGCTGGTTCGACATCCCCGTCGAGCTCAGGCCCACCGCTGGCCAGGCCACCCTGACCGTATACGCGCTCAAGTCCATCCTCCGGAACAACCCGGTGGCGGGCGCAAGGCCGCTCAACCGTCCTGACTGGCTGGATGGGTTGAAGACCGTGACGGCCACCATTTCCGTCAAACCCTTGAATGGAGGGGAACTCGCTCCCTACCGCATTCCGCTCAACTACTACTGGGACATCGTTGTCACCAACAGCGCCCGCGTCGTCGTCGCCCCCTGATGCCCAGCCGCGCTGCAAGGCTCCCGTGAACTGTTTGGTCCATTTCCTGCTCAATGCTCCCCTGACCGTCAAACATCCCCACCCGGAGGTCCCGTGAAGACCATAACTCTCTTGACCGCAGCCATGCTGGTGACGCCCCTCGCGGCACAGGTGCCCGACCACGGTGGCGAATCCCGAATCCAGCTCCACGGCGAATTCGTGCGCCCCCGCCAAGTCATCATCGGCAATCCGACGCCAACCACCGAGCTTACCGACCAGGCTGATAACCAGATCGGGTTTGGATTCCGTCTGCTCGGGGAAATTCCTGGCACCAACAACTGGTATTACAGCGTCGGCGGGAAACTCGAATCCTCTTCGAAATTTGCTACCAAGCCAGTTTTAGCCAATAGTTACACGGACACCACCTCGATCAAGTACAGGTATTCCTACTGGACCGTGGGAGCAGGCTACATGTGGGATCTCGCGCCGGGCGTGAATCTGGGCACCCACTTGGAAGTGCGTGGAGAATCCATGAATGCGGGCGGCGACCTGTACACGGGTTCGGCCACTCCAGGGGCACCCCAGCCTGTCGACATCAGCGCGACCTACGTCAGGCCCTGGGCCCGCCTCAGCCTCGACTATGCCTTCAAGGCGGCCGGAACCTCGCCCTTCATCGGGCTCGACGCCTCCGTTGCTATTCTCAAGTCGAGCCAGGACAAGGGTTTGGCACCAACCGCGTGGGATGACAACACCGTCAAATCCATGGCGCCGATGGTTTCTTTCTCGGTTTACCTCGGCCTGAAATTCTAGACACCGTTTCAGCAACTGAAAAGAAGGGCTCCCCAGGTCGGGAGCCCTTCTTGATATGGGGGCGAAATTAGTTGGCGACAGTCAATTGAACGGTGGCAGTGAAATCTGGAACCTGGGTGGAGGCGCTGAGCAACCGGATCCGGACTGGATTTACCGAGGGAGTAGTGGCGTTGCCTGGGAGTACCAGCCTGACGGAATTGGCAGCGGAGGAAGCGTCGAAGGAGTAGGCCAGCCCAGCGAACAGGAACTTGATTTCCACGGTGCTGCCTGCGGGGAGGGGACCGTTGGAACTCACGATCTTCAAGTTGTAAGCAGTATCTTTGGTCAAAGCAAAGCGGGCGAAGGCCACTTCACCTTCAGAAAGATTCGGGAATGATCCCTGGACCTGGACGGCAGTGGCCATGCTGAAAGGGACCGTTCCGATGGTGGCGCTGTTTGGATCGTTTCCCCAGTCGGCCACGAAGGTATTCAAGGGTGGCGTCGTCGGGCGGGGCCAGACGATCTGGAATGGCGCGGCCAGGGCCGTGAGGGCGGTATCCGTGAAAATCGCAGCCAGATCGATGGGTTCCGCGCTGGATTTGGTCTCCTTCAGCCGGCCGAGCTGTTGATAGATGCTGGATGTATCGGTTTTGTCGGCCGGAGATATGAGGGTGAAGAGCCGCACCATTGCGGCTGGATTGATGGTGGCCCATGCCGTGGCCACGCCTGGCGATGCAACATTGTTTGCCTTCAAAACCAGTTCCCAGCCAAGGGCCCGGATGTTGGGTGCGGAATAGACCGTCTGCTTGGCGACGGGCACGCCTGCTAAGCTGCGCACGTCCTGAATCTGGATGCTCCCGCTGTTGGTGTCTGCCAAGTAGGGCGACTTCAAAGCATTGGCAGCCATGACCGGGGCCAGGCCTTCAATGATGGCGATCTCCGGCGTCAGATCCTGTAGCGGGGTTGAAGGAGGGAAAAGGCCCGTCTGTCCTTGTAGGTAGAGAAAGTGGCGGCCCAGGAGGGGGAATAGAATTCCTTCATCCCAGGCGTCATCGTTGGAGGCGCTGCCTCGCAAGGATCCGAAAAAATGGCCTGCGCCACCATCGAACGAAAGCGGGAATCGGCTCCGGTCGAATTCGATGAAACTGCCGCGGGACTCGGATACCCCAGGCCGATAATGCAGGTCCAGGATCGAATTGGTCGAGGTGCCCGACAGGTAGATTCCCCCAAACCCATAGAATGAATCGCCGATGGCGAAAGGTCTGCTGCCTGTGCCGGAGGACTCGATGAGGGCATCTGCGGGCCGGACCATGCCAGAAGGAGTGATCCAAAGCTTGTCATTGATGCCGATATCAAAATTCAACGTGGTGTTGGCGGTGACATTCGTGCCGGGCGTGGGATTGCCGGCTGGTGCGGTTCCATCCGCTCCTTTCCGGGCGGAATAGATGACCCGCTCGGATTGCGGCAGGGAACTGTTGATTCCATTCGGGTCCGCGATGAGCCGCACTTGCTGGTTGGATATCTGGAAGACGCTGACGACATCAACGAACGTGTCAGACCCCTTGGGTACCGTAAAGCTGTAGGCGCCCGTCGAATCGGTATACAACGGCTGAGCAGGCAGGATCCAAACCCGGGTCTTGGTGCCGTCCGGATTGGTTTCATCCTTGGCCTGGTAGATCCGGACCTGGGCGCCCCGCATGGGCAGCACCTTGTAATTCGCCGCATTGGTCTCAAGCCCCGTCGGCACCCCGTCCGCATCGCTCAACAGGGGGATGCGCACGTAAGTGACCTTTCCGCTCACCGTGACAGTCACGGTTTCGGGCGTGTCGCTGCTGGCTGTCGAGGAGGATTTGCAGCCCAAGGAAAGTGTCAGGAAGCCTGCGGCGCCAAGGGCCAAAAGGGTCAAAACCGCTCGCCTTGCACCCCGGCCGAGGTGTTCAAACGTCATATTCTCATCCTCGCCAAAACCTAAACTGTTGCGAAAAAAATAGTTGGTCGATGCGATGGTGGATCGGCCCAGAGGGCCGAAAAAAACATCCGGGACTGCGCTGGACAGTTTTGCAGCGGACCCTAAAGCCTACCATGCGCGCCGCGCCCACGCTTACGCTGAATGGCCCGGCGTAACTGGGTTCCCCGGAGCGGGAGAAAGTTCCCTACTGAGTCTGGTTAGCGGCGGGATTCGCCGATGTGCGCATTCATCGCCAGGACTTCTGAAGAGATCTCTTCTTCGTCGTTCATGAAGGGAAGTGGGTTGCGCTGGCTGCCGTCCATCCGGAGTTCGAAATGCAGGTGGGGGCCCGTGGCATTGCCCGTGCGGCCAACCTCGGCGATCTTCTGCCCGCGGCGCACCACATCGCCCACCTCCACCAGGTTGGCGCGGTGGTGGCCGTAGTGCGTAATGACTCCATTGCCGTGGTCGATGGTGACGAAATTCCCATATTGGCGCTGGCGCCCGACGGCGATCACCTGGCCGTCCATGGCGGCGAAAACGGAAGTGCCGCTGGGTGCGTTCAAGTCCACGCCTTTGTGGCTGCCCCGATAACGGACCCTTTTCTTCTTGTGATGGTTCTTGACCCGGATGACCTTCGACCGCATCCGAGGCCCCCAAGCGGAGCTGATGCTGCGGGTTTCCACGGGCCAGATCAGGTCCAGGTTCTCCCGGTCCACGGGGGTGAATTCAAGGCTCTTCGGCGCGGCCGCTTCGGACGCGGCTGGAATTCCCAGCACCGGCTGCAGTTCCGTGGTGAAACGATCCGGAGCGTTCAGTTCGCTCCCGGCTGTCCCGCTGTTGGAAGCTTCAGGATTGGGGCTGGTGGGGAGCATCCGCTCCAGATGGCTCAGACCCGTGGCGCCGAGGACAGGCGTGGCGGGCAGAGCGGGAATGTCGGCATGGACACGGGATGCAACAGATTTGCTGGTTCCCATGGACGTCCTAGGCAGACGGGCCACGTTCAGGCTCATGCCGATCGCCAGCTTCGCCAGGCGGACCCTGGGGTTCAGGGCCGAGAGCTGGGCCAGGCTCATCCCGTTGGCGCGGGCGATGCTGGCCCCGGTGTCGCCTTTGCGGACGTGGTGGACGGAGGAGGGTGGGGCGGCTGGAAGCGCGCCCGAGATGGACGCAACCGCGAACGTCAGAAGCAAATTTCGCATAGGAGCCCTTGGACTGGGGAAGCAGGCGAGCCGGCTTCCAGTTATGGGGGGTGCGAACTCCGAAGTGATCGCGTTGAGAAGCTCTAGACTATCCAGCCCTGTTAAAGGCAGCAAATGAAAATTGTTTTTAACAAGCGGCTCGGAGTCAACTCGACCAGGGACAACCCGGCAGAGAGGCGGTGACAATCCCACGACGCCCCCCTTCCTTTAGCAGGAGGCGTACCGGACCCAGGGCCATGTCCTGCCCGGCGGCCTTGAGCATGTCGTATAGAACCAGGAGGCCCCCGCAGACACCGGCGATGGCCTCCATCTCCACGCCGGTCCGGGCCTCCACGGACACTTCGACCCTCAGCCAGGCGGTGGAGGTGTCCGGGTTCCAGGCGTGCTCCACAAGGACGCCGTCCACGGAGAGGGGATGGGCCAGCGGGATCAGGTCCGCGGTTTGCTTGACACCATTCACGGCCCCGATGCGGGCCAGGTTCCAGGGATCCCCTTTGGGAAGGGTGCCTGCCTCGAGCGCTTTCGCTTCGACTTTCCCGAGCACAAGGCAACCCGCGGCCACCGCCCTGCGTCGCGTGGGGACTTTCCCTGAAACATCCACCATGCGGGGACGGCCTTCGGGATCGAGATGCGTCAAGGCGGTGGGGTCGCTCATAAGCTCAAAAGGATATCCCGTAGTGCCGGGACATCCGAGGCGTAATAGCGGGGAAGATGGGGCGCCAAGGCTTCTCCGGAATACATACCGTAGCCGACGGCCAGGCTGGGAACGCCGGCAGCGGTGGCCATGTCCACATCGAAGGGAGTGTCGCCGATCATCAGGCAGTCCTCGGCCTTCTGCCCGGTTAGTTCCAGGATCTGGTGGAGGCTTTCCGGATGGGGTTTTCCATTCTGGACCTCATCGGGGGTGATGATGGGGTTGAACCAGTCCGACCAGCCCAGGCGCGCCATGGTGGGTTTCAATCCGCGATTGCGTTTGGAGGTGGCGATGGCCATGGGCTGACCCAGGGAGCGGAGTTCGGCGATGAGTTCAGGAATGCCCTGGAAGGCCTGGATCCCAGGCTCCTGTCCTTGATGGTCGAAGGTCCGGTAGGCTGCCACCACTTTCTCCAGCGTCAGGGTTTCGTTCAATGGGAAGGTCCGCCGGATGCCTTCCTCCACCGGCAGGCCCACATACTTAAGCCACTCTTCCCGAAGCTCCAAAGGAAAACCAAGAACGTCCAAGGCATGGGCCATGCCAGCCTCGATGATGGGTTTTGAATCCACCAGCGTCCCGTCGAAATCAAAGATGAAAAGTTTCATGTAGCCAATTCCTTTTGCCGCCTAAGCGGTCTGTTCCTCTTCGCTGGGCAGGGGTTCGGTATCGGTTCCGAACACCCCTTCCCATTTGGCGATGACCACGCTGGCCAGTCCGTTGCCGATGACATTGATGGTGGTGCGGGCCATGTCCATGATTTCATCCACCGCCAGCAGCATGGCGATGCCCGCCTCGCCCGGAAGGCCGAAGCTGGCGCAGGTCCCGGCGATGATGACCAGGGTCGCCCGGGGCACGCCCGCCACGCCTTTGGAGGTGAGCATGAAGGTGAAGACCATGGCGACCTGCTGCCATAGGCTCATCTCGATGTGGGCCGCCTGGGCGATGGTGAGGCTGGCCAGCACCAGGTAGAGCGTCGAGCCGTCCAGGTTGAAGCTGTAGCCCGTGGGGATGACGAAGCTGGCCACGCGGCGGGGCACGCCGAAACGGACGGTCTCTTCGAGCAGTTTTGGAAGCGCCGCTTCGCTGCTGGCGGTGGAAAAGGCCGTGAGGGCTGGTTCCCGGATGGCCTTGAGGAAGCCGAGGACCTTGATGCGGCACAGCAGCATCACCGGCACGAAGACCAAGACGAACAAGCAGATCAGGGCGAAGTAGAGGCTGCCCACCAACAACGAATACTGCTTCAGCAGATGGAAGACGGCCGGCCAGCCCTTGATCACAACCCCCGCGACTTCATGGCCCGCCGCCATCTCGCTCACGTTGAAGGCCATGGAACCGAACACGCCCAGGGGCGTGAGCATCATCACCATGTCCGTGTACTTGAACATGGTCTGGGCCACCCCGTCGAAGAAAGCCAGCACGGGCTTGCCGCGGTCACCCACATGGGTTAAGGCGATGCCGAAGAGCGTGGCGAAGACCACCACCGGCAGGATGTCGCCCTCCGCAGCGTGCTTGATGAGATTGGAGGGGAACATGTGCATGGCGATGTCCCAGCCGCTCTTGGCCTGGGCCGCGGTCACGGGGCCGTGGGCGGTGAGGTTCAGGGGCAGGTTCGCGCCGGGTTTCACCAGGTTCGCGATGGCCAGGCCGATGAAGAGCGCGACGGTGGTGACGATTTCAAAGTAGAGCAGGGCCTTGCCGCCCATTCGTCCCACGGCCTTCATGTCGCCCGACTGTGCGATGCCCACCACGATGGTGCTGAAGAGCAGCGGCACGATGAGCCCCTTGATCAGGGCGATGAAGCCCTTGCTCAGGAAGTGGAAAAGATCCCACCACACGGGATGCTGGTCCTTGGGCAGGAAACCGCCCAGCACCACACCCATGAACAATCCGAAAAAGATCCACAATGTGCTGGACCGGTACCACGGTTTTTTTCCCTGCATCCAAGCCTCTTGATGAAAGGGAAGTGTCCCACAGGGGCTCGCCACCTTGCGATACTGCAATGATGGAAATCCCCAAGACATCTGATCCTGGCCGATGGAATTGGCTGCTGATCTGCCTCCTGATCATCGAAAGGACCGCGGCCTGGTTCGCCTTCCCGCTGAACGACCCCGCCCGGGAGGTTGAGGGCTGGGAGACCGGTTTCTGGGCCGCGTGGGGCCTGGGCGGCCTCTTGGCGGCGGCCGTCCCGCTCCTTTTCCGCAAACGCGCCGGCGGGTGGCTTTCCGCCCTTTCCGGATTCCTGCTGCTCGTCCGGAGCTGCATCCCGCTACTGGGGGAGAAACCAGCCGCCGATGCCGTGGTGGCTATCATGATCACCAGCGCCACCTTGACCTTCGCCTTTCTCTACGACCAGAGCTTCTGGCCTGCCTCCGGAGGCGACGGAGCCGCCAAGGCCTAGGAAGGGTCTGGGAACGAAGATAGACCAGGTCGTTGACCCGGAGTCGTGACGTGGGCTGATCTCTTGGACCATAGCAATTTCAAGGGGATGGTTGAGGTTAAGGGTTGTGAAGCTGCCGTCACACGGCAGACACGCGGTGGGGACTATACTTATTGAAGCCCCAGCCTGTTTGGCTGGGCTGTTCTGGAGTTGTTCATGCCGACGCGCCCGCGCTGGAGTGTTCTTAATGTTTCGTTCCTGCTGGGCACGCTTGCGGTTGCGGCGGTGCTGGTGCCCGTGAAGGCCGCAGTCCAGGGAATCCATTGGAGCGAAATCCTGCTCTGCGCCGCCATGGTCTTCGCCATCGGCACAGCCATCAGCGCCGGGTACCACAGGTTGTTTTCCCATCGCGCCTTCCAAGCCACATGGCCCGTGCGGTTCCTGCTGCTCTGCTTCGGGGCCGCCAGCTTCGAGAATTCAGCCCTGAAATGGGCTTCGGACCACCGGTTGCACCACCAGTTCGTGGATACCGAGAAAGATCCCTACACCATCCAAAAAGGCTTCTGGTACGCCCATTGGATCTGGGTCATGGAAGAGAAGGCAAGCAGCCTGCCTGGCGTGGCGGACCTCGAAAAGGACCCGCTGGTGATGTGGCAGCATCGCAACCACTTCCTCATCGGCGCCGTGGTGGCCTGCATTCCCCTCTACATCGGCCTGGCGACCGGACATTTCTGGGCCTACCTGGTGATGGGCCTTTCCCTGCGCATCGTGCTGACGCACCACACGACCTTCCTCATCAATTCCGCAGCGCATATGTTCGGGAGCCGCCCCTACACCGACGCCAACACGGCCCGGGACAACTGGGTGCTGGCGCCGCTGACCTATGGCGAGGGCTACCACAACTTCCACCACATGTGGCAGTGGGACTACCGCAATGGCGTCCGGTGGTACCAGTGGGACACCACCAAGTGGTTGTTGAATGTGCTGTCCTGGTTTGGGCTCGTGGCCAAGCTGCGCCGCGTGAGCGCCGCGGCCATGCGCAGGGCCCGCCTGCAGATGGAAGAAAAGCAATTGCGGGAGCGGCTCCACACCGCCAGTCCGGCGGTCGCAACGCCTTTGCAAGAGCGCCTGGCCGCCGCCCGGTTGCGGGTGGATTCCGCCCTGGCCTCCCTCCAGGAAAGACGCGAAGCCTGGGAAGCCAAGAAAGCCGACTGGAAGGCCCGGGGCCATGCCAAGGCCGAACAATGGCGCAGCGCCAAGGCCGAATGGAAGGCCGCCATGGCCCAGCACCGCGCGGAGCTCCGCGCCGCCTGGGAAGAGTGGCGCGCCGCCCGTCTGGAAGTCAGAACCGCCCTGGTCTACGCCTAGTTCAATTCAGGAATCGCCCGCCAGCATCAATGGTGGCCGTTGCCGGAATGGGCCCCGTGGTCCAGGTTCGCTGAGGCTTCGCCGATATAGTTCACGGTGCGCCCCATGAACACGACCCAGGCGCCGAAGATCATCAGGATGGCCAGGCCGGTACCCAGGAGCGGGCGTAACGCGGAGCCGAAGTATTCGTAGGAGTGGCTCAACAGCGCGATGGCGATGCACAGGCTGCCGTAGGCCACCAGAAAACTACCCCACCCAAGGCTGGAGGTGGGTGTCTGTCCGACCTCCTCCGGGACCGTGCCAAACGGATCCGCCACCTCGGAAGCGATGTGGAGGCCCTGGAAGATCAGCACGGAAGAAAGTACGTAAAAGCAAACATAAAAGATCAGCATCGGCATCTCCAGGGACTTTGCGGGCCATCCAGAAATAGCATGAATTTTTTTCATTGACTCAATCAAACGATTGATTAAGCTGATTTATCTTGGTCAATCATCCGTTTGATTAATTCGGCGACCCCATGACCCAACCCATGACCGACCTGCCGCACGATATCAAGATCCGCCTCGTGGAGGCGGCCACCCTGCTTTTCGCGGAGAAGGGCTTCGACGGCGTCGGGCTTCGGGAGATCGCCTTGAAAGCCCAGGCCAACAGCGCCATGGTGGGCTACCACTTCGGGGGCAAAGAAGGGCTTTACCTCGCTGTGCTGCGGGCGGGCTTCGAGCGCTGCCCCAGCCAAGTCTCCCAGTTGGCCCCGATCCCGCCGCCGGGCCATCCCTCCGCGAAACAGATGGCCTTGAAAGGCATTCAGGACCACATCCGCGTATTCGTGGACCAGTTGCTGATGAGCGATTGCGATCCGCTCATGAAGGCCTCCAGCGCGCTGCTCATGCGCGAGCTGGCGGTCGGAGGCCCATTTCTGGAAGAGTTGAACCGGGATTTCATGCTCCCCTACTTCACCCATCTGCGGGACTGCGTCCGGGTCCTCCGGCCGGATTGGGGCGAAACAGAAACCCTTTACGCCATGGCGGCCATCCACGGTAGCGCCATGATCTACAAGTTCATCCCGGCGATCATCAAACTCAACGCGGGCGGCGCGTTTCCGCCGGACCCGGCGGGTCTGGCCCGCTTCCTCGCCGACCACACGCTGCGCGCCCTAGGGGTCGCGCAGGAAGGAGCCTGACATGCTGCCCATCCCTCCGGCTCAGGTGGCCGAAGCCCCCGCCCAGCCCCCGCTGAGCTTTGATCTGAAGGGCGCGCTCGCCCGCGCCAAGGACCAGAACGCGCTGCTGAAGGCCGCGGCGGCCAGGGTGGACGAACGCCGGGGCCTCATCATCGCCACCCGCGCCGACGCGCTGCCCCAGTTCAATGCCACCGCCGATTTCACCCGCAACCGCGATGTGTCGATCCTCAACAGCAGCTTCGGGGACACCCTGGCGCAGTTCAACCTCGACCCGAACAGCCTTGTCTCTCCGCGCAGCTACTACACCACCCAAGTCAGCGTCAGCCAGCCGCTCTTCTATTTCGGGAAACTGAACAGCGCCGTGGCGGTGGCCAAGGTCGGCGAGCAGGAAGCCCGGGCGGCTTACACGACGGCCGAGCTGGACACCCTCCATGGCGTGGCCAAGGCCTACCTGGCTGTGTTGGGGGCCGAGGCCCAGTTGGACGTGGTGGCGGCGCGCCTGAAGACGTCCGAACGGTTTCTGGAGGACGTGAAATCCAAGCTGGATGTGCAGAGCGCCACCCAGTTGGATTTGTTGCGGGCCCAGGCGGAACTGCAGGGGGTCATCCCGGATGTGCTGCAAGCCAAGGCTGATTTCGCCAGGGCGTTGGAAGTCCTGGATGGGCAACTGGGATTGGATCCCCGCACCCCGCTGCAACTGGAAAAGCTCCAGGCGCCAGAGATCCCCACGGACCTTCAAGGTGTGTCCCGCAGCGAGCTGACGCAGTTGGAGCAGCAGGAAAAGGCCATCGGCATCAATGACCGGATCCTGTCCTCGGACCTGAAACCCAAACTGGATTTGAGCGCCAACTACGGCTGGCAGGCCGGCAAGACCGACAATCTGTTCCGGGAACCCTATGAAACTTGGCGCCTGAGCCTGACCTTGAAAGTGCCGATCTTCGATGGAATGCGCAGCTCCGGCAAGCGGGCCCAGAACCGCGCGGTGCTGGAGCAGGTGCGGCAGCAGAAGGTCGACCTGGAACGCCAGATCCGGGTGCAGCAGCAGACCGCGCGGCGCGAGATCCAGAAGGCCATCGCGCTGCTCGAAGCCGCCACCAAAGCCCACGATGCCGGGAACGAAGCGCTTCGCGTCAGCCGCGAATCTTTCGAGCAGGGGCTCATCACGTCCCTGGATCTGTTGCAGGCCGAACGGGCCGAGCGGCAGATGGAAAGCGCGCGGGTCCGCGCGCAGCTCGGAGTCTGGTCGGCGCTGTTCGATGAACGGCGCAGCCTAGGCCTGCCGCCGCTCTGAACATCCAGGCATCCACCAAGCCAGCGAACCGAAGATCCCGGAGTTGAACATGCGACAAAAAGTCATATTCATCGGCATCGCCATCGCGGCGGTCATCACGGGTGCGGCCACCTACCACCGCAGCCAGCGCAACGCGGAACTGAGCCGCCAGGACAAGGTGAAGGAAGAGGGACTGGTGGCCGTCACGGTGGCTACGGTCGAAACCCGCGCCTTCAACCCGAACATTCCGTTCACCGGGAATCTATTGGCGATGAACCGCGCGGAGCTGAAGGCCGAGGTGCCGGGCCGCGTGACCCGGGTCCAATTGCAGGAAGGCGACACGGTCAAGGCGGGCGCTGTGCTCTGCACCCAGGATGAGGATGATCTTGCCCTGGCCGCGCAGGCTGCCGAAGCCCAGCTGGCCCAGGCCCGGGCCCAGGCATTGCAGGCCAAGCGGGACGCGGAAAGGGCCGATATGCTGCTCGAAAAACGCAGCATCACCCGCCAGGCAGCCCAGGTCGCCGAGACCGCCAACAACGCCGCGGCGGCGGCAGTGCAGGCAGCGGAAAGCCAGGCGGGCATGGCCAAGGTGCGCATGAAAAAGGCGCGGATCCTGGCCCCTTTCGATGGCCAGGTGGCCCGCCGGATGGTGCAGGCGGGGGATGTGCTCATGGCCGGCCAGAGCGTGTTCGAGGTCGTGGACAACCGCAAACTGGAAATCCAGGCGGACCTGCCGGCCAATGCCATGGCACTGGTCAAACCTGGACAGAAGGTGCATTTCCGCGTTCCCGGATTCCAGCAGCCCTTCTCGGGAACCGTCACCCAGGTGAGTCCGATCCTCTCGCCGGACGGCCGCAACCTGCACGTCCGCATGGAGGTCCCCAACACAGACCGGCTGCTAAAGAGCGGGGTCTTCGTGGAAGGCATGATCCTGGGGAACGGCCAGACCCAAAAGCCTTCGCTCCCGGCTGCCCTCGTCAAGGTCGAAGGCCAGGTCGGCGAAGTGTACCTGGTGGAAAACGGCATCGCGAAAAAACAAAGCGTGTTCGTGGGCCCGGAACAGGATGGGTTCAGGCCGTTGGATGGAATCCCGGCGGGCGCCAAGGTGGTGGCCACCGGGCAGGATCTGGTGAGGGACGGCAGCAGGCTCAAGATCGTGGGCGGCGAAGCCGGAGGCACGGCCAAACCCCCCACCAAGCCCGAAGGGAAGTGAGCCATGTTCCTTTCGGATTTCTCCATCCGCAGGCCGGTCACCACGGTCTGCATCATGCTCGCCCTCGTGGTGCTGGGCCTGTTCAGCGTGAAGGGCCTCGGCATCGACCAATATCCCAATACGGATATCCCGGTCATCACCGTCTCCATCGTGTATCCCGGCGCCTCTCCCGAAGCCGTGAAGCAGGACGTGGTGAAAAAGATCGAGGAAGCGGTCAACCCCATCGAGAAGATCAAGGAAATATCCAGCACCAGCCAGGAGTCCGTGGGCACCTTGATGATCCAGTTCCACCTGGGCCGCGACGTGGACAAGGCGCTGGATGACGTGCGGACCCGCATCGCCCAGATCCGCCGGGACCTTCCCAGCGCCATGGAAGAACCGGTCATTTCCAAATTCGACCCTTCGCAATTGCCCGTGGTTTCGCTGGTGGTGGGTCCCGACGGCCAGCACACCGGCATGGGCGAGCGGGAGCTGACCCGCGTGGCCGAGGACTTCCTGAAGCGCCGCCTCGAGAACGTGAGCGGCGTGGGACGGGTGGATGTGGCGGGCGGGAGCACCCGGGAGATCCAGGTCCAGGTGGATCCCGCGAAACTCGAAGCCATCGGCCTTTCGCTGCCCAAGGTGATCGGCGCGCTGGGCAGCGACACCAAGGACATGCCCTCCGGCAACCTCCTGCAGGCCACGCGGGAAGTGGCGGTGAAGGTGGATGCCAAGGCGAAGTCCGTGGATGATTTCCGCCATGTCATCGTGGGCAACAAGCAGGGGCGCCCCGTGGAGCTGTGGGAAGTCGCCACCATCGTGGACGGGCTGAAGGAGAAGCGGACCCTGGCCCGGTTCAACGGCCAGGATGTGGTGGCCCTGGAACTCCAGCGCCAGACCGGCGGCAACACCGTGGCCATGGTCGCCAACGTGGACAAGGCCCTGGACGAGATGAAGCCCGAGCTCGTCAAGCAAGGCATCGGCGTGGTGAAGGCCCGCGACAACGCCCGCTTCATCCACCAGTCCGTGGAGGATGTGAACATCAGCATCTACCTGGGCGGCGTGCTCACGGTGATCATCGTGTTCTTCTTCCTGAAATCCTGGCGCTCGACGCTCATCACGAGCCTGACCCTGCCGGTGTCCGTGATCTCCACCTTCATCATCATGAGGGCCCTCGACTTCACCTTGAACACCATGACGCTCATGGGCCTGAGCCTCGCCATCGGCATCCTGATCGACGATGCCATCGTGGTGCGGGAGAACATCACGCGCCACGCGGAGATGGGCAAGGACCACGTCACGGCGGCCCGGGAGGGCACCGCCGAGATCGGACCCGCCGTGATCGCCACCACCATGTCCATCCTCGCGGTGTTCGTGCCCGTGGCCTTCATGGGCGGCATCGTGGGCAAGTTCTTCTTCCCCTTCGGCATCACCGTCGCGTTCGCGGTGGCCGTGAGCCTGTTCGTGAGTTTCACGCTCGACCCCATGCTCAGTTCCGTATGGGCGGACCCCGAGCACGAAAAGAGCGCCGATGGGCACGTGCACTACCAGGGCCGCAATCTGGTCATGCGGGCCGTGGAAGCCTTCGGGCGGGTGCTGGACGGCTGGGAGCAGCTCTACAAGAAGGTCATTTCCTGGAGCCTCGGCCACCGCTGGACTGTGCTGGGGATCGGCTTCGGCAGCTTCTTCCTGGCCATGGGCCTGGCGGGCCTCCTGGGCAACAATTTTATGCCCGATTTCGACCGCGGCGACCTGCAGGTGACGTTCAAGACCGAGCCCGGCTCCAGCCTGGAGGCCTCGAAAAAGAAAGCCATGGAATTGGAAGCCATCATCACCGCGACGCCGGGCGTGGAGCAGGCCTACAGCACCGTCGGCACGGGCCTGGGCGGCACGATCAACAATGGCGGCGTCTATGTGAAATTGAAGGACGGCAAGCGCCCCGGCCATGTGTGGATCCGGCGCCACCTGAGGGAAGCCTTCCAAAGCGTTGCCGGCGTGGAAACTTCAGTCAGCGCCGTGAACGATTTCGGGAACCAGCGGCCCATCATGCTCGCGGTCCAGGGCACGGACCGGGCGGCCGTGATGCAGGCCGCGCCCCTGGTGAAACAAGCATTGATCAGAGTTCCCGGGGCCGTGGACGTATGGACCAGCCAGGATGCGGGCAAGCCCGAACTGAAGCTCAGGGTGGACCGCAAGGTCGCCAGCGATCTGGGTGTTTCACCGGCCCTGGTGGCGCAGATGGTCCGGCCCCTGGTGGATGGGCAGGTGGTCGCGAAATACGAGGATGAGCGCGGAGAGCAGCGGGACGTGCGCGTGCGGCTGTCGGAACAGGGACGGCGGCTGGCCGCGCAGCTCGCCGCCATGTCCGTGGAAAGCACCAAGGACATCGGCGGGGGCAGACACCCGCTGGTGCGGCTGGACCAGGTCGTGCGCTTCGAGGAATCCATCGCGCCCGCCAAGCTCCAGCGCCATGACCTCCAGGAGGAAGTGGAAGTCTCCTGCAATTTCGAAGGCAACACGCTCGATGAAGTCAGCGGCGGAGTCGCCAAGAAAATCGCGGAGCTCAAGCAATCCGGCCGGCTGCCGGAAGGTGTGAAAGTCGAGATGCTGGGCCAGGCGCGGGATTCCAAGGAGACCGCCGGGTACATGGCGACCTCCATGCTCCTGGCGATCTTCTTCATCTACTTCGTGCTGGCTTCGCAGTTCGAGAGCTTCAAGCTGCCCATCACCATCATGCTGAGCCTGCCGCTCTCCATGGTGGGCATGGTCATGATGCTGCTGATCACCGGCGACACCATGAGCATGATGACGAGCATCGGCACGATCCTGCTCATGGGCCTGGTGACGAAAAACGCCATCCTGCTGGTGGACTACGCCATCCAGCTCCAGAAGGAGGGCATGAACCGCACCGACGCGCTAATCAAGGCCGGCATGACGCGGCTGCGGCCCATCCTCATGACCACCTTCGCCATGATCGGCGGGATGCTGCCCCTGTTCCTGGCGCTGGGCGCGGGCGCGGAGATGCGGGCGCCCATGGCCCGCGCGGTGGTGGGCGGCATCGTCACCTCCACCATGCTCACCCTCATCATCGTGCCGGTCTTCTACGAGATCCTGGATGACTTCAGCCTTGGCAAAGTGCTCGGCTGGTTCAAGGCCCGCAGCCTTCCTCCTTCGGACGAGCCAGGAACAGACGACCGTCCGGCTCCTCGGCCATCCTTTTAGCCTTCGAGGGGACGGGCAACCCGAACCGTTCATAGTGGGCCGCCCAATCCGTGACGTAGTTGACGGTGGGAAGGCTGCTGGCGACCCGTTTGTGGCCGGACCGCCGCACCCGCTCCCAGAAGACCCGGTCGCCGACCACGCCCAGATCGTCCGGCATCAGCCATTCGAGGACCAGATCCAGGGCCTCGTGGGTCAGGAAGATGCAGTTCGTATCGCAGAATGCTTCCCCATCGCTGTCGAAGGTGTCCACGCCCAGGAGTTCGCCTTCCGGGGACCGGAGCATCCGTTGCGCCGCCACCACCGAGGCGGAGGCCGAGGCGGCCAAGCCGACCATGTGCTCGATGTGGTTCGGCTCGAACCAATTGTCGCCGTCCAGGAAGGCGATGCCCTCGAAGTGGCGCATCGCGGCGGAAATCCCCCCAATGGCTCTGGGTGTGTTCCCGAAATCAGCGTGATTGGGCACCAGGATGTGGTCCAGATCGGACCCCAGGCTGGCCAGATCCTGGGGATGGCCATCGGAGACGAATATGTGCCGGCATGGATGGGTCTGGGCCGATACGCTCGCGTGGCAGCGTTGGAGCTGGCTCAACGGCTCTTTGAAGTAGGGAGAAATGACCGCCACCCGCATGGAGTCCTTTGTAATGGTTGGGGCTTTCGTGGTTGAAGGTGCTGCGGAATGCGCCACCGCTGCCAGCCGCTCGCCTCATTCAAGCATGCCGCCGGCGAGGGCTATGGAATCCCGCGACCGGGCCCGGCTCGATGAACTGCTGAGACTTTTGGATGGGCCCAGCTCGGGTCTGGCGCCCGATGCGAAATTGCGCTGGGCGGAGCCTTCGGCCCTCGCGTTGCTGCTGGCGCACTGGATCACGCGGGAAGGAAGGGTCCAGCCGCTGTGGGTGGACGCGCCCTCCGAAGCTGAGGCGCAAAGCCTGGCGCAGGATCTGCGGGTGTTGCTGCCGGGCGTGGGCGTGGCGCAATTCCCCGGTATGGCGCCCTACGTCGGTGGTGAATCCTCCCCGCCGGGCATGGTGCTGCGGGATCGCCTGGCCACGCTCATCGGCTTGCTGGAGCGGCGCATCACGGTCCTCGTCACGGGACCCCTGGCAGCAAATGAAAAACTGCCCCATCCGACCTGGTTCCAGAAACAGAAACTGGAATTGCAGAAGAACACTGAAGTGCCCCGTGAGCTGCTGCTTGAGACACTGGTGGCGCTGGGCTACCGCCGCACGGAATTGGCATCGAGCCCAGGCGAATTCAGTGCCCGGGGCCTGGTCATCGATCTGTGGCCGGACCATCTCGATCAGCCGTTGCGCCTGGAAACCTTCGGCGATGAATTGGAAAAGCTCGCGCCCTTCGACCCCGACACCCAGCGCCGCACCGGCGAGGAATTGGAAAAGCTGTTGATCTACCCGCGCTTCGAGGCGGCCCGCGGCGATGGAACACCGTTGTTGAAGGCCGCGCAGTCGCGCGCCGGAAGCACCCATGAACCGGAGGATGATCTTGCCTTCCGCCGCACCCGGTTGGCGACCCATGGCCACTTCCCCGGCGAGGAACTTTTTTATCCGCTGCTGGATCAACCCGCGGGGCAGCTGGCCCATTGGGTGGCGCCCTGCCTGCGCGTGAAACTCGAATCCGAATGGAGCGACGCGCTCCGCGCCCGGGAACAGGAGCGGGTGGAGCAGAGCCTGGAGATCCTGCGCCGGGGCGGCGTGGTGTGCCCGGATTTCGAGGACCGGTTCCTGCCTGCTGATCCCAGCCGCGCCACCATCCAGCTCACGGAATGGCAGACCGAGGCCACCGTGCCCTTCACGGCGCAAAAGGCGCGCGAATTCCAGGGCCGCCTGTCCGAACTGGCAACCTACCTGAAGGAACTTTCCCTTACGGAACACCGCATTTTCCTGGCGGGCTCCACGCCGGGAATGCGCGATCGTTTGGGCGAGATCCTATCGGATTACGAACTGCCCTTGGGCAGCGGCAGCGAGAGCGGCTGCCGCACGGCGCACCTGGCCCTCAGCGCCGGAACGTACATCAAGGATGCGCGCTTGCTGGTGCTCACGGAGCGGGAGATCTTCGGGCGCAAGGCCATGGCCGCGCCTCCGAAACGCAGCGCCTCCAGCGCTTTCATGTCCGACCTGCGGGATCTGAGACCCGGCGACCGCGTGGTGCATCTCGATCACGGCATCGGCGAATTCATGGGTTTCCAGGAGCTGAATGTTGGCGGTGAGCTGCATGAAGTCATCCAGCTGCGCTATTCCGACGGCGGCCAGCTCCAGGTCAGCCTGGAACGCGCGGACCTGATCCAGCGCTTTGTTTCGCCGGATGGTTCGCTGCCCCCGCTGGACAAGCTGGGCGGCGCATCCTGGGCCAAGATCAAGCGCCGCGCCAAGAAGGCCATCCGCGACATGGCCGAAGAATTGTTGAAGCTCTATGCCAAGCGCAAGCTGGAAAAGGGACACGCCTATCCCCCGGACGGCCCCGAAATGGCGGAATTCGAAGCGAGCTTCCCCTTTGAACCCACCAAGGATCAGATCGAGGCGGGCGAGGCCATCAAGGCCGACCTGGAAAGCCACAAACCCATGGACCGGCTGATCGTCGGCGATGTGGGTTTCGGCAAGACCGAAGTCGCCATGCGGGCCGCGGCCAAGGTGGCGCTGGATGGCAAGCAGGTGGCGGTGCTGTGTCCGACCACGATTCTCTGCTTCCAGCATTTCAGGACCTTCAAGGAACGGTTTGCGGGATTTCCCGTGCGCATCGAAATGCTCAACCGCTTTGTGGACAAGGCCGAGGCCAAGCAGATCCAGCAGGACGTGGCTGATGGGAAAATCGAAATCATCATCGGCACCCACCAATTGCTCGGCGCGCGCAACACCTTCGCGGATCTGGGTCTGGTGGTCATCGACGAGGAACAGCGCTTTGGCGTTTCCCACAAGGAAAAACTCAAGCACCTCCGCGCCAACGTGGACGTGCTGGCGCTCAGCGCCACGCCCATTCCGCGCACGCTGCACATGAGCCTGACGGGCCTGCGCGAAATTTCCCTGATCGAGACACCGCCGAAAAACCGCCTCGCCATCGAAACGGTCGTAGCGCCCTGGAGCGACGAATTGATCGCCACCGCCATCCAGTTCGAACTCCGGCGCGGCGGGCAGGTCTACGTGGTCCACAACCGCGTGGACAGCATCGTTAGCGTGGCACAGCGGATCCGCGAGCTGGTGCCGGATGCGCGCATCGGCGTGGGCCATGGGCAACTGACGGACGATGGCCTGGAACAGGTGATGCTTGCCTTCATGGAGGGCCGCATCGATGTCCTCGTCGCCACGACCATCGTTGAGAACGGCCTGGACGTGCCCAACGCCAACACGCTGATCGTCCATCGCGCCGATACCTTCGGCCTTTCGCAGCTCTACCAGCTGCGCGGGCGCGTGGGCCGCAGCGACGTGCCGGCTTACGCCTACCTGCTGATCCCGGGCCAGGCGGACTGGAGCGGCTCCATTTCCTCGGGCGGCCCAGCCCGCGGAGACCGCCGGGAGATCAGCGAAGACGCACGCAAACGCCTGCAGGCGCTGGAGGATTTCTCGGAACTTGGCAGCGGCTTCCGCGTGGCGGCCCTGGACCTGGAGCTGCGGGGCGCAGGCAACCTCCTGGGCGGCGAGCAGTCCGGCCAGATCCACGACATCGGCTTCGAGCTGTACATCAAGCTGCTGGAGGAGACTCTCCAGGAATTGCAGGGCCAGCCTTCCGGCACCTTCGAAGTGCGCATCACCCTGGGCGCGCCTGGCCAGCTTGGAAGGCGCTGGCTGGACGCCGCTGCTGAGCGCCTGGTGGCCTACAAGCGCGCCTCCAGGCTCAAGAGCGAGCGCGACCTGGACCTCTACCGTTTAGATCTGGAAGACCGTTTCGGCCAGATCCCATCGGATGACGAGGAAAGTACCAGGTTCTTCGAGCTGCTGAAGGTCCGGGTCCTGGCCCAGGCCCTGGCGGTGGGGGAGGTCAGCCTCGTGGGCAATCGCCTTAAATTACGTCTAAGTCCTCTGACTCCAGTGGATCCTTCCAAACTCCTAGCCTGGATCCGGGGCAGGAAGGATGCCCAGCTCAATCCCGACGGTACGGTGCTCCTGCCGCTCTCGCCGGGGGCGATGGGACCCATCCGGCAGGCCCAGGAAGTGTTGCGGGAGTGGGCCGCCGGGTAGACATCAAAGCTTCTTCATATTCCCGATACCCGAAATATTAATGCATTTAATTTCCTAGTTGGTTGGCTTGGGTCCTGGCCGGGAACCGTCGGCGACCCCGAAGTAGAACCTGAAAGGATTTCTTGGCACATTGGCTGAAATCCGGTCCGATTAATTGTTTGTAAGTATTTATAATAGTTATGATAACGATATTATCGCCACGGCGAGTGGATCCTTGTGGCGGTCGGTTCCCGACCATTGCGCTCCGGCTTTTGAATCCTCCCGGATGGGTCCGCGGGCCATTTTCGGCCCTTGACAGGTAAATTTCATGAGACAATTACCCTTGTTGGTACCAAGGAAAAAACGTAGATTACTGTAGGCTTATTTTGCCCTGCGGGTCCAATTCTTCGGACTTCCATCAGGTTCAATCTTCCGCCTCGAACCGGTCTTTCCAGTGCCGCCCGTCACACCTTCCACACCCCAAGGCGCCAAGCCGCTCTTGATGGGTCACCCCTCCATTGGAGGGCGAGCCCCTCGGTTCCACGGTCACCCCCACCTTTCCTGAGCTTCCCGAGGAAATCATGTTCAACCCACGCGCACTCTTCACCCTTGCTGCTTTCGGCGCGGCCTCGGCCCTTTTCGGCGGCAATGCCCTCCTGCCCCAGGAACTGGCGCCGCAGGAGACCCTTGAAGCCTCCAGCCGCGGGTCGCTCCCTTCCCAGGACATCGTGGTCTCCACGGGTGACCTGACCGGGTCAAATTCCAAAATCGACAAGAGCGGCAAGAAGCCCAAGATCGACAATGCCGCCGGCCGCCTGGACTGGTGGCGGGAACGGCTGGGCGGCGATCTCACACCCGAGTTCATGGCGCGGCTCATGCGCGAAGCGGAGCTGCAACGGTTGCTCTACCCGGACCAGTTCCACCCCGAGGGCGATGCACCGAGAATGCTTCCGGAAGGCATCGCGCTCCCCCTGGCGGTCGCCGGGACTACCTGGACCAATCTCGGACCAACCAAATCCAACAAGATCCAGAACGGGATCACGCTGAACAGAGTGAATAGCGGGCGCCTGCGCACCATCCTCCCGGATCCAGCCAACGCCAACATCCTCTATGTGCTTACCTCCGGCGGCGGTCTATGGAAGACCACCGACCTCCTGGACACCACCCCGACCTGGCGCTGCCTCACCGATCGGGTGGGAAGCGATATGGGGGGCGCCGCCGCCTTCGGCAAGATCAAGAGCGGAACCGGCGCCACGCTCTATCTGGGGCTGGGGGATGCCTTCGACAATGGCGTCGGCGGTTTCGTCGTGAAATCCTCGGATGCCGGAAACACCTGGTCTCCGGCCATCCAATTGACGGGAACCGTGGGCCCCACCACCTACACCGCCACCAAGATCCTGGATCTCAAGGTCGATGACACCGGGGCCAGCGATATCGTCCTGGTGGGCACCAACGTCGGGCTGTTCCGGTCCACGAACAGCGGCGCCACCTTCACTCTGGTCAACAACGCGGTCTTCAACGGCAAGTATGTGTGGAGCCTCGTGCGCACTGGAGCGAACACCTGGATCGCCTCCACCGAGGATTTCGTCAATGGCACCGCGGGCTCGATTCTGCGAAGCACCGATGGCGGTGCAATCTGGTCACCAATTACAGGTCCGATCGTCGGCGCCGGCCGCATGACCCTCGCCAGCGCCGCCCCGGGAGAACTCATCGTCTACTGCTTCGCGGCCGATACGGGCGATGGCGCCCAGTTGGACCTGTTCCGTTCCACCAATGGTGGGCAGACCTGGACCGGGACCGCCACGGATACCAGCACTGCCCCCTCGAACCCGAACGCAGAACAGGGCGACAACGACTATATGCAGCAGCAACCCTGGTACAACCATCTCCTGTTGGTGGATCCCATCGACGGCGCCCGCAACACGGTCTATGTGGGCGGGCAATTAAGCTTGGCCAAGAACACCAATGGCGGCGCCACGGGGGGCTCTGCGGCCACCCAGTGGAAAGTGCTCACCAACTGGCTTGCCCAGTTCGGCCTCCCCTATGCCCATGCGGACTTCCACTGCGCGGCGACATCGGACGCGGGGGGCACCCACCGCATCTTCATCGGCAACGATGGCGGGCTCTTCGTCTCAACGAATGGCGGAACAACCTGGGATGACACCAAGAACGTGGGCATCATCAGCCACCTGGTTTTCGCCATGGCTTCCGGCCCCCTAAACAACTGCGATGCCAACAGCGTGCTCATGGGCCTGCAGGACAATGGCACCCACAACCGCATTGGAGCTACGTCGGTCTTCGACCAGACCAATGGCGGCGACGGCTTCGGCGTGGGCTGGAGCCAGGCGACCAATGCTGCTTCCCTCAGTTCATACGTCTATAACAACATCTATCGCTGCACCTCAAATCCGCCGGATGACCAATCGAAATTTGGTATCCCCCCGTTTACACCTAACTTTTCAGGCGGGCTTGGCACCCTGAGCGGGGCCAGCTACTACTTCGTCACCCCCATCATTACCGCACCCTTCGGTGCCGACCCCACGGGCACTGTCTTCTACACCTACAGCAACACCGGCGCTGGCACGAATTCAAAGAAGATCTTCATGACTTCCGGCGGCGGCAACTGGACCTCCCTCGGCACCTTGCCGTCGCCCACGGGTCCTGGCTCTCAGGTAGGCGTTCGGGCCGTTAGCCACGGGGTGGGACTGCACCCCACGGATGGCAACCGCATTGCCGCGGCCTGCAATGCCGGCTACGTGATCACCACCACCAACGCCGGCAGTCTCTGGACCGCCCGGGATCTTATCGGGACGGTTCCCGCGTCCGGTGCCCGCACTTGGCAGGGCTTCAATTCCAGCGTGGCCTGGGTGGACAACAACACCCTATTCGCGTGTTCAGAATCCACCGGGGCGGACTCCATCCATGTGGTCAAATCCACGGATGGCGGCGCTAATTGGGCGGCCTCTGAGAATGGACTGCCTGATTTGCCGGTGGTCAAAATCGTGGCCGATCCCGGCGATGCCAACACGCTTTATGCGGCCACCTGGCTCGGCGTCTACCGCACCACCGATCAGGGCGCCAACTGGAGCCTCTTTGGCGCCGGCCTGCCCCAGGCCCTGGTATCCGACCTCTACATCCATCCCACCAGCTCCTTCCTCCGGGCCTCCATCTATGGGCGGGGCATCTGGCAGGTGGGGCCCACACCCACCTACTCGGCACCTATCATCAGTGTGCAGCCCACGGGCGGATCTTTCACCCCGCCCGCAGGCTTCAGCCTGAGCGCAACGGTCCCCAGCACCTATCCCGCCGCAACCTACCAGTGGCGGCGCAATGGCGTGAATCTCGTCAATGGTGGTGGGATTTCCGGCGCCACAACTCCTACCCTCACACTCTCCTCTACCACTTGCGCCAGCGCTGGCGACTATACGCTCGCGGCCACCAACTGCGCCGGAACAACCGTCAGCAGCATCGCAACCATGACCAGTGCTGGGGCCGCGCCGCCGTTGATCACCACCCACCCGCCTAACACAGAGTACGCCACTGGAAACGCTTTCACCCTTTCAGTGGTTGCATCAGGTTCGGGCCTTACTTATCGGTGGACCCGTAACGGAACGAACCTGGTGAACGGCACCCAGACCCCATCCACATGGGTGGTCGCCGGGGCCACCGGGGCCACGCTTAGCATCACGAATGCCCGTGGTGCAACCGCAGGCACGTTCGCCTGCGTGGTCACCAACTCCGCCGGTTGCAGCACCACAAGCAACAACGCCACCGTTATTAGTCAGTCAAATCAGGGCAATGTGGCTCCAAACATTTGCACAAACCCCGTGGATGTGACGGTGAATGCTCCCACAAGCGCTTCCTTCACGGTCACGGCAGGCGGCGGCCGCGTCGATGCTTCTGGCAGGACCTTCACCTTCCAGTGGCGCAAGAACGGCGTGAACCTCACGAACGTAGCCCCCTATACCGGGGCGGTCGTCACAGTGGCTTCGACCACCAACAACAAGATGAATTCCACGCTCACCATCAATCCGACTTCTGAAAGCTTGTCTGGCAGCATTTACGACTGCCGGGTCACCACGTCTTCAAGCGCCAGTGTTCCCGTTATTTGCGCCGGGGCAAAACTGACAGTCAACCGCCGGTACACGCCTGCTACTGCCGTCAGCATCACACCCAGCCCAGCCCTGCCTGTGCCCACCGGGACTGCTGTCACCTTCACGGCAGTAGGCTCCGGCTCCGTCGCCATAGTCGGTGGCGCCCCTGCTCCAGCCGCCGCCTACCAGTACCAATTCTGGTTCTACATCGACGACAACCTCGGCTGGACCATGGTGCAGGATTATGGCGTGGGAAACAGTTACACCATGCCCGCGACCACCCAGCCGGGCACCTACGGCATCGGCGTGGATTGCCGGACCAGCCCCTCGGTGCTCTGGGATGTCTTCAACGCGATCAATATCTTCACGGTCACCCCGATCATCGGGCCCGGTGGCTCCGCGCCGAGCATCCTCGCACCCCGATCCAACGACCGGCCCGAGTTCAACGGCGGCCGAGCTTCCATCACGATCAACCAGTAGGATCCACCCGGAGGGCCGCTCGCTTCAGCCCTCCGGGAGCCCTTTCATCGGGGGCCTTGCGGTGGCCCCACCGGAGCTGATCGGGAGCGCCGTGTTGGCGCGTCGTATACTTCCAGCAGAATTTGATGATCGGCGTCGTGGGCAGGCTCGGTTTGGCTCCTCGGCCGGTGGATTCGAGGAGCGAGTGTTCCATTACCGGGCCTATGAGCTGAACATCGCTTCCGAGATCGAGTTCCCAGAACTCGAAGGCCGGGCTGCGGGAACAGGGATTCCTGATGTGGTGGTTTCGGTCCTCGAAGCCCTGCCAAGCCTGCCCGATGCCACGCACTCGGATGCCTGGTGGCAGGTCTCTCCTTCGGCCTTCCGCATGGAGGTGAAGGATATTGCGGTGTATCAGGTCGAGGAGGGGCGGCGGATCTTTGTCGATCCTGCACACTCCGCGGACCCGGCCGAGGTCCGGGTCTTCTTGTTGGGTTCGGCCATGGGAGCCCTGCTATATCAAAGGGGCATCTTCTCCCTCCATGGCAGCGCGGTGGAAACGCCCTGGGGGGCCATGGTGTTCGTGGGGCCTTCGGGCATCGGCAAATCCACCCTGGCGGCCCACTTCCATCGCGCCGGGCAGCGGTTGATCGCCGATGATGTCTGCGCTATCGCGCGGGATGGCGGCGGAAGGCTCCAGGTGCTGCCAGCCTTCCCCCATCTGCGGCTGAAATCAGACGCGGTGGATCGGCTCTATGGAGCGGGTTCATCTGCGCCCCCGTCCCGCTTCGATGTGGACAAATTCGTTCTTCCTCTGGGTGAAGGCCACGCTTCGGCGCCAGTGCCCCTGGGCATCGTGCACCTGTTGATGGATGCGGATAGCGGGGATCCAACGCTGGTCGCGCTCCGGGGCTTCGAGAGCATCCAGGCCCTGGCAGACAACCTGTACCGCCCCTACTTTTTGCAGGGAATGCAGACCCGCGGGGAAGTGCTGCGGCTGGCGGGGGAGATCGCCCGGTCGGCGGAAGTCGTCCAGCTATCCCGGCGACGGGATGCGGCCCACCTCGACACGCTCGTCCGTTGGCTTGAACATGGGTGGGAAGGGTGGTCCCGCCCCTCCAAGTCCCTGGAACCCTGATGCAACCTTTGCGCCCTGACACCATCCTGGCCCGCTCGGCCAAGCCCCTTTCTGCGGACCTGCACGACGAGACGGTCCTGATGAGCCTCGAATCCGGCAGCTACTACGGTCTGGAGGGCACGGCCCGGCGGATCTGGGAGCTGCTGGCAACCCCCCGCACGCTATCCAGCCTGGGCGAGCAGTTGGCGAAGGAATACCAGGTGGACCCCGGTCAGTGCGCGGTGGAGATTCGGCCCTTCATCGACGAGATGCGGCGGGAGGGGCTGCTGGTGGCTGATCCTTGATGGCCCTGCCCGCCATGGATTGGCGCCGCTACCGGGCCCTTCCGCCCGCCAGGCGGCGGTTGTTGAGGGAGGCGCTGGCCAGCCTGTTCCTGGCCCGGGCCGCCCTCGCTTTCGTCCCCTTCCGGCGCCTGGCGGCCGGGTTGGGCGAGATGGACACCGACAGCGCTGCCGAAATTCCGGAAGCGCAAGGGCAGGTGGCGGCGGACATCGCCTGGGCGATCCAGGCCACGGCCAGCCGCGTGCCCTGGGACAGCCGCTGCCTCGCCCAGGCCATGGCGGGTTATCGGATGCTGTGGAAGCGCGGCATTCCGTCGACTGTGTATTTCGGCGTGAAGAAGGATCCCCAAGCGCCATTCAGCGCCCACGCCTGGCTGCGTTGCGGGGCTTTCATCGTCACCGGCGAGGCAGGCCATGCGGACTACCGTGTGCTCTGCCGATTCTCCAGGCCTATTCCATGAGCGGCATCTTCGGCATCTTCCGTTTCGATGAGGCCCCCGTGCGCCGGTCAGACCTCGATTGCATGTCCGAAGCCATGGCTTTTTATGGGGCCGACGGCGGAGGCATCTGGCTGGGGGAAGGCCCGGGCGCCCGGGTCGGGCTCGGCAGCCGCCTCCGGCACGTGACGCCGGAGGACGCCTTCGAATCTCAGCCCCTCGCGGCAGAAAACGAAACGCTGGTCGCCGCCGGGCGCCTGGACAACCGGGATGAACTCCTGGAGGCCTTCGGAATTCCGGCTGTCGAAGCCGCCGAAATGCCGGACAGCGCGCTGATCCTTCGCGCGCACCGGAGATGGGGCGAGGCCTGCGTCGACCATCTGGCGGGCGACTGGTCCTTCGCGGTGTGGGATGACCGGGAACAGCGCCTCCTGGTGGCCCGGGACCACCACGGCAACACCGGCCTCTACTGGCACCAGGATGCCCATCGCCTGGTCTTCGCCACCAGCCTGAAGGCGCTGTTGGCCCATTCCGACACGCCGAAGCGTCCCGATTTGTTCAAGGTGGCCCAGATCCTCACTTCCTGGTCCGGAGACGGGTTCCGCACTGCCTATGAGGACCTCAAGTCCCTTCCTCCCGCCCACCTCCTGAAGGTGTCCCGGTCCGGCGCCGGGCCGCGCAGGTACTGGTTCCCCGAATCCGCGGGGCCTTTGTGGCTTCCAAGAAGCGAGGACTACTTGGAGCAGTTCCTGGAAGTCTACGGTTCCGCGGTGAAGGCTCGCCTCCGCAGCGCGAAACCTGTGGGTGCCACCCTCAGCGGGGGGCTTGACTCAGGTTCCGTCGTGGCCCTGGCGGGTCCCCTGCTGCGGGGGAGGGGGATGGAATTGGAAGCATTCACGTCGGTGCCCCGATTCGATGTCCAGTCAGCCCTCCGGCCCCACCAGATCGGGAATGAATGGGAACTGGCCCATGCCACGGCCCTCGTGGCTGGGGTGGGCGCCCACCTTCCTGTGGACGCCCAGGGCTTTGGGATCCTGGACTCCCTCCATCGCCAGGTGGAGATCCACGACGGCCCGGGCCATGCTGGCGCGAACTACCACTGGATGCTGGCGCTCCTGAACCTGGCGCGGGACCGGGGATTGGGCGTGGTCCTCACCGGACAGCAGGGCAACGCGACGGTTTCCAACTGCGGCGAAGCCTCGTGGTTCTGGTCCAGCCTGTTCAAGGGCAACCTCCGCGAGGCGTGGCGGGCGCTTTCCAGCTCCGAACCGAATCCCTGGCGGATATTCAGGCAACAGGTGTTGAGGCCGGCCATCAGGCCCACCCTGCAGGTATTCCGCCGCAGGCGGGCGATGGCTCAGGAGCTCTGGCTTTCGGAGTCGGCCCTGTCGCCTGCGCTCTCCCGGGAATTGCAGATGGCGGCCAGGATGGCCGAGGATGGGCATGACCCGACCTTCGGAAGTTTTCCGGAGCCCGAGAATCTGGTCATCCTCGGACTTGGGCGCAATGGCGTCGGCGCGATCTGGCACGAACTCGGCGCCGCCCACGGGCTTGAGGTCCGGGATCCAACGGCGGACCGACGGGTCATCGAATTCTGCCTGCGCCTGCCCGACTCCCAATCCCGGTCCCGCGGCCAGGACCGCATGCTCATCCGCAGGGCCATGGCGGGGCGCATGCCGGACAGGATCCTCCAGTCACGAGCTCTCGGCCTTCAGGCTTCGGATCTCGGCCTCAGGGTCCTGGCGGAGCGGCCCGGGCTCCTGGCAGCCCTGGAAGACATCTCGAACCACCCCGTCGCCAGCAGATGCCTCGTGGCCTCCCGGATGTCGAAAATCCTGGTGGACCTGGCTCCGGACAATGCCGCGGCGGCCTATCTGGATTGCGGTTGCGTCCTGCTGCGCGGGTTGAACGCAGGCCTGTTTTTAAGCAGGTTCTGAGGCCATCGCTTCCATTTATTTTGTTCCGGTTCCGCGCTAGAATATTCAAAGAGGGAATGGGCATGAAGGCAGGTGCGGAAAAAGCAAGTCCCGCCGTTGGCGACTCACGTCTCCCTTGGATACCGCCGACTTTGAAGAAGGGTGTCATCGGCGTAGAGACTGGGAATTTCTCTTCCCGCAGCTTTGATGGCGGGGCCAAGGCCAGAAGCTAAGCGGCACTGCTCTACCTCGAATCCAACCCC
The DNA here is from genome assembly GCA_016720465.1 of Holophagaceae bacterium. Taxonomy (NCBI): domain Bacteria; kingdom Pseudomonadati; phylum Acidobacteriota; class Holophagae; order Holophagales; family Holophagaceae; species Holophagaceae bacterium. The sequence goes on from JADKKO010000002.1 coordinate 430,454, forward strand.
GCGCCGATGATTGCCTGAGGGTGTCGCCGCGCTGCGGGGAAGCTCGTTCCGCAGACTGCCCCGTGCGACGTCCCCGATCTAGAATGTTCTGGTATGGCCCAGGGTTGGCCCGTCTTGCCTAGTCTGTGGCCCGAAGTCCGGTTTCCGGCCATGGAGCGCCATCGAATTGGGTGCTACGCTTTACCCCTCATCTAACGAGGTTTCAATGTCCAGACTGCATCCGGCACTCCTTTCCCTCGGACTGCTCGCCACGACGCTGGCGGCCCAAAGCCCGGCGCCAGGAAACGCTTCAAAGGCCATCGATCCGGCCAACCTCGATCTTTCCGTGCGGCCCTGCGATGACTTCTACCAGTTCGCCAACGGCGGATGGCTCAAGCGCTCCACCATCCCTCCCGACAAGGCTCGGTTCGGCAGTTTCGAGGAACTGGCGGACCGCAATCGGGACGCCCTGCACGCCATCCTGGAGGAGACCTCCAAAAGCACGGATTGGAAGAAGGGTTCCATCGAACAGAAGGTCGGCGATTTCTACGCATCGGGCATGGACCTGGCCGCCATCGAAAAACTGGGCGCCGCGCCCTTGAAACCATGGTTGGACCGCATCGAGGCCATGCGCGGCCCCAAGGATCTGGCGCCCGTGCTGGCGGCCTTCCACGGGGCCCGGGCCGGGGGCGGCGGTTTCGGCCTCGGCGTCAGCCAGGACGCCAAGAACAGCACCCAGTACATCGTCCAGCTCAACCAGGGCGGCCTTGGGCTGCCGGACCGCGACTACTACACCAAGGACGATGCGAAATCCAAGGACTTAAGGGCCAAGTACCTCGCGCACGTGGCCCGGATGATGGTGCTCGTGGGCGAGGATCCCCAGGACGCAGGCGCCCATGCGGATTCGGTGCTGCTGGTGGAAACGCGGCTGGCCAAGGCCTCCCTCACCCGCGTGGAACAGCGCGATCCCCAGAAGACCTACCACAAGATGCCGGTGTCCGAGCTGGTGAAGCTCGCGCCGCAGTTCGATTGGAGCGCCTACTTCAAGGGCCGGGGGATCAAGCAGCTCGTGGACCTGAATGTCCGCCAGCCGGGTTTTTTCAAGGAGTTCGGCGTGCTGGCGGAGCAGATCACGCTGCCGGAATGGAGGGCCTACCTGCGCTGGCACGCGGTGAGTTCGGCGGCGCCGTACCTTTCCCAAGCCTTCGTGGATGAAGCTTTCGATTTCAACAGCCGCACCCTGAACGGAATTCCCCAGCAGCAGGATCGCTGGAAGCGCGTCCAGGCGGTGCTCGACACGCCATCGGCGCTGGGCGAAGCCGCCGGCCAGCTCTACGTGAGGAAGGCCTTCAGCCCCGAAGCCAAACAGAAAATGCTGGCGCTCATCGAGAATCTCCGTGCCGCGCTCAAAGAAAAAATCGTGGCCCTGCCCTGGATGGGCGAGGACACCAAGCAGCAGGCCTTGAAGAAGCTGGCGGCCTTCGGCGTGAAGGTCGGCTACCCCGACAAATGGAAGGATGCTTCCAAGATCGAGGTCGTGCGCGGGGATTTCTACGGCAACATCATGCGGGCCCGGGCCTATGAAACGAAGCGCAACATCGAGAAGCTGGGCCAGCCCATCGACCGCACGGAATGGGGCATGACGCCTTCCACGGTGAACGCCTACTACAGCCCCACCATGAATGAGATCGTCTTCCCGGCGGGCATCCTCCAGCCGCCCTTCTTCGATGCGAAGGCCGACGACGCGGTGAACTACGGCGGCATCGGCACCGTCATCGGCCATGAGATGACCCATGGCTTCGACGACCAGGGCAGCCAGTTCGACGCGGAGGGGAACCTGAAGAACTGGTGGACCGATGCGGATCGGAAGGCCTATGAAAGCCGCACGGACCTGGTGGTGAAGGAGTTCGACGCCTTCAAGGCGCTGCCGGACCAGAACGTGAACGGCAAACTCACGCTGGGCGAGAACATCGCCGACCTCGGCGGCCTCAAGATCGCCTACGCGGCCTGGATGAAGAGCCAGGCCGGGAAGCGGCTGGAACCCATCGACGGTTTCAGCGGGCCCCAGAGGTTGTTCCTCAACTTCGCGGTCATCTGGCGCAATGTCATCCGCCCGGAAGCGCTGCGGGTGAGGCTGAACACCGATCCCCACAGCCCGGGCCAGTACCGCACCATCGGGACGCTTTCCAACCTGCCGGAGTTCTTCGCGGCCTTCGGCTGCATGGACGGAAATGCCATGAAACGGCCGGAAAACGAGCGCCCCAGCATCTGGTGAACCGGGCCCGGCCAAGGCGCCCAACGGCTGCTATTCCATCTAGAGATTTCCATGAAACTGATCCCCATCCTGCTCTCCACTTCCGCTGCGCTCCTGGCGGCCGAAGCCGCCAAACCGGTGATCGGCGTCGATCCTGCCTACATGGACCGGGCCGCGACCCCTTGCGTGGACTTCTACGCATTCGCCAATGGGACCTACAACAAGGTGGCGATCCCCGCCGCCTACGCGGCCTATGGCGTGAACCAGGAAATCGATGACCGCAACTGGGCCATCCTGCGGGACATCCTGGAGAGCTCAGCCAAGGAGACCGCCTCCCCGAAGGGATCGGTCATCCAGCGCATCGGCGATTTCTACGCATCAGGCATGGATGAGGCCGGTATCGAAAAGGCGGGGACCGCACCGCTTTCGGATGCGATGGGCCGGATAAAACGGATCAAGGATCCCTCGGCCATCGCGCCGGCGCTGGCCTGGCTGCACCGCCATGGCGCGGGGGGCGGGTTCGCTTTTTTCGTGGCGCCCGATGACAAGGACAGCTCATCGGAAATCGCACGGCTTTATCAGGGCGGTCTGGGCTTGCCGGAACGGGAGTACTACTTCCGCGCCGACGACGCATCCAGGCACCTGAGGGGCCAATACGCCGCCCACATCGCCCGGATCTTCGTGCTGGCTGGGGATGGCCCGGCCGCCGCGGCCGCAGCCGCGGGCCGGGTGCTGGCCCTGGAGACGAGGCTCGCCGAAGCCTCCAAGCGGCTCGCGGATTTGCGGGACCCCGTCGCCAATTACCACAAGCTGAAGCGCGCGGAGGTGGCGGGGCTCGCGCGTGGATTCGATTGGGCGGCGTACTTCAAAGGCATCGGCCTGCCGGATTCGCAATCGCACCTGCTGGTGGGCCAGCCGGAATTTCTCAAAGCCTTCGCCAAGCTGACGCGGGAGGCACCGCTCGACGATTGGAAGGCCTATCTGCGCTGGAATCTGCTGAACGCGACCGCCTCGGAACTGCCCCGGGCTTTCGAAGAACAGAATTTCGCTTTCTACGGCGCCACGCTCTCCGGCCGCAAGGAGATGCTCCCCCGCTGGAAGCGCGTCCTGCAGGCCACGGACACCGCCATCGGCGAAGACCTGGGCCAGCTCTACGTGAAACGCGCCTTCTCGCCCGCCGCCAAGGCCCGGGCGCTGGAAATGGTGGCGTTCCATAAAGAGGCCATGCGGCTGAGCATCCAGAATTCGCCGTGGATGAGCGAGGGGACCAAAAAGGCCGCCTTCAACAAACTCGACACCATGGGCGCCAAGGTGGGCTATCCCGATACCTGGCGCGACTACTCGAAGCTCGACATCAAGCGCCAGCCCTATGTGCTGAACGTGCTGGCCGCGCGGGCCTTCGAGTTCGAGCGCCGCATGGCCAAGCTCGGCAGGCCCGTGGACCGCGCGGAATGGGGCATGACGCCCCAGACCAACAACGCCTACTACAACCCCAGCCTCAACGAGATGGCCTTCCCTGCGGGCATCCTCCAGCCGCCCTTCTTCGACGAGAAGGCCGACGATGCCGTGAACTACGGCGCCCTTGCCTCCACCATCGGCCATGAGCTGACCCATGGCTTCGACGACCAGGGCCGCCAGTACGACGAGCGGGGCAACCTGAAGGACTGGTGGGCGGCCAGCGATGTGTCCGCTTTCAAGGAACGGGCTGAATTGGTGGTGAAGCAGTACGATGCCTATGAGGCGCTGCCGGGCCTGCGCGTGAACGGCAACCAGAGCCTGGGCGAAAACATCGCGGATGTGGGGGGCTTGAAGATATCCTACGTCGCCTATAAGCTAGCGTCCAAAAACAAGTCACTAAAAGTCATCGACGGCCTAACTCCTGACCAGAGGTTCTTCGTGGCCTTCGCCCAAGGCTGGCGCACCAATGTGCGGCCGGAAAGCCTTCGCCTGCAGATCACCTCCGACGTCCATTGCCCCATCCGGTTCCGCGTGATCGGTCCGGTGGCGGACCTGCCTGAATTCTACGAAGCCTTCGGCTGCAAGGAGGGCCGTCAACTCCCCGAGGCCGCGGTTAAGAGCGTGTGGTGATGAAGGTTGTCGAAGCCGAAAAAACACCACGCGGAGGGAAGCGGAGAAGAGGTGGAGGGCAGCCGAGGAAAGCCTTTGGCCATCAATTCTGCCGCATGCGCCTCAAGGTCGCCTTGTTGACTCCGGGAACCTTCAGCAGTTCGGCGTCCGTGGCTTCGCGGACTTGCATCGGCGTCAGGAAACTGGCCTGATAGAGGGCCGCGGCCAACTCTGGACCTACGCCCTTCAGGCTGGCTTCGAGATGTGGGCAGAACCAAACCGAGGCGAGGTCCGGCGCGCCATCTGGGTGGATTTCGCTCGGCCGCATGAGCGCCTCCACGAAGGGCTTCCAGGCGGGATTCAGCAGATGCATGCGGTTGAATTTACGTGCCTGTTCGAGGGGTTCCTGGCCGCTTTCCGCGATGGCGCGGAAGGCTTTGAGGAAGGGCAGGATCACGGAGGGCTTCACGGGGCCTACGTCGCTTTCCTCATCCATTTCCAAGGGTTCCCAGCCGGCCGGCGCGGCAGGCTCCCGCCGCCAGGTTCCGAATTCCGGTGGGATCACCTCAAGCCTGGAGGCTTCGCCATCCGCCACCAACTGGCCATGGGACTGAAGCACCGACAGGGGCGTCCAGAGGTACAGCTTCGCGTGGAAACGGAGTCCCGCCGGGCCCGCGGGGAGCGTTTTTCCGGCGACGAAATCCACCCGGAAGCCCGGCGAGTTCGAGATCAGCGGCGGTTCCACGGGTTCGGAACCATCATCGGGCCGTTGGGCGGGATTAAGCCTTTTTTTCAGCCATTGCAGCATGGAAAACCCAACTCAGTTCTTGAGCCCCAGCACCAGGTCGATGGAATTCTGCGCCAGCGGATGGTAGCCGGGGCGGGCTGTCCGATAAATGTCCAGGGCGCGGGCTTTCCCTTCGGGTGTCCGGGCCAGTTCCGCATAGAGCGGCAGGATGAGCTTGCGGCGGCCGATGCCGATGAGGTAGGCGCGGAGCCTTGCGTCCGCCGGGGCGTAGCCGTGGCGGATGGAGAACTGCAGCCAGAGGAAGGCGATCTCGGCGTTTCCGGCTTCCGTGAACCGGAAGGCTGCATCCAGCTCCTTCATCTGATCCAGGCTGAGGGATGCGGGCAGCTTTTGCAGGAAATGCTGCCACTCCTGGGTGGACCAGGGCTTGGTCGGGATGGAGGCAGCCGCGCTTTTCCCGTCCAGCCAAGGCTTCATCACGGCTTCGACGGTCTCGAAGGCATCGCTTTGGGGCTGGGCCGCCCCCTTCGGCACCCCTGGGCCGTAGATCCAGGCCTGGATCGGGACGAGCTCCTTCTTCTCCGGGAACTTCCCGAGGAAATGCTTCCGGAAGTAGGCCTCGAATTCCGCGGTGGTGATGCTTTGAAAGGCATGGCGCCGGAAATAGCCCCGCAGGAAGGCATCGAAAGTCCGGCGTCCAAAGGCCTCCTCGATTGTTCGGAGGAATAATGCGCCTTTTTCGTATGCTATTTCGCTTGTGTCCTCGTCCGGATCGCGGCCTTTCATGGGATACCAGAGGGCCGTGTCCGCGGCCGGAAGCGTGTCCAACAGGCGCTGCAAGGTCTGGCGGCCAAGCCTCGCTTCCATCTCCTCCTTGCGGCGGCCATAGATGGCTTCCACGATGCGGCGCTCCACGTAGGTGGTGAAGCCCTCGTTCAACCACACGTCGCTCCAGGTGGCGTTGGTGACTAAGTTCCCGCTCCAGCTGTGGGCCAGCTCGTGCGCGATGAGGGCGACCAGGCTCTTGTCGCCCGCCAGGATGGTGGGCGTGGCGAAGGTGAGCCGGGGATTCTCCATGCCGCCGTAGGGGAAGGATGGGGGCAGCATCAGGATGTCGTAGCGGCCCCAGGCGTAGGGTCCATAGAGCTGTTCCGCCGCCGCGACCATTTTTTCCGTGTCTTCCAGTTCCGCGGCGGCCTTGGGCAGGATGGATGGCTCCGCATAGACGCCGGTGCGTTTGCCCAGGGCACGGAAATCCAGATCGCCGATGGCGATGGCCATCAGGTAGGTGGGAATCGGATTGGGCATGGCGAAGCGGTACAGGCCCGTGCGGCGGGTGTTCGGAGCATTGTCCGCGCTCATCACGGCCCGGAGGTTTTTTGGCGTGTGGATCACCGCGGAGTAGGTGACGCGGAGCCGTGGGGAATCCTGGCAGGGCACCCAGGAGCGGGCGTTGATGGCCTGGCTCTGGCTGAACATGAAGGGTGATTTCTTGCCTGTGGTCTGCTCCGGCGTCAGCCATTGAAGGCCCTTGGCGCCAGGACTGGTGCGGTAGTGCACCCGGAGGAACCGGACTCCCCTGGGAAGGGAAACCGTGAGCCTGGAGCCCAGGATGGGCTCACTCGCCTGGAGGCTGTGGTTCACGGTTTTCCAGGATTTTCCGTCCCTGGAGCCTTCCGCGCGGTTGATTTCCAGGTCGCGGGTGTCCAGGTCCACATGGTCCGTGGTTTTGCCGATGACATTGAGCCGGAGCGTCGCGGTGCCCGCCAGGATGCGCTTTTCAAAATCCGCCTTCAGATCAAGGGCGATATGGGTCGTGAGCACCTGGGAGGGGTCGGCGTAGGAATGGAAATCTCCCGCGGCTTCCGACCTTTCCACGGCGCTCTTCTCCGGCGGCAGGGGCATGGGCGTGGGACGGCGGTCCTGGTCCTGGGCGGACAGCGCCGCCGAAAGGCCGGCAAGGAGCAGACAACGAATGCGCATGATGAATTCCTTGGAAGGTTGGGTCCGCAGTGAAGTCCATTCTTGCACTTGAGCGGCCATCCGCCACCAGCCATGAGCGGCCAAGTCCCAAAGCCCGCTCCGGTCTTCCCTTTCAACCCGGTTCCCAACCTGGCTCAGGGCTTGTACTGGCCGGCGACGGCGCCGAACTCCGACTTCCATTTGGCGACGAGCTTGGCGAAGTCCGTCACTTCGACGAGGCCCTGGTCGCGAAGCCCGGCCATGGGGGCGAATACGCTGGCATCGATGTCGGCGGGCCCGGTGGGTTTGTTGATCTCCGACGGGACGATGTTCCAGGACGCCGTGAGCATCACGCTCGGGGCCACGGTTCCGCGGGCGTAAAGCGCGATGAGCTCCTGCACGCCGGCGACACTGTTGTGCCAAGCGCCGACCGCCACGATGTTGCCAGCGGGATCGTCGTCGAAGAAGTGGTCGCGATCCCGCGGCCTCCAGACGCCGCTCACCAGCGGGTCGTTCACATGGTTCGGCGTTCCTGCTCCGATGAGGATGTCGCCGCGCCACCGGGCGGCTGGATATTTCTCGCCGGCGACCGCGATGCGGAAGCGGTCCCAGTGCTGGAACTGCGGCAAGGAGGGATCCCAGATGTGCCCCCCGATGACGGTGCTGCCGCCCACTCCAAGCTGATCGAGCAGGTAGGCCACATCGGGGTAGTTGTAGCCCCCGTTCTCGTGGGAATGCGGATCGATCACCGCCCCAAGGTCATCGCGCAGGTAGACGAACACATTCTTGCCATTGGTGCTCGCCTTGAGGGCGGCATCTTCGTAGAGCAGCGCGGCCTCCAGGTACTTCCAGTCGGGCTGAAGCACCCACGTGAGCCTTCGCGTGCGGGCAAAGGCCGCAAGCTCGATGAGCTTCGAGCGGAGGCCCGCGTAGACCATCCGGTTTTGTTCGGTGCCGAGGGTGCCGTCGGGTGTTTGGTCCTCGATATGCGTGAACAGCACCACCTCCACGACACCCTTGCTTTGGCTGCCGCCCGTGTCATTGGTGGCGCCGGGGCCCGAGCTTGCGCACCCCAAGGCCAGGAGACTGAGCAGCGTCGCGCCGATCCAAGCGGCTCTTGTGCGCATCCAATGGAGGGCCATCGCAAACCTATACACCCGTTCCCGCGCGGAACCAACAAAATCGCACTGGGGAGGGCGAAACGCTTGCCCGTCTTGACTCATCTGCCGGTACAGGCAACAAGTCAAAGCTGGGAGATTTTCATCCAAAAGAGTTGGGCATCATGCGTGAGTTGGGGAACGAGGGACTCGACCTGGGCCTTGAGAGATGGGCGGTCTAAGGCTTCCGCATTGGCCAGAAGGGCAAGGATATCAGCGGCATCCTGGGGACTGGTGGCCTCGAGCTTGAGCAGGATAATTCCTAGCGGAGAGGCCACGAGGCAGGGAAAGGCTTCAGATCGTTCGCAGGTTTCCAGGGCCAATCGGGCGGCCGCGCCGCGCCCCAGGATCAGGTCCTGGCGGAGCGGGCCAGAGAATCGGACCACACCTCCAAGCGGATCTTCAACATCCCCTTTGGTAATGCGAGGTGCCGCCCCTTCCCACTCCGACCAGAATGCGGGACTGAGGATGCGGGGGTCCAGCGTGAGCAGATCCGCATCAGCGGTATATCGCGCCACGCCCCAGGCAGCCATGGCCAACCCGCCGATGAGGCAGTAGGGGATGTCTTTTCGATCCAGCAAGGAGGTGAGGCGGGTATCGAGCATCAGCCCTCTCCTTCTTCCTGCTCGGCCATGCATCGGCTTGGGCGTCTTTGCAGGCGCTTCAAGCGATCGCGGAACCGCAAAATCTCGGTATCGCTGGCTCCTGCGGGAAGCAGGTGGCGCATCAGCTTCAGCCCAGTCCCCTCCCGATACAGTCGATCGCAGAGGGCCAGGGCTTCGGCGGGAGTTGGAAGGGGGTCAGAGCGGCGCACTCCCCCAGGGTAGGGCCTTCTGATCGCAGACACCACTGAACGCCACTATCAGCTCTTGGCTTTCAGCGCCTTGACCACCTCCCCATGCACGTCCGGCGCGGCCACGACGATATCGCCGCTCTCGAACCAGGTCCCGCCGCCTTGCCAATCGCTGATGCGGCCGCCGGCTTCCTGCACCAACAACGCCCCGGCCGCCATGTCCCAGGGCTTCAGGCCCATCTCGAAATAGCCGTCGAAAATGCCCGCCGCCACATGGGCCAGATCCAGGGCCGCTGAGCCCGCGCGGCGCAGGCCCTTGGCTCTGGGAAAGATGTTCCGGAATGCATCCAGGAAGATGGGAAAGCGGTTCCCCAGTTGATAGGCGAAACCCACCGCGAGAAAGGCGCCGTCGAGACCCGGCTGTGCTGAAACATGCATGGGCTTTCCGTTCCAGGTGGCCCCCAGGCCTCGCACCGCTACGAATTCATCGCCCCGCAAGGGGTCCAGCACGCACCCGACAACCCCGCCGTCCCCATCCCAAAGGCCCACAGACACACACCAGTGGGGAAAACCCTGGATGAAATTCAGCGTTCCGTCCAAGGGGTCCACGATCCAGCGCCGCTCCGCGTCCCCGAAGGACCCGCCTTCCTCGCCCTGGAATCCGTATTGGGGAAAGCGGAAGTCAAGCACCTCGCGGATGGCCGCTTCGGCTTCCTGGTCGGCGATGCTGACATAGTCGTTTTTGGTTTTTTCGTGGACAGAACCCGGTTCCAGCGTGCGGAAGTGCCGCAGCAGCACCTCGCCGCCCACGCGGGCGGCATTCACACAGGCTTCTTTTTGCGCATCGAACATGCACCACAGCTAACCACGGTTGAGGTGGGACGAGGACATAGACCTGCATAGCTTTCACACAATCTCGACTGAAGCGGTAAACTATCCATCCGGAGCTTGCCATGCCGAAGGTCATCAACATCGAGCCCACGCCGAATCCCGATGCGCTGAAATTCATCGTGCAGCCGGCGATCCTGCGCAGCGGCACCCGCAGCTTCAAGGATTTCGCGTCGGCGGTGGGCGATCCGCTGGCCTCGGGCATCTTCGCGCTGGGGAAAGTGACGTCCGTCTTCTACATGGATCGCTTCGTCACCGTGAACAAGGAAAGCGGCTCCGAGTGGACCGATCTCATCGATCCCATCTGCGAGGTGATCGAAGACTTGAAGGCCGAAGAACCCTCCGTGGGCGGCCACATCGCGGCGGGACCGGATGCGGGCGACGACGAAAAGCTGCGAAAAATCAACGAGCTGCTGGACAACCGCATCCGCCCCGGCCTGGCGGGTGACGGGGGCGGCCTGGAAGTCATCTCCTTCGATGGCGCGACCCTGGAAATCAGCTACCACGGCGCCTGTGGCGCCTGCCCCAGCTCCACCAGCGGCACCCTGCGCTACATCGAGGGGATGTTGCAGGACGAGGTGGATCCGAATCTGAGGGTGGTCAGCTACTGATCCGCTCCGGGGAAGGGGGGACCGCGCATGGAACAAAGATTCCAGGTGGGGATTCAATTCCCCAGAATCCGAAGCGTCATGACTTATTTTTCTTAGAACATCCCAGTTCCCTTGAATGTCTAAAGGGCTAGTATTCTCTATGGGCATCAATCCATACATTGGCCAGGAGGCACCCATGGAGTCGGAGTTCGAGGCCACCAAGGTGGGCCCGAAACGTCGCGACCCCGAGGAGGCCGAAGATCATTTGAATGCCCTGGCTTCCATCCTGGAAAAGTCCTCATCCGATGCCACCCAGCTCTTTGGCCACTGCCTGAACCTGCTCGTGAAGCAGCTGAAAGTCGATCGGGCCGTCATGGTGCGCCACACGAACCTGGGCCTGGAAACCTTCTGGTGGGCCGAGGCCAAGCCGTCGATCCTGTCCAGCTCGCTGCATGAACCCGAGAAGACCTTTTGCCCCCACGTGCTGGAACGCCCCAACCGTTCGCTGGTGATCCGGAATGCCGGGGCCGATCCTGTGTGGGCGCAGGAACCCGCCTACACGGACCTGGGGATCTGCTCCTACATCGGCACAGCCTTGCGGGAAGGCGGCCGTCCCATCGGCGTGCTCTCGGTGCAACACGGGAAACCCAGGGCCTTTTCCAGAAGCGCCATCGCCCTGGTGAATGCCGTGGCCAACCTGCTGAGCCGGACCCTGGAAGTGGAAGCCCTGAAGCATGAGCTCCGCCTCACCCGGGACAGCCTGGACCTGACCTCGGCGGTGGTGGAGGACAGCGCGCTGCAAAGCCACACGTCAGGCCTGCCCAACCAGCGCTATCTGGAAGTCTGGCTGCGGGCGAATCTCTTCATGGCCAGGCGGAGGGGCGAGCCCATGGCGGTGGTGCTATGGCATTGGCCGGATTCGCCCCGGAGGAGGAAAGTGCTCAACGACATCTCCTCGAGCCTGCGGGGGGAGGATCTGCTCGTGGATGTGAGCCGGAACCGGTTCCTGCTGCTGCTGCCCCACACGCCCCAAAGCGGCGCCGAAATCCTGATCGGACGCATCCGGGAGCTCATGGGCGAGATCGCCATGGGCGGCACCTTCTGGGAGACCGAGCTGGATGATGTCCAGCTCAACATGGCCCAGCACCGCTGCGAGATCGCACTGCGGGAAAGCCTCAAGAAGCCGGACCAGGCTTTCACCTGGCGGTTCCTGCGGCCCGAGGACGTGGAGAACGCTTGACCTGGCGGCCGCCGCGGCCCGGCTTCCGCCCACCCCTAATCATGGGAAGCGGGCGCCAATCATGAAATAATGGCCCTCTGCGGCAGTTGAGATTCAAGCCAATGCAGGGAGGTGATTGTTTGGATACACCGACACTGATTCGGGTGGCGCTGGAAGCGCTGGGCGGCGGGAGCCAGGATAGGCTTCCCACCCCCGGGCCCGACGAGCTGAGGCGGATGTACGCCCTCATGCACATGGGCCGGGTGCTCGACGACAAGGCGCCCAACTACCTGAAGCAGGCCATCGGCTGGTCCTACCATGCCCCCTGCGCCGGCCATGACGGCATCCAGCTGGCCCTGGGCCTCTCATTCCGGGGGGGCCAGGACTACCTGTTCCCCTATTACCGCGATTTGATGACCTGCCTGGCGGCTGGGGTCTCGCCCCTGGAAATCATCCTGAATGGCATTTCCAAGGCGGAGGACGCGGCCAGCGGTGGCCGCCACATGTCGAACCATTTCGCCAAGCCCGGCATCGGCATCCAGAACGTGTCCAGCCTGACTGGCAACCACACCCAGCATGCGGTTGGGCTCGCCCGGGCGGTGAAGCACTACAAATCCGATGCCATCGTGTTCAGCAGCCAGGGCGAGAGCTCCCTTTCCGAGGGCTACTGCTACGAATCCATCAACGGCGCAGACCGGGAAAAACTGCCGGTCATCTTCGTGGTGCAGGATAACGGCTACGGCATCTCGGTGCCCAAGCGCGACCAGACTGCCAATGAATTCGCCTGCGAGAATTTCACGGGGTTCCAGAACCTGAAGATCATCCGCGCTGACGGCCTGGACGTGATGGATTCCCTTAGGGCCATGCGGCAGGCCAGGGATTACGTCTGGACCGGCGGCGGGCCCGCCATGGTCTATGCCACCTGCGTGCGCATCGGGGCGCACTCCAATTCCGACAAGCACGAGTGGTACCGCGACGCCCAGGAGCTGGCGGCGGCCAAGGCCGCGGATCCATTGCCCCGGTTCCGCGCCTTCTGCCTGGAGAACGGGCTAGATGAAGCCGAGCTCAAGGCCCTCGAGGCCGAAAACCTGGCGAGCTACAACGAAGCCTCGGACAAAGCCATCAAGAGCGCGGATCCGAAGGCCGCGAGCATCTTCGATTTCGTGCTGCCCGAGCCCTGGGTCTCCGAAAAATTCCCCGATGGGACCCATCATGAGGCTGGCGCGCCCATCAGCCTGATCCAATCCCTCAACCAGACCCTGAAGGAGGAATTCCGGGAGAACCCCGACACCTTCATCTGGGGCCAGGACATGGCCAATAAGGAGAAGGGCGGGATTTTCAATGTGTCGAAGGGGATGCAGCAGGAATTCGGCCCGGGAAGAGTCTTCAACGCGCCCATCGCCGAGGACTACATCGTGGGCACGGCAAACGGGTTCTCCCGTTTCAACGACAAGATCCGCGTGGTGGTGGAAGGCGCTGAATTCGCCGATTACATCTGGCCGGCCGCCGAACAGATCGTGGAGTGCAGCCACGAATACTGGCGCACCAACGGCCAGTTCACCCCCAATGTCACCATCCGCCTGGCCTCGGGCGGCTACATCGGCGGCGGCCTCTACCATTCCCAGAATGTGGAAGCCTGGCTCACGAACCTGCCGGGCATCCGCGTGGTGGTGCCGGCTTTCGCCGATGACGCCGCGGGCCTGCTGCGCACGGCCATGCGCAGCCGGGGCGTGACGCTGTTCCTGGAACCGAAATTCCTCTACAACTCGAAACTGGCCCAGGCGGCGGTTCCCGAAGACTTCGCCGTGCCTTTCGGCAAGGCGCGGATCCGCAACAAGGGCAAGGATCTCACCGTGCTGGCCTATGGAACGCCGGTCCACTTTGCCCTGGAGGCCGCCAAGAAACTGGAAGGCGAAGGCCGGAGCGTGGAGGTCATCGATCTGCGGTCCTTGAGCCCGCTGGATACCGAAACGATCTTTGCCTCCGTGAAGAAAACCCACCGCGCGCTCATCGTGCACGAGGACAAGGTCTTCGGCGGTTTCGGCGGGGAGCTGGCAGCGCAAATCGCCGGCGAATGCTTCGCCTGGCTCGACGCCCCCATCGAGCGGGTGGGCTCGACCTTCACCCCCGTGGGCTTCAACCGCATCCTGGAGCGCGCCACGCTGCCCAATACCGATCGCGTGCTGGCGGGGATGCGGAAAGTGCTGGGGTTCTGATCCGCGAAGCGGGCTGAGTGGGCGAGTGAAAGGCAAAGTTCCGGCCCTCTTGTCAGGATATCTGCGACTGTGGAACCAGCACTCACGGGGCTCCTGGAACTGGTCTAGCGGGAAATGTGGAAACCGGTCCATTGGACGTGGCCACGGGGACCTTAGATTGGATTCATCCAATCGACACCCATGTCGGACCCGGCCAAGGTCGGCTTTACTTTTCAGGAGCACCTTTGCGATTGACCAGATTCTTCTCCTTTCTCAGCGTTCCGGCCCTCGCCTTGTTGCTTGGCTGTGGTGGCAGCAGCCCCTCAATCATGACTCCACCGCCCCCGCCGCCCCCGACGGTGACCGATGTCTACGTCGCGGGTTACGAGTTTAATGGAACGAAATACGTCGCCAAAATCTGGAAGAACGGGGTGGCCACGGCGCTCTCGAATGGCGCAAACTCCGCGGTCGCCGAAAGCGTGGCGGTTTCGGGCAACGACGTTTATGTCGCCGGATACGAGTCCGATGGCGTGGGTGGCGTCTCCGTGGCCAAGGTCTGGAAAAATGGCGTGGCCACAGCGCTCACGGACGGGACGAAATCCTCCGCAGCCTACTCCATCGTTGTCTCCGGGAGCGACGTTTATGTGGCGGGGTACGAGCGCACCGGGGGTGTCGGAACACCCTACGGGGCCAAGAGCTGGAAAAATGGCATTGCGGCCTTCGCCACCGATGGCAGCAAGTCTGCCAGCAGCTACGGCGCAGCCGTGTCCGGGAACAACCAGTACATGACCGGTTATGAATCCAACGGAAGCTTTGATGTGGCCAAGGTGTGGAAGGACGGCATTCCCACCTCGCTGTCGGACGGCACCAACGCTGCCTATGGTTATTCCGTGCTCGTTTCCGGGAACAATGTCTATGTGGCCGGGCAGGAACGGATCAACACCACCTACGTGGCCAAGACCTGGAAGAACGGCATTGCGACCTCTCTCACCGATGGGACGAATTATGCCTACGCGTGGGGACTCGCCTTGTCCGGAAATGATCTCTATGCCGCGGGAGTGGAACGGAACGCCGCAGGCAAGAACATCGCGAAGGTCTGGAAGAATGGCGTCGCCACCTCCCTCAGCGACGGCAGCCAGAGCGCCAGTGCCTACGCCATGGCGGTATCCGGAAGCGATGTCTACGTGGCCGGCTACGAATCCAATGGAACGAAATCCGTCGCCAAAATGTGGAAGAACGGGGTGGCCACCTCCTTCACGGACGGCACCAACAACGCCTATGCCGAGGGAATCTTCGTCCACGTCCACTAGAGCGGCAGGCGGGCCTTCTCCCGCCTCCAATGCGTGAAGGAAGCAGCCGCTGCGGCTGGGCAACAACCGCCCTGTCTGGAACGGATCGCCCCGGCTAGAATTCATCCAGGACTTTCCTTCATGCGCTTGGATTCTGGACGCCTTCTTGATGGCCGCTATTCGATCGTTTGCCCCTTGGGATCCGGGGGCATGGGCGAGGTCTACCAGGCCAAGGACCAGCGCCTGGGCCGCGATGTGGCCATCAAGGTGCTTCCGGAGCACCTGGCCCAGGCGCCGGATGCCCTGGCGCGCTTCGAGTGGGAGGCCCGGGTGCTGGCGGCGCTGTCGCACCCGAACATCCGGGCCATCCACGATCTGTCGAAGGATGGCGAACTCAATTTCGCGGTCATGGAGTATCTGGAAGGCGACACCCTCCGGCAACGCCTGGAAGGGCAGCGGCTGGCCCTGGACGAAGTCCTGGGCGTGGCCACGGAGATCGCCGAGGGCCTGGCGGCGGCCCATGCGAAAGGGGTCATCCACCGGGATCTCAAGCCCGAGAACATCTTCTTCGCGGCCGGGGGCCCGGTGAAGATTTTGGATTTCGGCCTGGCGCGCATGGAGGAGCGGCTGGCGGCCGGGCGCCAATTGCCTGTGCGCCCCCTCGAAACGCAACCGGGGCTGGTGATGGGCACCGCCAGCTATATGGCGCCGGAGCAGGTGCGGGGCGAGGTGCTGGACGCCCGGTGCGATGTCTTCGCCTTCGGCTGCCTGCTGCACGAGATGATCACGGGAAATCGGGTGTTCAACGGCGGGACCATCGCGGAAATCGTGGCATCGGTGCTGAAAGACGAGCCGGCCTCCCTTTCCTACCCTGGCAGCGAAATCCCGCCGGAAGTAGCCACCCTGGTGGAAGGCTGCCTGGAAAAGGATCTTTGGCGGCGCCTGCAGGGCATGAAGGAGGTCGCGGCATCGTTGCGGGCCATCCGCGCGGGCCACACCGCCAGCGGCTCCCATTCCGGGTTCCATTCCGGCGGGCTGCCGTCCGGAGGGTCCGGGGGGAACCGCGCCGAGGACTTGACCCGGGGCATCCCGAGCCAGCCGCAGCAGCGGGTCCTGACCGGCGAAGCAGCGCCCGGGGCGGGGTTCGGCCGGCGGTGGTGGCGAGGACTGTCCAGGCTCTGGCCCTTCCGTTCCAGGGCCATCCGCTCCCTGGCGGTGCTGCCCTTCATCAACACTTCCGGCGATCCCGGGGCCGAATACCTGGGGGATGGCATCGCGGAAACGCTCATCGAGCGGCTCTCACGGCTTCCTGAACTCCGCATCGCGTCCTGGAGCGCGGTCTCCCGGTTCAAGCAGGCGGATCTGGACCTTCCGGCGGTGGGCAGGGAGTTGCAGGTGCGCGCCCTGCTCACGGGCCGCGTGAACCATCGGGGACGGGAGCTCACCGTCAGCGCGGAGTTGGTGGATTCCCGCGACCGCAGCCATCTCTGGGGTGAAAGCTATTCCCGCAATTTCTCGGATCTGCTGGGCCTGCAACAGGAGATTTCCACACGCATCGCCGAGAAGCTGCGCGCCAAGCTGAGCGGCGAGATCCAGGCCCAGCTCGCGAAAGCGCCCACGGAGGATCCCGAGGCCTTCCAGCTCTACCTGAAGGGCCGGCACGCCTGGCGGAAAAGGACCGCCGATGCGCTGCAGAAGGCGGTGGAGCATTTCCAGGAAGCCATCGACCGCGATCCGAATTACGCCCTGGCCTACGCGGGCCTGGCGGATGCCTATGCCCTGCTCTCCTTCCTGGTGGGGGTCATGGCGCCGCTGGATGCGCTGCCCCGGGCCAAGGCCGCGGCGGAACGGGCCCTGGACCTGGATCCCGGCCTGGCGGATGCCTATGCCTCCATGGGCATGATCCTGGAATCCTTCGAGTGGGATTGGACCGGCGCGGAACGCTGCCACCGCAGGGCCTTGCAGTTGGCTCCGCTGAATCCGAACCTGCACCACCGCCTCGGAATGCACCTGCTCTACCGGTCCCGTTTCGATGAGGCGCAGGATTGTTTTTCCAAAGCCCAAGGCCTGGATCCGCTGGCGCCGTTATTCCACGTGGGCCAGGGGCTGCCCCGCTACTTCCAGCGCAACGGGGAGGAAGCGGTGCGGGAATTCAAAAGGGCCACGGTGCTGGCGCCCAGTTTCCTCATCGCCCATCTCATGCTGGGGCTGGCCTTGGTCCAGCAGGGCGCTTTCGATGAAGCCATCCTCTCGTTTGAATCGGCGAATGCCATCGCCCAGACGCCGGATGGGCTGGCCATGCTGGGCCATGCCCACGGCCGGACGGGCCACCGGGACGAGGCGCTGGACCTGCTGGTGCGTCTGAAGCAGATGGCGGCCACCCGGTACGTTTCCGCCTACGGCCTGGCGGTGCTGCACCTTGGCCTGGGCGATCGCGAGCGGGCCCTGGCCCATCTGGAATTGGCGGTGCAGCAGCGCTGCGAGCTGCTGGTCTATGTGGGCATCGATCCGCGCCTGGACGAGCTGCGCGGCGATGAGCGGTTCCAGGGCATCCAGCGGCGCGTGCTCGGGTGAAGCGCTACGCCAAGGCCAGGGAACTCCGGTAGGCGGCTGCAAGTGCCGCGGCAATTTCCTGGGGCTCCCGGCCCAGGAAATCCGTCCGCTGAAGCAGGTGCAGGAGCTGGCCGTCCTTCAGGATGGCGGCCTGGGGCGAGCTGGGAGCGGCGCCCTCGAAGTATTCCCGGGCGGCCTGGGTGGCCTCCTTTTCCATCCCTGCGAACACCGTGACCAGATGGTCGAATTTCAACCCCATTTCCTTGAGGGCTAGCGTCAGGCCGGGGCGGGCCCCGGCGGCGGCGCAGCCGCAGACGCTGTTCACGACCAGCAGCGTGGTCCCCGCGCGCTGCAGCGCCTGGTCCACCTGTCCGGGATCCATCAGGTGTTCAAAGCCGATCTGCGTGAGCTCGTCGCGCATCGGAGCCACCATGTGTTCGGGATAGTTGGACATCTTGGACGCTCCTTGACCGCGTCTCAGTATAGGGCATGTTCGAGTGCTGGGTGCTGGGTGCTGGGTGCTGAGTCGAAGAGTCGAAGAGTCAAGAAGTCGAGAGTCAAGAGTTAAGGGTTGCGGGTCGAAAGCCGAGAAAATCTGATGAGACGGAAACTGAACACTTCAACACTCGACTTTTCAACTTTTCAACTTCCCAAGCCCGCCGCCAATTGATGGCAACCCGCACTGGGGCATCACGGCATACTGGAAGATGAGGGTTTCGGGAAACCGGCCCCGTGGAGCAAACCATGAAGGATTTCTTCAAACATCTTTTCGCCTCGCTGCTGGCCCTTGTGCTCTTCAGCGGCGCCATTTTCCTCCTGTTCATCGGCATCGCGGCGGCGGGCGGGTCCAAGACCTCGGTGCCCGACAAAGCCGTGCTCATCTTCGACCTCAGCAACAACATCCCGGATTCGGTGCGGGATGGGGAACCGGGCGAGGCCCTGCGGCAGGCCTTGAGCGGCCGCGAGAACGCCACGCCGCTCTACACGCTCATCAAGGCCCTGGACCGCGCCGCAGCCGACAAGCGCATCGCGGCCCTCTACCTCACGGGCAATCCGGAATCCGAAGGCTATGGCTCTGGACCCGCGGCCTTGAAGGAGCTGAAGGAGGCCATCCAACGGTTCGCGGCGAGCGGAAAACCCGTCCTTGCCTACAACATGGGCTGGGGCAAGAAGGCCTACTATCTCTGCGCGGGTACCGGCAAGGTCATCGTGAATCCCTTCGGCGAGATGGAGATGACCGGCCTCGCGTCCGAACCCATGTTCTTCGGCGGCGCCTTCCAGAAGTACGGCATCGAGGTTCAGGTCACCCGCGTGGGCAAGTACAAGAGCGCCGTGGAGCCCTTCGTGCTCGACAAGATGAGCGACGCCAACCGTGAGCAGATCGCCAAGCTGCTGGGGGATATCTGGGGCGAATGGAAAACCGCCGTCGCCAAGGACCGCCATAAGACCGCCGAGGATATCCAGAAAATCTCCGATGAGCAGGGCATCCTCCTGGCCATGGAGGCGAAGGCCGCCGGCCTGGTGGACCAGATCGCGCCAGAGGACGAAGTGCTGGACCAGCTGAAATCCCTGTCCGGGAAGACCGCCAAGGACAAGGAATTCCCCCAGGTCTCCATGGATGAGTACGCGGGCCTTCCTGGCGAGGTCCAGAAGGGCAAGAACCGCATCGCGCTCGTTTACGCCGAGGGGGAGATCGTGGACGGCGACGGCGACGGCGGCCAGGTGGGCGGCGACAAGCTGGCGCGGGAACTCCGCAAGCTGCGCCTGGACAAGAACGTGAAGGCCGTGGTCCTGCGCGTCAACAGCCCAGGCGGCAGCGCCTCCGCCAGCGAGCTCATCCAGCGGGAAGTGATCCTCACCAAGAAGGAGAAGCCCGTGGTCATCTCCATGGGGCACCTCGCGGCCTCCGGCGGCTACTGGATCAGCACCTACGGCGACCACATCTTCGCGGAGCCCAACACCATCACCGGTTCCATCGGCGTGTTCGGACTGCTGCCCAACGTGAAAAAGCTGGCCAACGAGCACGGCATCACCTGGGACGAAGTCTCCACCAGCAAGCTGGCGAACCCCATGACCCTGGCCCGGCCGAAATCCGAATTCGAACTGGCCCGCATCCAGAGCGTCGTGGACCACATCTATGACCAGTTCCTGTCCAAGGTCTCCGAGAGCCGCCGCATAGCCAAGGCGGACGTGAACGAGATCGCCCAGGGGCGCGTGTGGAGCGGCCAGGAAGCCCTGAAACTGAAATTGGTGGATGAGATTGGTGGCCTGGAAGACGCCATCCGCTTCGCCGCCAAGAAGGCCAAGATCGAGAATGACTACCGCGTGGACGGCCCCGGCGCCTCGAAAAAGCCCGTCGAGAAACTGATGGAAGCCCTCGCGGGGGAGAAGCAGCGGAAATACGCGAAAGGCCCCGCGGAACAGGTGATGGCGGAGTTCCAGCGCCAGATGAAAGTGTTCGCCTCCCTGAATGATCCCCAGGGCGTGTACGCCCGGATGCCCATGGAGCTTTCCATCCGCTGAAGTCTGGCTTGAAGAAGCCACAAAGAAGCACAGAGAAGCCACGAAGATTGTTATTCGTGTGGCTTCGTGGCTGAATCAGCTAGGTGGCAATCGGAAGAACTTTAATAAATTTCAGGCCGCCAGCCCTGCAGCACCCGCATGTAGCTGGCGCGATGGAAGGCGTGGGGATTGGCGACCTTGGCCAGGCTCATGCTGCCGAGGCCCTGGCGCAGGCTTTCGTACTCGTGCTGCTCCAGCCATTCCTCCATGCCTTCGCGGAGGGTCTGGAGATAGGACGGTCCATGCTGGAGCAGGGTGGAAACCACCTGCACGCAGGATGCTCCCGCGAAGACGGCCTTCACGGCGTCCAGGGAGTCATGGATGCCGCCGCTGCAGGCCAGGCTTCCCTTGAATTGCCCATGCAGGATCGCCAGGGCGTTCAGCCTCAGCGGCAATTCGGTGGGCCTGGAGAGCAGGAGCTTGGGCACCAGTTCCAACTGCTCCAGATCGAAGTCCGGCATAAGGATCCGGTTGAACAGCACCAGCCCATCCGCCCCCGCGGCCTGGAGCTTCTGGGCGAAGTTCGGAAGGGAGCTGATGAAGGGGGAAAGCTTGATGGCCACTGGGATCTTCACGCGGGACTTCACGGCCACCACCATGTCGGCGATCCGTTGTTCCAGCGCTTCGGCGGTCTGCTGGGGATCCGTGGCGATCTCGTAGACATTCAATTCCAGGGCGTCCGCCCCGGCCTGTTCCATGAGCCTGGCACCGTCGAGCCATCCGGTGGCTGTCGTGCCGTTCAGGGAGGCGATGACGGGTACCGCCACGGCTTCCTTGATGCGGCGGATCTGTTCCAGGTAGGCGCTCGGTCCCAGCGCGAATTCGTGGGGCTCCGGAAGGTAGGAGAGGCCTTCGGGATTGGCGTTCGCATGCAGGTGCAGATCCCGCATGGTGCCGGTGTATTCGCGCTCGATCTGCTCCTCGAACAGCGAGTGCATCACGATGGCCGCGGTGCCCGCGTCCTCCAGCTCCCGGACGGCGTCCAGGTCATCCACCAGCGGAGAAGCGCCGGCCATCAGGGGATGCGGCAGGGTCAGGCCAAGGTAGGTTGTGGAGAGATCCATGGCAGTCCCCTTAGAGAGTGGGTAGCGAGGGTGCCGCTGTTTCCAGGCGGGACAGCTTCTCATAGGCTGCGTAGCGCCGCGCGTTTTCCTCGGTGGCATCGGCCATCATCTGCTTGAAGGCTTCGGGATGCTGTTTTTCCACGATGCGGAACCGGGCCTCGTTGCCGGTGAAGCGGCTCAGCTCGCCCTTTGGCGCGTTGGAATCCAGGGCCAGGGCGCTGAGGCCCTGGTCCAGCCGCCGCGGATCGTAGCGGAACAGCGGCCAGTAGCCGGTTTCAACCGCCATCTTGGACTGCTCGCCGCTCATGGCCAGATCGTAGCCATGGGCGATGCAGGGGCTGTAGGCCAGGATGAGGCTCGGACCCGGGAAGGACTCGGCTTCCTGGATGGCCCGCACGGTCTGGGCGTCCTTGGCTCCGATGGCCACCTTGGCGACGTAGACATGGCCGTAGCTCATGGCCAACAGCGCCAGATCCTTCTTGGGCGTGGTCTTGCCGCTCACCGCGAATTTCGCCGCGGCGCCCATGGGCGTGGACTTGGAAGCCTGCCCGCCGGTGTTGGAGTAGACCTCGGTGTCCAGCACCAGGATGTTCACGTCCAGGCCCGAGGCCAGCACATGGTCCAGACCGCCGTAGCCGATGTCGTAGGCCCAGCCATCCCCGCCGATGACCCACACGCTCTGCTTCACGAAGTGGTCCGCCAGTTCCAGCAATTGCATCGCTGCCGGATCCTTGGAGGATCCCAGCCTGGTCTTCAGCTCGGCCACGCGTTCGCGCTGGATCCGGATGCCGGCCTGGTCAGGCTGGATGGTATCCAGGAGGCCATGGACCAGGGCTTCGGGCAGCAGGGAAGCCTGGCGGATGAGCAGTTCCCGCGCCTGTTCGGCCTGCTTTTCCACGGCCAGCCGCATGCCATACCCGAACTCGGCGTTGTCCTCGAACAGGCTGTTGGCCCAGGCCGGGCCGCGTCCCGCCTTGTTGACGGTGTAGGGCGTGGTGGGCAGGTTGCCGCCGTAGATGGATGAACAGCCCGTGGCGTTGGCGATGAGGAGGCGATCACCGTAGAGCTGGGTCAGGAGCTTGATATAGGGTGTCTCGCCGCAGCCCTGGCAGGCGCCGCTGAATTCGAACAGGGGCTCCAGGAATTGGGTGCCCTTCACGTCCAGCTTCACGGCTTCGCGGTCCACTTCGGGCAGATCCAGGAAGAAGGCGAAATTCGCGGCCTCCCGCTCCCGCAGGGGGGCCTGGGGCACCATGTCGATGGCCTTGTGCTTGGGGTTGCTCTTGTCTTTTGCTGGGCAGATCTGCACGCAGAGCGTGCAGCCTGTGCAATCCTCGGGCGCGACCTGGATCACGTATTTCTGGCCTTTGAATTCCTGGCCTTTGTAGTCCATGGAAGCGAATCCATCAGGCGCGCCGGACAGCGCGGCGGGCTCGAAGACCTTGGCCCGGATGGCGGCGTGGGGGCAGATCAGCGCGCACTTGTTGCACTGGATGCAGATGCCGGAATCCCACGCGGGAATTTCCTGGGCGATGTTGCGCTTCTCCCATTTCGCCGTGCCCGTAGGCCAGGTGCCGTCCGGCGGGAAGGCGCTCACCGGCAGCTTGTCGCCCAATCCTTCCAGGATGAGCGCGCTCACCTGCTTGACGAAGTCCGGCGCGGCATCAGGCACCATGGGCGGGCGATGCCGGTCCGAATTCGGCTTGGCGGGGACCGCCACTTCGTGCAGGTGCGCCAGGGCCGCGTCCACGGCCTCGAAATTGCGCTGGACCAGCGCATCGCCCTTCTTGGCGTAGGTCTTCTCGATCGCATGCTTGATGGCGGCGATGGCTTCGTCCTGGGGCAGCACGCCGGAAATGGCGAAGAAGCAGGTCTGCATGATGGTGTTGATGCGGCCGCCCATGCCGCTTTCCTTGGCGACCTTGTAAGCGTCGATGGTGTAGAACTTGATGCGCTTCGCGATGAGCTGTTCCTGCATTTCGATGGGCAGGGTGGCGAAAATCTCCTCGGGTGCCGTGGGGCTGTTCAGCAGGAAGGTGGCTCCATCCACGGCTTCGGCCAGCATCTCGAAGCGGTCCACGAACTGGGGCTGGTGGCAGGCGATGAAGTTCGCGGTGCGCACCAGGTAGTGGCTGCGGATGGGATTCGGACCGAAGCGGAGGTGGCTGATGGTGATGGCGCCGCTCTTCTTGGAGTCGTACACGAAGTAGCCCTGGCCGTGGTTCGGGGTCTCCTCGGCGATGATCTTGATGCTGTTCTTGTTGGCGCCCACGGTGCCGTCGCTGCCCAGGCCGTAGAAGAGGCAGCGGGTCACGCTGGCGGGTTCCAGGTCGAAACCTTCGTCCACCTTCAGGCTGAGTCCCGTGACATCGTCGTTGATGCCCACGGTGAAGGCGCGGCGGGGCTTGGGTTTGCCCAGCTCGTCGAACACGGCCTTCGCCATGGCGGGGGTGAATTCCTTGCTCGACAGGCCGTAGCGGCCGCCGATGAGGCGCGGCTCCTGCAGCAGGGGGCTCCAGCCTTCTTCGCGGGCCTCGCGGAGCGCGGCGGCCACATCCAGGAAGAGCGGCTCCGCCGGGGCGCCGGGTTCCTTGCAGCGGTCCAGGATGGCGATGGACTTCACCGAAGCCGGCAGCGCCGCCACGAAATGCCGCACCGAGAAGGGCCGGTAGAGCCGCACCTTGAGCACGCCGATCCGCTCCTCGCTGGCCATGGCCCAATCCACGTATTCCTGGACGGTCTCGGCCCCTGAACCCATGACCACGATCACGCGCTCGGCCTGGGGATGCCCTTCGTATTCGAAGAGCTTGTAGGCGCGTCCGGTGAGGGCCGCGAGCTTGTCCATCTCCTGCTGCACGGCGTCGGGCAGCGAGTCGTAGTAGCCATTCGAGGCTTCCCGGGCCTGGAAGTAGGTGTCGGGGTTCGCGGCGGTGCCGCGGATGACCGGATGGTTGGGGCTCAGGGCCCGGGCCCGGTGCTCGGCCACCCACTCGTCCTGGATCATCGCGCGCAGATCGTCGTCGCTGAGCATCGCGATCTTGGCCACTTCATGGCTGGTGCGGAATCCGTCGAAGAAGTGCATGAAGGGCACGCGGGTGCGGAGCGTCGCCGCGTGGCCCACCAGCGCCATGTCGTGGGCCTGTTGGACCGAGAAGGAGGACAGCATGGCGAAACCCGTCTGGCGGGCGGCCATCACATCGGCGTGGTCCCCGAAGATGGAAAGAGCGTGGGTGGCGATGGTGCGGGCCGCCACGTGCATGCAGAAGGGCGTCAGCTCCCCGGCGATCTTGAACAGGTTCGGGATCATCAACAGCAATCCCTGGGAGGACGTGAAGGTGGTGCTCATGGATCCCAATTGCAGCGCGCCATGCACGGCGCCCGCGGCGCCGGCCTCGCTCTGCATTTCCGCCACCCGGGGGATGGTGCCCCAGATGTTCCGTTTGCCGGCCGCCGACCACTCGTCGGCCAGCTCCCCCATGGTGGAGGAAGGGGTGATGGGATAGATCGCGATGACCTCGCTCAGCCGATGTGCCACTGAGGCGGCGGCTTCATTTCCATCGATGGTGACCATTTGCGGCGTGTCCATGGGAACTCCTGAGCCTTTCCAGATTTTCCCATCTGGAATTCCCTCTAGCTTCACCCGGTTGGCCCGTGCCTACAAGGGAAGCAGGCTAAACCGTGAGCAGGGTCACAGGCTATTGCAGATCCAGGATTCCCGGCGGTCCATCCAGATCCAGGCGCCGGTTTTCCAGGTCCACCTTCCACCAAGCCTTGATGTAGGGGACTTCGCGCAGGCCCGCGCGGCCTGGACGCAGATCCCGCAGCGCCACCATGTCATAGCCCATGGGCGTCGGCGCAAGGTAAAGGACCTCGCCGATTTTCTCCCCGCCGATGAACACGCCGCAGCCGATCCATTCGTGGCGGAAGCTCTCTCCCTCGGACTTGGTGGCCAGGGCCTCGGGCATCCAGAGCGCCCAGCCCTTGAGAAGCTCCGCCGCCGTGCGGTCGGGAATGCCCTCGAAGGCGACGCAGGGACGGTCCTGGTGCCAACGGAACAGCCTGACGCTGGCGGGCCTGGCCGGTGGTCCGGGGTTGTCGGCCGCATCCAGATCCATGGATGGAGGCGCCAGGACAAGCCCATCCACCCCGGGCAAGCGTTCCGGTTCATCCATGAGGGAATGGAAGAGGAATTCACCCTTCAACCCTTGCACCTTCGCCAGGTGGCCCAGCAGCAGCATCAGGCTTCCGCGGGAGGTTCAGCTGGGCCTGGATGATCCGCGCGGGATCGCCGTGGCCGGTCTGTTTCGTCCTCGTCAAACAGTTCCAGGTTCACGAGGAGTCCATGTTTCTCGCCCGCGGCCTGCACCAGGGTGCGAAGGGAGGAGATCATCCGTCCGCTCTTGCCGATGATGCGCCCGCGGTCCACCTGTTCGGCGAAGATCAGCACTTCGCGTTTCCTGCCCGCCTCCCGGACCTCGATGCGCAGGGCTTCCGGGTGGTCCAGCAAGGGGCTCAGGACATCTTTGAGAAAGGCTTCGAAATCAGCGGTCATGGCACCCCCAATGTAAAAGCCGGACCCGGTGTCGCACCATATGCGGCCGGGCCCGGCTTTCCAAATTCCTAAGGCAGGAAACCTAAAGAATCGCGTGCTTCTTGAAGAGGTCCGAAACCGTCTTGGAGGGGCTGGCGCCCTTGGCAATCCAGGCCTTGGCCTTATCGGCGTCGATGCGGACGGTCTCGCCGGAGCCCGCGATGGGGTTCACGAAGCCCAGCACCTCGATGGCCTGGCCTGTGGGAATGCGATCGTTCTCGCTAACGACGATGTGGTAGAAAGGGCGCTTCTTCGCGCCGTTGCGGGCCAGACGGATGGAAAGCATGGGTACTCCTTGAGCGGATCAGTTTATCCCGGGATTGGTGATTTCCCAAGGAGAAATTCCGGTCAGCGGGGATCCGGCTGGGTGCTTGGCTGGCTTGCGCATGCAGGGAAGCGCCAGAGCTGGTCCAATTCCGCCTCGGTCATGCGGCGGAGCCTGGCCTCCTTATCCTGCCAGCCATAGCCGATCCAGAGATGCCCTCCATCCCAGACCAGCCCCATGGCGAATTCCACCCCTTGCGTGTCGAAATAGAAGGGCCGGGAAACCCGCTGGATCTTGTAGCCGCTGTCCATCCAGACGAACCGATGGGTGTACCGGCGCCATTCCTCGAAGGCCACCTCATGGACCAGGTAGAGGTACCCGCCCCGGAACTGGATCGGTGGCGCTGATCCGCGAAAATCCACGCCGTTCCATTCGGGGGACAGGACCGATTCGATGACCAGCTCCCCAGCGGCTTCGTCCAGGCGGCCGATGCGAGTCGGATCCGAGTGGTACAGGATTTTCAGTTCCCCTGCGCTGTCGAGGAAAGGGAGCCAATTCTTTTCGATGGGGCGGACCTCCGCGCCCTGGATGTGGCGGAGGCTTTCGACCTTCCAGCGCCTGGAACTCCGATCAGGCTCCGGGGCCAGGAGCCCGAACAGCATCTGGGGCTGTCCTGTCTTTTCGTAGGAGGTGCAGGTGAATTTCCAGCGGCCGCGGTGGTGGAAGAGGCGCAGGTCTTCAAGCCCCTTGACCGGAAACTCGATCCGTTCCCAATCCAGCTCATCGATGATTTCAAAGGATTGGAGGATCCTTCCGGCCGGATCCCATTCCACCCAGAAATTCCGGGTCCGGACCTGCCGGTCCGGCGCGAGCGACGTGTAATTTCCCCCATCGGTGTCGAAGTTCACATGGCGGATGGACCCATAGCGCCTTCCGGTCTCTGCATCGAACCAGAGGGAGGGATTCATGGGGCGGTAGCTATGGGCGGGGTTTCCTTCGATGGGCGGCGGGGTCCATTCGAACGGGACTTTTTCTCCAGGACATGGCTCCAGGTAGAAGAAGGCATTGTTCCGGGTCTGGTTTCTGTCCTCCCACGACGCTTCCCGCGACGCGAGCACCTGCTCGCAGGCTTCGATCCCGAGCGCGGGAAGCCCGGCGTAGTACGCGGCGATGGAGATGACCAACCAGGGATCGAGTCCATAGGCTGCGGGATCGACGAACAGGACATCCTTTGAAAGCGGCGTGCGGGCCGCCATGTTCGCGTAGAGCAGGGCCATGGCATGACGGCCCCCATCCAGCGCGATGCGGCTCAGGGCCAGGGCCGCCTCGGCGCGTCCTGGACGGTACTGGAAGGCTTTCCGCCCCCATTCATCGGCCTCCTTCATCTGCCCGAGAGACTGGTGCAAGAGGCAGATCTGCAACATGGAATACCAGAGCTCCTCGACCCATCCGCCCTGCTCCAGGCGCCGCTGGAACCAGCGGATGGCTTCCGGGGAGCGGCCCGCATCGCGGCACTTCAGCGCCAGTTGGAACACGGTCCCGGAGTCATCGGGATCGCGTTCGGCGGCCGCCCGCAAGGCCGCTAGGCCGGCATCAGGTTGATGGAGGTCCGGGCCGGGGGTGTCCATCAGATCAGAAAGGCAATCCAGCCCCGCCGCCCTTCATGGCCCCCGCCATGCGCTGCATGCGGGTCATGAATTTGGGGTCGTTCATCTGGGTCATCATCTTCTTCATTTCCAGGTACTGCTTGATGAGCTGGTTCACTTCCTGGACGGAACGGCCCGAACCGCCGGCCACGCGGCGTTTGCGTTTGGCATCCAGCAGGTTGTGGTTGGCGCGCTCCTTGGGCGTCATGGAATCCAGGATCGCCGTCAAGTGCTTCATGCGCTTGTCCGTGGCCAGGTTCGCCATCTGTTCCTTCTGCTCTTTGGAGACGCCGGGCAGCGGCAGCATCCCCATGATCTTGGTCATGCTGCCCAGCTTCGACACCTGCTGGAACTGCTGGCGCATGTCTTCGAGCGTGAACTGGTTCTTGGCCATGCGGTTGGCCAGGCGCTCCGCATCCTTCTCGTCGATCTTGTCCTTGGCGTGCTCGATGAGGCTGAGCACATCGCCCATGCCGAGGATGCGCTGGGCCATGCGGTCCGGGTGGAAGCGCTCGAAGTCATCGAGCTTTTCTCCCGATCCCAGGAACTTGATGGGCTGGCCCGTGGCCTGCTTGATGCTGAACGCCGCGCCGCCGCGGGTGTCGCCGTCGGTCTTGGTGAGGATGACGCCGGTGATGCCGAGCTGTTCATGGAAGGATCCGGCGGAGCGCACCGCATCCTGGCCCGTCATGGCATCCGCCACGAACAGGATTTCGGAAGGTCCGCAGGCGGCCTTGATGCGGGCGAGCTCCGCCATCAGGGTTTCATCCAGGTGCAGCCGGCCCGCGGTGTCCAGGATCACCACGTCCCAGCCTTTGAGCTTGGCTTCCTTCAAGGCGGCTTCGCAGATCTCCACGGGGTTCTTGCTCTCGTGGTGGAAACTCGGGATGCCTGCATCCTTGGCGACCACATGCAACTGCTCGATGGCAGCAGGACGGTAGACATCTGCCGGCACAAGCAAGGGCGAACTGCCATTTTTCTTCAGGAATTTGGCCAGCTTGCCGCAAGTGGTCGTTTTTCCGGCGCCCTGAAGGCCCACCATCATCACCACAGTCGGCGGTTGGGCGGCGAAACTCAGCGGCTTTTCATCCGCTTGGCCGCCCATGATCTCCACGAGTTCTTTGTGGACGATGTCAATGAATGCCTGGCCGGGATTCAGACCCTGGAGCACTTCGGCGCCAAGCGCTTTTTCTTTTACACGGGCGAGAAAAGTGCGCGCCACGGCCACATGCACATCGGCTTCCAGCAGCGCCATGCGGACTTCCCGCAGGGCCTCCTCGATGTTGGATTCCGTGAGCTTGGACTGGCCCCGGAGGGCCTTCATGGCCTTGCTCAATTTTTCGGTGAGGGAATCAAACATGGGACATCCAGGGCCTGTCGCGGCCAATCCTCCATTCTACGGCGAGGTCTTCTGGATCCCCCCTGAAAAGAATCCAGGGAGAGAAGCTCGTAGCTCCAGCACGTGATGAAATGGAGATCCGGAGCCTTCATGACCAATCGCCTCGCCGAAAGCCTTAGTCCCTACCTGCTTCAGCATGCCCATAACCCCGTGGCCTGGCAGCCTTGGGATGAGAAGGCGCTCGTCCAGGCGCGGGATGAAGACAAGCCGATCTTCCTTTCCATCGGCTACAGCGCTTGCCATTGGTGCCATGTGATGGAACGGGAGTCCTTCGAGAATCCGGAAGTGGCGAATCTCCTGAACAAGCAATTCATTCCCATCAAGGTGGACCGGGAGGAAAGGCCGGATCTCGATGACCTGTACATGGACGCGGTGCAGACCCTGACGGGCCACGGCGGCTGGCCCATGAGCGTTTGGCTGACCCCTGATCTGCGGCCCTTCTATGGCGGCACCTACTTTCCACCGCAACCGGCGCGGGGAATGCCGGGGTTCATCCCCTTATTGAAGCGGATCGCCGAGCTGTGGGTGGAGCGGCGCTCGGCGGTGGTCGAACAGGCTGCGGAATTGACCCAAGATCTGGAACGCCAGGCGAATCTCAAGGCGGGGGACACATTGCCTGATGAAGGCCTGTTCGAAAATGCGCTCCAGCAGCTCCGGGGCAGCTTCGATTCCCGCTGGGGCGGTTTTGGCGGCGCGCCGAAATTTCCTCCCCACATGGCCATCGAACTGATCCTGCGGCGGGGGTCGGAGGCTGATCAGCGCATGGCCATCAGGACGCTCGATGCCATGTGGGAAGGCGGCATGTACGACCATCTGGGGGGCGGATTCTCCCGCTACAGCGTGGATCCGCAGTGGCTGGTGCCCCATTTCGAAAAGATGCTCTACGACAATGCCCAGCTTGCCTGCTGCTATCTGGCGGCCTTCCAGAAAACGGGCGACCGGAAGTACGCCGCCATCGCTGGGGAAACCCTGGACTATCTGCTGCGCGACATGCGGGATGCGTCCGGCGGCATCCATTCATCCGAAGACGCGGACAGCGAAGGGGAGGAAGGCAAATTCTATGTCTTCACGCCCGATGAGGTGCAGAGCATCCTGGGCGGCGAATCGGCGCGGTTCTGCGGGGCCTATGGCATCACGGCCGGGGGGAATTTCGAGGGCGGCGCTTCGGTGCTCCACGTCTTCGATCGCAAGGAAGAGGTTCCGGAAGGCCAGGTCGCAGATCTCGCCGCGCTTCGGGAAAGGCTCCGGGAGGTCCGCGACACGCGCATCCGGCCCGGCAAGGATGACAAGGTGCTGGCGGCCTGGAACGGCTTGGCGCTGTCTGCCTTCGCGCGCGGAGCCCAGGTCCTGGATTCCAAACGCTATTTGGATGCGGCGGCGGCCTGCGCGGAATTCATCCAGCGCGAGCTTTGGCAGGGCGGAACCCTGCTCCGCGTCTATCGCCAGGGGCGCGCCCACACGCCAGGGTTCCTGGAAGACTACGCGGCCGTGGCGAATGGGCTGGTGGATGTCTATGAAGCGGGATTCGACGCCCGTTGGCTGCGGCTGGCGGAACGGATCGCAGAGGCCATGCGCAGCAAGTTCGAGGACGCCGGGGAGGGTGGATTCTTCAGCACAGAGGCGGGCAGGAGCGATCTTTTATTCCGGCAGAAGCCCGGCTTCGACAATGCGCTGCCCAGCGGCAACACCCTGGCGGCCACGGCGCTGTTCCGCCTTTCCCGCCATCTGGAACGGCGCGATTTCCGCATTTCCGCAGAAGGGATTCTGGCGTGTTTCGCCCCCTGGATGCAGCGGGCGCCCCGAGCCTTTCCAGGCATGATCAATGCGTTGGATTCGGCCCTCAAGGCCCCGCTGGACATTGTGATCGCAGGCGATCTGAAGCAAGCCGTCGGCTTGTTGGCAGAAGTCCATCAGACATTCATCCCCCATCGCGTTCTGAGCTGGACCGGTGCGGATCCGGCGCTTCCTTTGCACGTGGGCAAAGACGCCGGGGGCGGCCCTCCGCTGGCTTTCGTTTGTGAAAAAAATTCATGTGCGGCACCCGTTGGAGATGCACTGAAATTGAGACTTTTACTGCTCCAAACTTCTCCCAAAATTTCCCCTTGAACGCTTTCTTGGAAGGCTCATCTTGAGCCTTGAGATCGCAGAACTAAGCGATCTTAAACACGGGGCGGCCATTCCCTGCCTGCCTCTCCAGCATGCGGATATGCTAGGTACCCGCAGAGCTGCGACCCCAAAAAGGGCACCCTAAGGTGCCCTTCCTTGTGTCGGCCGCAGGCCGAGGGCTACTTCGCGTCTTCGAGATTCCGCTTCAGGGCGCGGAGCGCCAGACGCACCTGCAGGATGATCGGCCGCGCCGCCAGGAAGGCGAGGAAGGCCGCCAGCGGCACCGTCACCTTGAAGCCGATGTAGCGGAACCCCAGCGCGCCCAGGATCCCCCCGACGAAGAAGGAGACGAGGATCAGCGCATAGAGCCGCAGCTTGGAGCGATTGGCTTCGATGCGCTCCTTGCGGGGATCCTTGTCCACGTTGATGTAGGCCAGCTTGCTCAATTCGATGCCGATGTCGGTCACCGTCCCCGTGAGGTGCGTGGTGCGCACCGCCGCGCCGCTGATGTTCGTGGTCAGCGAATTGTGCATGCCCATGATGAAGCAGAGGATGGCGACGGTCTCCGGCAGGTGGAAGCGGATGCGGTCCTGGAGGCTGCCGCCCATGAAGCCGAAAACCAGGAGCAGGGCGGCTTCGGCCAGGAGGCTGATGGCATAGCGGCTGGGCAGCTCCCGGCGCTTCCCGAAACTCAGCAACGTCGTCGAGAGGAACGCTCCGCCGAGAAAGAAGAGCATCATGGCCAGGGCTGTGAGCGCCGTGACCACGTCGCCTTCCGCGGTGCTATCGGCCATGGAGGACACGACGCCGGTCATATGCGAGGTGTAATGGCTGACCGCGAGATAGCCGCCAGCGTTCACCGCCCCGGCGATGAAGGCCATGCACCAGGCCAGCTGGCGGTTCATCTCCGCGGTGCGCAGCGCCCCTTCCTTGGTGAAGATCCCCGACTGCATCGGCAAGGTGGCCACCGCGCGTTCGAGCACCGCCTGCAGATCCGCCCGGTCCGGCCGTTGCCGCAGCACCCAGCGGCCGTAGCGCTTGGCGATCAGGAAGAGGTAGCGGGGGATCCGGCGCAATTCAACTCCGCCGCGTGGCCAGCAGGTGCCCGATCGCCACCGCGGCGGCATCGGCCGCGTCCGCTGCCAGGGGCGTTTTCAGGTTCAGGATGGTCATCACCATTTTTCCGACCTGGTTCTTGTCTGCCCACCCGTAGCCGCTCACGGCTTTTTTCACCTGCATGGGGTTGTAGTCGCCGACGGGCAGGCCGTGCAGCGCGCCCGTCAGCAGGATCCCGCCGCGGATCTGGCCCAGCTTGATGGCCGTGGCGCTGTTCTTCTCCACGAAGGGCGATTCCACCGCCATGAAGTGTGGATGATGCGCGGCGATGACTTCTGAAAGGCTCAGATGGATGCCATGGATCCGTTCGGAGAACTCCGCGCCTCGCTTCGACCGGATGACGCCCGCCTCCACCAGCTCCATGCGCGATCCCAGCCGCGACACCACCGCCCATCCGCAGGCGATGGAACCGGGATCCACGCCGAGGCAGATGGAAGGTTTGGTTGGGGGAGGGGGCATGTAGTGATGCTAACGCCTCGGGCCTTGGTGCACTATTTTGGCGTGCTGGCGCCCAATGTGAAATTGAGGAAGTTGGTCGTGGCGAAGCTTCATCGGAAGAAGATGCCGATCCATGCGGCCACAGCATCGCCTACGAACAGATAACCACGTGCAAGACCATCCCGCGGCGATGGATTCCCGTGGGCCCTCCGACCGCAGCGATTCTCGCCTGCGTCGAAGTCAAACCTCAACCGCCCTAGCAAGCTTGAAGAACTCTGAAAACCCAGAGCGCTATTCAACTTTGATCATCAAGGTAAGCGTAGGCTGCGCTTTCCCTTGACCCAGGCAAGCGCAGGGCGTATCAACGAGCAGACCTTCTCCATGCCAACACCGTGGCACCACATCTGCTCAATGCAACCCCCCTTTTCAATCCTATCCCTAGCCCAAGCCCCAGGATCCAACCACCCCTGCCATTAAAATGGGGCCTTTGAATTTCCTATATACGAGGTATCCATGTCGCGCATCCGGCGAGGCTTTTCGTCCTTCTTGACCGCGTTGGGTTTGGCCTTCCTGTCGGCCGCCTGCGGGGGCGGGGGAAGCGGGACGCCGCCGCCCCCTCCGACCACCGGATCCTTGGCGCTCACCGTCACCGGACTTCCGGGTGGCGCGAGCGCCGCCATCGCCCTTTCGGGCCCCGGCGGGTTCAGCCAGAATCCCACCGCGTCCGCCTCCTGGCCGAACCTTACGCCGGGCTCCTACGTCATCACCGCGTCCAATGTCACCTCTGCCAGCCTCACCTACCAGCCCTCCCCGGCGACCCAGACCGCGACGGTCACGGCGGGCCAGAATGCTATCGCCACCGTCGCCTACGCACCCCAGCCCGTCGCCATCAGCGTCAGCCCCACCAATCCAAAGATCGGGCTTGGGGGCACCGTCCAGTTGAACGCGGTGGTAACGGGTAGCGCCGACACGGCCGTGATCTGGGAGGTCCTGGAGAGTGCGGGCGGGTCAGTCACCGGGCCCGGCCTCTACACCGCCCCGAACACGGTGGGCGCCTACCATGTCCGCGCCACAGCCCACGCCGATCCATCCAAGCGTTCCGACGCGACCATCACGGTCAGCGCCCTCGGCGGATTCCGCATCTATCCGGCGGGCATCGACATTTATCCCGGCGCCGCAGCGGATTTCAGCGCCTACGACGACAACACCGTGGTGACGACCGTGGCCTGGTCGGTGCCGGCGGCGGCAGGCACGATCAACCCGGCAAGCGGACACTTCGTGGCGGGTTCCACCCTCGGGACCTGGACCCTGACCGTCACGAACACTGTCACCCTTCAGACGGCCACCGCAACCATCAACGTGGTGAACAACGTGACCTTCGCCCTCTATGGGTTTCCGGACCAGGGCCATCTGTACGTCGGGGACGGCGCGATGTTCGGTCCGGTCCTGGGACCCGAAGGGATCGACCGGACCATCGCCTGGAGCATCCTCCCGGGCGGCGCCGGCGGCCAGCTCGTGGATATGAGCTGGTACCAGGATTACTACGCTCCCACCGCCCCCGGAACCGCCACAATCCGCGCGGTGCCGGCGGCGGATCCCACCAAGGCGGCCCAGAGGACCCTGATCGTTGATCCCGCGCCTCCCGGGTCGGGCTGGGCCCTCTCCACCGTAGGATCTCCCGCAAGGACGCGCATCGCCCCAGCCATGGCCACGATGCCCGACGACCGCGTGGTCATCGCGGGAGGCGGAGGGGGACCGACGTGGTACTACAACGAGCTGGTGGAAGTGTACGCGCCGGGTGCGGGGACCTTTTCCAGCCTGGCCAACCCGCTGCCGGCAGGACGCATGTTCACGACCCTCACCCCCCTGGACGCCAACCGGTTGCTCGTGGCCGGCGGCGAAATCCGCTACGACCAGGCGTCCAATACGGGCGAAGTGGTCAACCTTCAAACCGGGGCCGTGACCCCTGCGACCGGAACCCTCCGCGTGCCCCGCATGGGCCACCAGGCCACCAGCCTCACCACGGGCCCCAACGCCGGAAAGGTGTTGCTCACTGGGGGCATCGACATGCCCATCTACGGGGCGGTGAATGCTACCGCGGACCTCTTCGATCCCGCTGGCAATGCCTTCTCGCCCTTCGCCCAGAACATGGAGGTGGCGCGGGTCTGGCATACCGCCACGCGCCTCAACGACGGGCGTGTGCTCATCGTGGGTGGCCGGGACGGCCAGACCGAACAGGCCACGGCCGAGATCTTCGATCCCATGGCGGGAACCTTCACCTACACCGCCGGCCCCATGGCCCAGGGACGGGCCTATCACACCGCCACGCTCCTCAACGACGGGCGGGTCCTCATCACCGGAGGCACGACTCCGGGCGGCGTCACCCGCACCTGTGAAATCTTCAACCCCGCCACGGGCACCTTCTCCGCGGCCCCGGACATGAACGAACCCCGCGCGTTCCATACCGCCACCTTGATCTCCGGGGGCACCGAGGTCGTGGTCGCAGGAGGCAACTCCGGCAACTACCGATACCACGCCAGCGTGGAGACCTGGACGACCGGGCAACCCGCCTGGAGCCTGCCGACCCTGATGCGCCGGCCCCGCCAATGGCACGGTGCAGCTCTCCTTCCCGACGGGAGCGTACTCCTGCTCGGCGACCTGGCCGGCGGCGCAACCCCCAGCGCGGACATCCTGGACTGACCTAGACGACCCGGGACCACCTGATCGCCTTCCTCACCTCTGCAACTCGATGACCCCCTCGCGGTTCAGCTCCACGCTGCCCATTCCCCTGTACCTTCAATTGCAGCGAAGCCTGCGCCGCCTGATATATACCCTCAGAACGGCACCCTAAATCCTCCATGCGATCTGCACACCCGTCACTCACGATGGAACGGCCCAATCCAACAGAACCAATTCGTCAATCCGATGAAAGTGCTTGGTGTGGTTGGTGACGAGGGCATGGCCATGCGCGAGCGCCGTGCTTGCGATCAACAGATCCCGATCCTGGATCATCGTGGCCTTGAGCCGATGCTTCAGGCGACCGCGCCCGCATCGAAGGGGAGCACGGAATAGGAGGCTCGCAGGTCAGCGATGGGCCCATCGAGTTTTGCTGCGCGGTCAGGATAGTTGTATTTCCCGTGCATGAGTTTCGCGAGCACACCGGCGCCCCAAACCCACGGCTTTCACCAGATCAAAGTTCATGTGGCGGGCTGGGGCTGGCGGTCTCCGCTCACGGCGCGCTCCAGGATTTCCGCTTCCATGGAACGCCGATGGGCGTGGGCAAGCGGTTTGACGCCCAGCACGACCAGCTCGGGGACCTTGCGGACACGGATGGTGGGCAAGGAAACGTCCAAGATTCAGTTTAGGGTTGCCTCAAAATCATGCAGGCAGAATGCTTTCATGCACGATTTAATCAACGGATCAGACGGTTTCCCCCCCTTTTTTCTCCGCAGGGAATTCATCAGGCCGCGACCCGATTGCGCCCCTCCTCCTTGGCCTTATAAAGCGCCGCGTCGGCTTGGGCGATGGTCTCTTCAATGCTTCGGTCGGTCAGGTGCTCGGCCACCCCCAGGGACAGGGTCACTTGGATCCGTGAGCCATCGAGGTCGATGACAAGCTCAGAGATCGCCGTGCGCGTGGACTCGGCCGCATGCACCGCCCCTTCTTTCCCCGTGTCCGGCAGCAGGAGGATGAATTCCTCTCCCCCCCATCGGGCGGCCACATCCTGGCTTCGCAGGGGGGAACGGATGGCACCCGCCACGGCCTTCAGCACGGCGTCGCCCGCCGCGTGCCCCAGGGAGTCGTTGACGCGCTTGAAGTGGTCCAGGTCCGACAGCACGATGGAGACGGGTTTCCCCGATCGGCGGCTCCGTGCGAGCGCGCCGTCGGTGGCTTCGAGGAAACCCCGTCGGTTCGGCAATCCCGTTAGCGAATCGGTTCGGGAGGCCTCTTCTTCACGCTCGAAACGGTTGATGAGGGAGCGGGTGGACGCCAGGAACAGGACCATGAACCCCACGAAGGGAAGCCCGTTGGGGATTGGGGCGAGGCGAAACTCCTTCAGGAGGTCGAGGATGAGGCACGCGGTAAGGACCAGGAAGCCTTTCGCCACCAGTCTCGGATCGCTGCCGCCTTCCCTGGCCGCACGGATGGCTCGCGCCATGGCCCAGCCGAGGAGGACGAAGCAGCCCAGGAGGAGGATAGGTAGGAGCCGGGGAAGCAGAAGTCCAGGGATGGGAGCCAGTATCAATACAAAGGTTTGGAGAATTCTGGCGACCCGGCCCGCCTGTTTGTGGCCGAGCGAGCAGACCAGCTCGAACAGACACACCGTGGCCACCGCGACCCCGATTCCGTTCAGCGCCTCGATCCAAGGTGGTGCCGCAAGTTCGAGGCGGCGGACCACCATGCCCGTGATGTCCACCATGAGCGCGCCTGCGCTGGAGCCCGCCAGCCATAAGTGGCCCATGCGATCCTGGCGGCGGAACCATAGCGCCAGATTGATCGTCCCGAAAACCAGGTAGACACCCGCTCCGAAGGCCTCCCAAAGTTCCACGGGCAAGGCCGTGGATCTGACCATGTGGCCGAGAGCGCCCAGCATTCCCCCTCCTTCGCCCTTAGCCTACACCGGCACCGCTGGCTCCACCTTCCAGCCTGTGGAAGGCGAGGCCTCCCCGGCGTAGTGCCGTCGTGCCTATCCACTTTGAATCCCTAAACGGCTCTCAAACGAATTTTCCCGGTGGAGGTTGGCTTGCGTTCCTATCCGCGCTTCTTCCCCGGCTTCGGGCCGCGCACAGTGCCTTTGGGTGGCTTGATTCTGGAAGTCGGAGCAGGTCGATCACCATGGCTCCGCGCCTCGGTGTTTCGCGCTGCGGGCCGGTCATCCCGTCCCCGTGCCGGAGGGCGGCCTGTCCGGGCTGGTTTTTCGGTTCGGGTTGGCCGCTCCGAAGAACGTCGAGGCGTTTCTCTGGAAGATGGCCTGGCTTCGTTCCGCACACGTGCGGTGGGTTTCGGCGCCCGTCGCTCGGGCACGAAATCCGATTCCCTCAGGGTCGCGGGGCCAGCAAGCGTGGGAACGAACGTGTAGGGCTTCCCTTTGGCGTCGCTGGCGGTGGCTTCGGCCACCCAGGCGCTGACCCGGCGGAGATCCTCGTCCACACCGATGATCTCGACCTTCACGGCATCGCCGATGGAAAGCACCACCTGGCCCTTCATGCCCGTGGCCTTGGTGCGGTTTTCGTCCAGAAAGAAATTGCCTCCGAGTGCTCCCAGGGGCACGCCGACTTCCACGAAGGGCGAGTCCAACCGCACGAAGGCCACCTTGGGCGAGAAGCCCTGGATGCGGCCCGAGAAGCGGCGGCCGATCTTGGGTTTCATCAAGAGACAGGTCTTCCAGCGATCATTTTCCCGCTCGGCTTCGGTGGATTTCTGCTCGGCGTCGCTGGCCTGTTTCGCGATGAGCGCCATCTGGGCATGAAGGGTCTCGGGCAGCCTTTCGCCCCGCAGGACCTTGCGCAGATAGCGATGGACGATGAGGTCGGGATAGCGGCGGATGGGCGAGGTGAAATGCAGGTAGTCCTGCAAGGCCAGCCCGGAATGCCCGATGTTGTCGGCGCTGTATTCCGCGCGCTTGAGGGACCGCAGCAGCATGGTGTTGAGCATGACCTCCAGCGGGCCGCCTCGGATCTTGTCCAGCAGCGCGTTGAGCACTTCCGGCGTGGGCACTTCGTTGACCCGCAACAGGTCGAAGGTCCGGGCGATCTCGGCGAAGGTCTCCAGCTTCACCGGGTCGGGCTCGTCGTGGATGCGGTAGATCGTCGGGATTTTTTTCCGCGTGAAGAAGCGCGCCACGGCCTCGTTGGCGAAGAGCATGAACTCCTCGATCATGGTGTGGGCTTCGTGGTGCGCGTACTTGCGCGCGTCCACGGGGCGGCCTTCTTCGTCGAAGATGAATTCCGTTTCCTCGCTTTCGAACGCCAGCGCGCCGCGGCTCAGGCGCTTGGTGGTGAGCTGCCTTGACAGCACCAGACACTGGTCCAGCAGCCCGCAGACGTCCTCGCCGAGTTCAGCGCGCTTGCGCGGGGACAGATCCAGGCTGGCTTCCTTTACCTCGTCGTAGGTCAGGCGTTTGGTCGAGTGGATCACACTTTCCGTGAAGCGCGTCTCCACGATCTCAAGCTCAGGTGAGATGGTCAGCCACGCGGTCATGGTCAAGCGGTCCACGCCTTCGCGGAGCGAGCACAGGTCGCCGCTGAGGCGGTCCGGGATCATCGGGATGCATTCATCCGGGAAATAGACGCTGGTGCCGCGAAGGTTGGCCTCTGTATCAAGCGGTCCGCCTTCCTTCACGTAGTGGCTCACATCGGCGATATGGACCCCCAGAATCCAGCCGCCACCCTCGTTGTCGGGCAGCACTTCCAGCGAGATGGCGTCGTCGAAATCCTTGGCCGTGGGCGGATCCACCGTGACGATGACGAGGTCGCGCAGATCCTCGCGGCCCTTGATCCAATTGGTTGAAATCGCAGTGGGGAAGGGCGCCAGTTCGTTCATCACCTGAGGCGGGAATTCCGTGCGCAGGTTGAACAGCGCGGCCGTGAGCTTGTTTTCGATTTTAAGATCCGTGGACTTGCCCAGGCGGGCCACCACGGTGCCGCGGATCTGTTTGGACGCCAGATCAGGATCCAGCAGCACACTGACGAAATCGCCGTCCTGGGCCAGGTCGGTCTCTGGCACCGCGATGATCTGGGACATTCGGGGCTCGATGGGAATGGCGCGCCAGCCCCAATCCTGTTTCTGCAAGTGCGCGGGCAGCGGATCGGTGCTGCGGGAAAGGATTTTCAGGATGCGGGCCTTGACCCTGCCTTCAAAGGTTTCCCCGCTGATCTCGGCCTGCACGCGATCGCCGTGGATGGCGTCGTGGGTCTCCCGCCAGTCCACCAGGATGTCCATCTTGGCGGCCTTGGTCAGGCCCATGGGGCGCAGGAAGCCGCCGGTCCCTTCGGGCTGGCCCAGGAAGGTCGCTTCGAAGGTCTCGAAGTCGCGGATGGCCGCGCCGGGTTTGGGCGGGGCGGGATCCTTGGACCTGGCAGGACGGCGATCAGCGGCGCGGTGTGTGGTTTTCGGAATGAAGCGGCTCTTGCCGTGGTTGGTCATGCATCAGCATATCAGCGGACCGGCTTTATCCCATGGCAACGGGGTCACTGCACCAGCACCAGCTTCGATTCGAATCCCTCGGCGGCTTCCTTGTTGAAGGTCCCCGGGGGCTTAGAGTCCGCCCGCCAAAAACCGGCTGCGCAGGGCCAGGGCGCGGCTTGTCTTGGCCTCATTTATGAATGTCCAAGGAAATGGGATGAAGGGGAGGGATGGGACATTAGAGAACGCACTTGTTTTCAGTTTTGATTCAGAGATCGATGTGAATCATTCAGTTTGCTGAATCAGTGAATCAATGATGCGAAATCTGATACCTGCTATTTGGCCTTGAACGCAAATCCATCCTCCAGCAGCCGGTTGATGGCAGCGCGATCCTTTTTCCAGGCCTGAAGACCCTTCTCTCGCTCCAAATAAGGAAAATTGATCTGTCGGTGTTCATGTTTCAACTTGAAGGAAATCAAGGTCTGGCCCATCTCCGGCATGGCATCCGCGGCCCAAAGACAATGCCGAAAAGGCGTATCCAACACTCTCGCTTCGAGGATGGGGCTCATGTCACCTATTACTCGAATCTGAGCGGTGAATTCAAGTTGGCCGCTCCTGTTCGAACCTACGGGGAGCTGGCGAGGCTCGCCTGGCCGTTGGATCTGGGGCGGGACAAGGTGCAGGCCCAAATCATCGTAATAAATTTCGCAATCGCCCCCGCCATACCGCCCACCCTTTGGGTGGATGAGGTCTGCTTCAACCTTGAAGGGTCGATCCAGTTCAAGAGGATCTGAGTAGGAAATTATCTCCAGCTTCCCATTGGGCGGCAGGCTTAGATGCCGATTTAGGAGGAATTCCCGGATTTCAGGCTTCCCACCAGCTCGCCCAACCGTCCTCAGACCCCATGCCTGGCCAGTCTCAGTGAACGTCAGGTGTCCGTCAAGTTGGCCGTTCTGTCGCAGCTCGGCCTTGAGGTCAACGGCCATGATGGCTTTCTGGATCGCTGCATCTGGGATCGATACCCATGTGCCCCCATCGGGAAGACAAATGAGCACTGACCGCCCCCGGTGGGCCTCCCCAAGCCAGCCGAAGGGGGTGAAGGGGTCCGTGGAATCAGCAAGGAGGAAACGCCCCCTGGGTGTGTCAACTTCTGCCGGAAGGCCGAGAGATTTCTGTAAGGGGATGGCGGTGATCAGGTGGTTGAATACGGCGAAAGGAGGCTGTTCAGGTAGCGCAGGCCCGTCCTTGATCCTGGCCAGCACAGGCGAGGCCTTGTAGCCTCTCGCCTCCAGCTCGGCGATGAAGAAGCAGGAGAGGTCCTTGCAATCGCCGTAGCGTTTGCGCCCTACTTCGGATGCATCCTCAGGCACCCACCCACGTTCGGGACTCAGGTAGACCTGTTTGTAAGTAAGTTCCCTTCCCATCCAGGCCCAGAGTGCCTGAAGGCCTAATAGTTCTTTCCCGGGTGGCGTCGCTAAACCGGTGCGCTTGGCCTTGGATTGATACTCGCCAGCGATCCAGATGGCAGGACTATTCCAGTTTGACCAGTCCGGAGCCCCTTTCAGGCCCGGGTCAAGGAAACGCACCCTCACTTCAGGGATGAAGCCCTCCCGGTAAGGAGTGCCGCCCTCATTGACCGAAAGCGCTGGAACATTGGAAAGGGCAATGGCTTGACCAGGAAGGTGTTCAGGTTGCGGAACCAATCCACCAAAATTCACCAGGTCCAAAATCGCTTCTACTTTTTCAAGGCTGGTAAAGAATCCCCCATTTTTTGAAATGGCCAGCTCCCACCGCCTCACTGGAAGGTTTTCCATTGGTCCCATCGCAGTAAAGGGACCAGCTGGAGATCTTTCAAATTCCAAACTCTCGAAGGCCACCCAGGAAC
Source organism: Holophagaceae bacterium (assembly GCA_016720465.1). NCBI lineage: Bacteria > Pseudomonadati > Acidobacteriota > Holophagae > Holophagales > Holophagaceae > Holophagaceae bacterium. Next base: position 472,345 of record JADKKO010000002.1, read on the forward strand.
CCTTGACCACTCTTTCGAGAACCGCACCTGTGATCACATTGGTATTAATGGAATCTGATTCACCCCCCTCTATCGCCACGACCTTCTCGCTGGCCAACCGGACAAGTTCGCCATCGGGACGCAGGTTCCAGCCTTTCAGCTTTTTCACCTTGCTGGCTTTTCCACCAAGCCCCCGGATCACAAATAGGCCTTCGGAGGTTCCCCTCTCGGTGAGAACTTTGACCAGCCTCAATTTGCGAGTGAGGATCTCGTTAGAACCGGCGTAGGCAACCTCCGTACGCTGCAGGATCACCCAGGCATCGTAGTCACCTGATGGCGCAGGGCTCGTGGCTACCGCCTGGGCATGGGGTTTGGCCCAATCCGGAAGTTTGGAAAGATCCTGAGCCATTCCAAGATGGATAGTGGCGATTCCAGCCAGGACAATGGCCCGCAACACAAGACGGCAGTACATGGCGTGACCTTTCGAGAGGGCCCGGGGGTCGTGATCAGCGTGTCAGAACCAGTGCGCGCGACTGCGCATCCTTCACCCAGCCGAGGAAATCCTTGAGCTCCCCATATGCCCCTGCATCAAAGAAAAAGCCTGTGACATCCACCTTCAAGGACACTTTGATAGAGCGGTCCGCCTGGGATTCCGCGGTCCAGGCAACGCTCCCGATGGCATTCCGCTTATGGAAGGGCGCAATACCTCCAAAAGAGTAACCTTCAGGAAGATGGATGGTGCTGGCTGCATTAAAAACCTTCCTGTAAGGAATCACAACCGGCTCCTTGCGATCTTTTGGAAACTCATCCGGAATCCACATGGCCCATTCGGTACCAGGAAAAGGGTAGACCATTCGGCGGCGTCCTTCCTCGCGAGTCACAAAGCCTTCGGCGTCCCACTGGAAGGGCTGCCGGGGATCCTGGGCATTGGCTACACGGGTCTTTTTTACGACGACGCCAGACCGCGGTTCTTCTAATAATTCTTTCAGATGCTTGTCCTGGCTATCCTGAGCTTCCTTCATGAAACGGGCACGCTGATGCCACTCTGAGTAGCCTGTAAAAGTGGCCTTCACTGAAAAGGCATCCGCTTCCTCTTCCGGCGTGATCGTCACGACATAGTTCGACTGATTCGTGGTCGATGGCTGTGCGCTTAGAACCAGCCTAGAGGCGACCCACGTCTTCGCGTCGATCTGCATGCAGGGTGTGCCTTGATAGTCCGGGTGCAGGATCCCGACCGGGAAGTACCTACGACCTGGCTCAGCCCAGACCATGCCACCTGGCGTTTTCACCCCAACCAGATAGCTCGTGAATTGGAATGGGTTCATTAGGTTGTATGCAAACATGCCGCTGTCCCGATCCATGACCAGGGCGATCTGAGGATTAAGACCAGCATCCTTCAAGAGGTTCACAAGGAACACCGCCATGCCCGCAGAAGTAGCGATGCCATGCCCAGCTGCCTTGTTCAGGTCGGAATCACTCCAGTAGCGATTAATCTGGGTGGCCTTGTCCGCGCGTGCCGCTTCTGTCAGCCAATCCAGGTTCGTGATGCGAGCATCAAGCCCCCGCATGAGGCAAGCCAATACGACTTCGGGTCCAGCTCCTGCGGGAACCTCCCCTAGAATCTGGTTTGACAATTCCTTGTAGGCCCCTCTCCGACTCACTTCCCGTTCGAAAAAATCCTTGTAATAGCTTTCAGCTGCACGTGCCCAGAAGGCATCGGCGCCCTCACGGAGCATGGGCGCGAGATCGGGAGGCAGGAAGAAAGAGTCGAAAAAGGGTGCTTGCCGGGTGGAATGAAGTGCGTACGGCACATCTGGAAATGGTGGTATATCCCGGAATATGAAAACTTTCTTGTTCCCCGAGGTGCTCTGCTCAGGCTTGTGCGTCTGAGAAGGGGACACCAAACTCGGGAAAGGGAATTGAAGGGGTAATTCGACAATGAGCTGTTTGATAGCAAAGACGTTCGCGAATTGAATGTGTAACGAGTTTGGCGAGCTGGCTGGCAGCGGGGAGTGGCCCCCCATGGATTTGTCTGAGGAGAGACGCCAGCTCAGGTCCAACACACAATCAGAGGTGAGTCCTGCAGGAATAACGACCTTCTCGCTTACGCCAAAACGAGCTGACTTCACGCTCCGTTCGGCAAAGTCTTTGCGCTGATTGAATGTCACAATACGGCCATCCTGCGTCACCACCCGGCTCTCAAAATTGTAGGCTTCCTTTGGGAAGGTCGGAAAGGACACCGCAGCTTTTCCTACCTCGCTCAGAATCCGAATGCGATAGATGTAATCCACAAATTTATTTTCGAAGCGGATGGTTTGAGAAAGGATCACCCCTCCTCTGATTCCCTTCGCAGGATCTTCCTTCATCCTCCACACCTCAGCAGGAACGGGGTCCCATCCCGCCGTGGCAGTAATGGGGATGAAACAAGCCAGGGTGAAAATGAGGCCACGACGCATACTGTTCCTCGCTGGGGAAAAGGTCATATTCGAAATCAGCCCGCCGAAAAAACTGTTGAACCACGCATAGGGGTAGCTTCTAAATTCAATTAATGAATAGATCATTTCATACTTTGCGGATAGCAAGTTAACAGACATGCGCACCCGGTCCGGTTCGCCTCGCGGACAACGGAGGCCTCGATTTCCCGGAAGCGCCCACGCGGAAATGAGCGGTCGGAAGTTCCTCCCGGCGCGTGATGCCTTGACCGATCCTGCGCCCGGAGGGGACCCTGGTGGCATGCGTCCCGTGGACCCCAGATCTCGCGCGAGCTGGGGGGCTTTTCCTTCCCCTTCTGGGCCGGGAGGAAGGCATCACCCGACGGGAATTGGCCACCCGGGTGGGGCTCGATCCCGCCACCCTGTCTGTCGCGCTGCGGAAATTGGAGGAGACGGGGATCATCGAGCCGCCCACGACTCCCGAAAACCGCCAGTCGCGGCGAGTAAGGTGCGCCCCCATGATCCAGCACCTCGGAGCGATCCTGAAGATGCTGAAGGAACTCGATGAGCTGGCCTTGGAGGGCATTCCTGAGAAGGAGATCGTCCTGGCCCGGCGGATGCTCGCGAAGATCCACCAGAACCTCGCTTCCGCCCAGGCCAGGAAATAAGAGCCGGAGAGGCGCCTAGCGGCCGGCCGGCAGGGACCTCAGGCCCGTGGCAATCTCGCGGCTCAAGTCCCCGAGGATCTGGCTGTGCGCCGCCAGGAGGGCCTCCGCGTCCAGCCCTTGGACGGGCCTTTGAAGGGTCGTCCTCTTAAACAGCAGGGCTGGGCCGCCTTGAGGAGGCGCCACCATCCATGTGGCCTGCAGGGTGAGTGTGCCGCCGGGCTTACCGTCCAACCTGTGCACATCCACCTCAATGCGATGGGTGGCTTTCACACGTTCGCCGTAGGGATAGGCCACCACCATGCCACTGCCCGTCAGCAGGGCGATGTTTTCGACCAGGATCCGCTGGATGTCCTTGTCCAGGCTGTTGCCCCAGCGATGCGACTCCATCAGGCTCAAGGCCCCCGGGCCGGCCTCCTGCACCATCTGGGGCCTTTGGAGCATCTCGGGCAATCGCACGGGCATGATCTCCAGAGCCAGGGAAGTCTGGGGAGTCGCCTGTCGCCCTGCTTCCATGGGCATGGGGCTGAGGGTGTGCAGCACTTCAAGGTTCGGCCGCGCGCATCCGATTCCCGCGGCCAGGGCCAGGATGAGGCAGGGAAGCGCCAATCGGATCATTTGGGTTTTCCTTTTCCGAAGATCAAGGATTCGGGGTGCCGTTCCAGGGTCTCCGCCAGATCGCGCAAGGCCCGGGCGGCCTTGTTGAATTCCTCCAGCGCGCTGCGCAGGTCCTGCTGGGTCGGGGAATCGGAACGGAGGGTTTTCTCCAGGGTCGCCAGGGTGGCCTGGCCTTGGGCCAGCGTGGCCTCAGCCTGGGGCACGGTCTTCTCATCCAGGCGGGCCATCAGCGCCTTGGCCTGTTTCAGCGTCTCCCTCAACACTGGAATGCTCGAGCGCAATTCGCCAACGACATCCTCCAGCGGAAGTTTCTGAAGTCGCTCGGAGAACTTGGTGAGGTTGGCCACCATGGTCGTCATGGCGCCCATGGTGGAGGGGATGGCCGGAATCTCCTCGTATTTTCCGTACCGGCCGATGCTCCGGGGCGGGGCGTCCGGATGGAAGCCCAGATCCACGAACAGGCTGCCGGTCAGCAGGGAGGCCGTCTTGAGCTGGGCGCGGAGTCCCCGCTTCACCAGCCTCTGGACCAGGGTTTTCGTGGAGGCATCCTTCGGACCCACCACCGAGAACCGCTCCGGCTCCAGCGCGATGAGCACGGGGATCTTTCCGTCGAGGCTGCCGGAATGGAATTCGAGTTTGAAGTCCTCCACCTGGCCCACCTGGATGCCCTGGTACTCAACTGGGGCGCCCCGCGTCAGTCCCCTCACGGATTCATCGAAATTCACCACATAGTAGTGGCGGTTGGTGAGCTCTTTTTCGTAGATCTTTTCGCGGCTCGGATAAAGGGTGAAAACATGGCCCGGCGGGGCGGCGCCGCTCCCGTCCAGGCTCATGGGGTTCTCGAAGGCGATGCCCCCGATGAGCAGGTCCACCAGGGAATCCGACCGCATCCGGAGGCCGTTGGCATCCACCGTCAGCCCCAACCCTCCCGAATCCCAGAAGCGGGTGTCCGTGCGCACCAGATCAGCGTAGGGGGCGTTGATGAAGATCTTGATGGAAACGCCCATCCCCTGCTTATCGAGATCGAATCCCGCCACTTCGCCCACGCGGATCTGCCGGAAATGCACCGGGGAGCCGATATTCAACGAGCCCAGCCGCTCGGCCCGGAGCCTGAACAGGGCGCCGGGCCGCTGGGACGTGTCGATGCTCGGTGTTTCCATGCCCGTGTAATCCCTGGCGAACAGGGTGGCCTCGCCGGGCTTGCCTGGATCCATTCCGATGTAGGCCCCGGAGAGCAGCGTCCCCAGGCCCGAAATGCCACCGGAGCCGATGCGCGCCCGGACGATCCAGAAACGGCTATTTTCGGAGAGCAGCCTGGCCGCCTCCCGTTTCATCTCGGCCTTGACCACCACATGGCTGAGGTCGCGGCTCAGGCTGATGGCGGAGACCTTGCCGATTTCGACATCCTTGTAGCGGATGCGCGTCTGGCCGGCCTCCAGGCCTTCGGCGCCGAGGAAGGTGATGGTGATGGTCGGACCCGTCTCTGCGTAGGCCCGCACCGCCATCCAGATGCCGATGAAGGCCGCCACGAGCGGGATCAACCAGACGATGGAGGGCCGCCGCCGGACCTGCACTTTGGCCTCGGGCACGCCGCCTTGCGGCGAGGATTCGGGCCGGTCATCCAAGGGCTCACCCATGTTCAGGCTCCTTCCGCCGGCGAGGCGCCAAGGTCAAAGAATCCCAGACGAGCCGGGGGTCGAAACACCGGACCGCCAGCATGGTCGAGAACACCATCAGGGCGAAGGCCACCGAACCGGGGCCGGGCGTGATGTTCGCAACATTGCCGATCTCCACCAGGGCGACCATGAGAGTGATGACGAAGATATCGACCATGGACCAGCGTCCCACCATTTCCGTTAGCCGGTACAGCCGCGCCCGGTGTTCGGGCCACCGCGCGGAGCCCCGCTGCTCTGACACCAGGAGGAATGCGAGGATGATGATTTTCAGGATGGGCACCGCCACGCTGGCGATGAAAATGATCAAGGCCAAAGGCCAGGAGCCCGTGCGCAGGAAATAGAAGACACCGCCCATGATGGTGTCGGACTGGGTGTGCCCCAGGGAGACCACCCGCATCACCGGCAACAGATTCGCAGGGAGATACAGCAGGATGGCTGTGATGAGCAGGGCCCAGGTGCGCTCCCGGCTGTTCAGTTTCCGGCTCTGCAGCGTCGCTCCGCACCGCGGGCAGGCCGCCTTTGCCTGGGTGCAGAGGAGCCCGCAGGTGGGACAAGCGGACAGGTTCGCCTCGCGGGCGGTGCGGGCCCCCGCGGGAGGCGCGCTGGCGCATCCGGCGGAATGGCTCCCCAAAGCGTCCCACACCGCCCCGGTATCCAGGGCCGACACCGCAGCGGCAGCCACCACGATGAAGATCCCCAGCCCATAAAGGGAAGGGCCGGGCACCACCACGGCCATCTTGGCGAGTTTCACGTAGGACACCATGATTCCCAGGATGAAGACTTCCGCCATCCCCCAGGCGCCAAACTGCTCCACGATCCGGAAGACCCACACGGTCCATCGGTTGGAATGCCCCCACTTGACCTGCAGCAGCACATAGATCGTGCCGCCGAGATGGGCCACCGGAGCGAGGATCACCGTGGTGATCAGCACCGCCGCCAGCCAAGGCCAGCCCAGGTTCGAGAGGATGCGCGCGCAACCCGGGATCGAGGCTTCCTGGACCACGCCGTGGAGGCGGAGCGAAAGCAGGGGAAACGCATTCGCGAGGCAGAACAGGATCAGGGCCGCGGCGTGCAGCGCCAGCGCCACGTCCAGGGAATCGGATCCCCCTCTTCTCAGGATGGCGCCGCACCGTGTGCAGGAGGAGGTGCCGCCTTTGGGCGGCGCCTTCACCCGATGCAGCAGATCGCATTCCGGGCAGGCCATGAGCACCGGGCCTGGGGCGACAGGGGAGATCCGGGAAGCATCCGCCATCAGAACCGGAGCATCCATCCTGGCCGCTGCCCGGGCCAGGATCCTGACTGTACGGCAGGACCAGGCAGGAGGCGGAACGCCTTTTTTTTACTCATGCGGGCTGGGCTCTGGGTGTTTCGCAAGCAGCCCCCTCCTGAGCAGGAAGTTTGGTTCCGGGATCAAATCAACGAGATCGTTCAAGGATTCTGAACCCAGCGGGCCAGCCCGGCAACCGGAAGGATGCGCCGCCCGTCTCCCAAGCCGATAGCTTGCGGCCCGAACCCACGGGTACCGTGGGAAGCGGCCACTCCCCATTCCACGATCAGGTTTAGACTCAGACCATGATCCACGAGCCTTCGCCTGTTCAGCCACGGGTATCCCTCCGGGATGCAGAGCCGGTGGATGGAGATCGGAGGCGATTGCTTTCGGCCATGGCCCTCAGCCCCTTGATTGGATGGCTGGGTTCCTGCTCGGGAAGCTCGAACAACGGGGACCCGCCACCCTCGGCCCCCACCCGCACCTGGAAGATGGGATTCTCTCCCCAACCGTCCCGGCCTGATGCAGCAACCTTGCTCCACGGCGTGGACCTTTGGAGCGTGCGCTCCGAATTGGCGGCCATCCACGAGGAGCTGCCCTGGACGGACCTGCTGGCCGGGCAATCGCCGGACGCGGTCCTGGACCGCGATACGGTGCCGCTTGTGGACTACCTCCGCGGCAAGGGCCTGCAATTGATGTTCATGGCGGACCTCACCGATGGCCTATCCCGAGGCGAGGAGGCGCCTCAGTTGCGCAAGCTGGGCCGAAGCATTTCCGAGCCCGCCGTGCAGAAGGTCTACCGGGATTACGTGCTGGCGGTGTCCAGGAAACTCCACCCGGCGATCCTGGGCCTGGCAGCCGAGACCAACCTGACCCGGGCCCTCGCGCCCGCCTTGTATGCGGCGGAGGTCCAGGCGGCCAATGCCGCTGCCGCAGAGCTCCGCGCGGTCCAGAGTCCAGCCATCCAGTTGGTGAGCATCCAGGTCGAAACGGCCTGGGGAAAAATGGCTGGATCGTCAACCTTTGTCGGCATCGGCACAGACCTGGCGGACTTTCCCTTCCTCCAGATGCTCGGCCTCTCCTCCTATCCTTACTTCGCCTATGCCCAGCCGGAGGATCTCCCCCCCGATTACTACAGCCGGTTGTTGGCTGGACGCGGCCTGCCCGCCATGGTCACCGAAGGCGGGTGGACCAGCGCCACTTCGGGCAGCATCCAATCCACGCCCGAGAAACAAGCCAGGTACCTCCCCATCCACGCCCGCCTTCTGGATAGCATCAACGCTCGGGGACTCATCCAGCTCATCTTTGCGGATCTGGACCTGTCCGGTTGGCCGCCACCCATCCCGCCGAACCTGCCCTTGTTCACCGACATCGGCCTGACCGATAGCGACTTCCACGCCAAGCCTGCCTTGACCGCATGGGATTCGCTCCATTCGCGCAAAGTGGTTTCCTGATCCTTGCCCGGCTTTCGTTCCCGGGCCGGGATTCAGCCAGCTTCCTCGCGTGCGAATATTTGTCGCTACCTAAGCCAATTGCATCGGGCCTATGATCTTAGAAATGACGCGACCCTTGATGAAGCCGCTGTACTCCTGGGCCTTTCCCGCCTGCCTCGGCTTGGCCTTGCAGGCCCAGGCTCCTCCTCCCCTCCCGGGCCTCCTCATCAGCCAGCAGAGCCGCACGGCCTTCGCGATCCAGGGGGCTGGAGCGAGGGCCGAGGGCATCGGCGGGGCCTTCACGGCGGTTGCGGACGATGCCACGGCGGTGTCCTTCAATCCAGCGGGTCTAGGCCAGCTGCTCCAGCCGGAAGTATCCCTGGTCGGGATGACTTACCGCCGGGAGCTGGACAACCGGAATTTCATCTCCAATGACCAAGCCAAGCCCCTCAGCCTGTCGGATTCCCTGGCCCGGGACAAGCGCAGCCTGCCGACCTTCGCGAGCGCCTCGGTGCCCACCAAGTTCAGGGGCAAGAATCTGGTCTTCCAGTTGTCTTGGCAGCGGCTTTTCGATCTGGGCCAGGAGACCACGCAAACCATCCAGGAAACGGATCCCATCGGAACGTTCCCCACGAAGTACCTGGCCCAGCGCATCCAGCAGAAAGGGCAGGTGGATGTGTGGTCCGCGGCCGTGGCCTACGATTTCTCGCCACGCTTCCTGGTGGGGGTCTCCTTCAATGTCTGGAGGGGATCATGGAATTTCCGGTCCAACAATGAGGAGAGCCTGCTGCCCCTGCCGAACCCGGAGACTGAATTCGTCCAGATCCAGGAAGACGTGAAATTGCGCGGCAGCAATTGGAATATCGGTGTGCTCTGGCGGTCTGAAAAACTCAATGTCGGCGCGGTCTACCGCGGCGCCTTCACGGCCCGGTTCGACAGCAGGATGACGACCAATTCCAATGTCGACGGCAGCTTGCTTCCGGCCACGTTCACGGCGTCCTACCCGCTCCACTGGCCCGAGACCTATGGCGCTGGCCTTGCCTTCCGCCCCCACCAGCAATGGCTCCTCGCGCTGGATTGGACCCGCACGCGGTGGAGCCAGGCGACCTTCCTTGCCAAGGGCGAAAGCCTCGACAACCTGAACTTCTTCGATCTTCAAGCGGCGACCCGGACCCCGGACGCAGAGACGCTCCGCTTTGGAATGGAGTACCTGGTCTTCGCCGGGAATTCCGTGGTGCCCCTGCGGATCGGCGTCTTCAAGGAACCCCAGCCCACGGCAGATCCCACCAGCGGGGAAGACCGCGTGTTCCGCGGCTACACCCTGGGCATCGGCTGGAAGGCGCGTTCGATGGGCGTGGACCTAGCCTACAAATTCAGCCAGGGCAGCCGCAGGGCAAGCCAATTTCTTGAGGCCGACGAGATCGCCACCAACCGGGATGGTGTCCCCACCTCCCGGGGCCAGGAGAGCATCCACGACCACCGGATCTTCCTGTCCTTCAATTTCCGCTTCGGCAACGAGGGGGCGAACCGGCTGCTCCGTTGGTTCTTTGTGCAGGGGAACTGAGGTGGGGATCCTGCGCGCAGGCTGTGTTGCGGCGATCCTCTTCGCGGCGCCGCTCGCGGCGCAGAACCAGACGACCTTCTTTCAGGCTTATGAGGAAGGCCAGGCGGCGCAGCGCCGCGGAGACCACGCAGTCGCCGTCGCCGCCTTCCGCCGGGCTCTGGAACTGCGTCCCCAATCCAGCGCCCGGCTGCTGACCTACTCGAACGTCTTCATCAGCTACTACCCGCAGGTCTACCTGGCCGAGTCGCTCCTGGCCCTCGGGAAACTGGACGAGGCCGCCCAGGCGCTCGACGCATCAGCCAGATCGAAGGTGGAACCCCTGTATCTTCGGGAGAAGGTCGAAAAGCGGTTGAAGGAATTGCGGGCCGCGAAAAAACCGGAGCCAGTGCCCAAGCCACCGCAAACACCGCCGGTGGCCACCCCAGCCGCCCCGAAGGACCTGCCCCAGAAATCCACGGAACCTGGGCCAAAACCCATCGAACACCCACCGGTCGAGAAAGCCCAGCAGCCCCCCAAGCAGCCTGATTCCAGCCAGGGAAAGCCGCTGGCTCCCGCGCCCAAGCCCATCGTGCCGACGCCGCAAAGCGTGGCCGCTTCGGGTCCGCTGACTCCTGGCTCGGTGCCTGTCCAGGCGGAAAAACCCTCCAAGCCCGCCGCTTCGGGGACGGATCAGGATCCCCTCACGGAAGCTTCGCGGCAGCTCTCTCGGCTGACCTTCCTCCTGTCGGCCATCGCGCTCATCGCCGCGCTGGGCGGGGTGGGTTACTGGGGCTTCCGATGGTGGCGAAAAAACCACCGCCGGAGCGTCCAGATGAATCAGCGCACCATGGCCATGTCCCAGCCCGTTTCCGCGGAGCTCATGGCCAAGCTGCAGAACCTTCCGGCGGAATTGGGTCCTTACATGCTGGATCGGGTCCTGGGGAGAGGCAGCTTCGCCATCACCTATGCCGGCCATCGGCGTTCTGACGATGTGCCGGTGGCGGTCAAGGTGCCGCACCCGCACATGATCCAGGATCCAGATGCCATGGTCAGGTTCCGGCAGGAGGCGCGGCTTGGCGCACTGCTGGACCACCCGAATATCGTGTGCCTGGTGGACCCGTCGCCGGAATCCGGATTGCCCTGGATGGCCATGGAGCTGGTCGAAGGCGAGACCTTGCAGGAATACCTCGCCCGCGAAGGGAGACTGGAAATCCCGGAGGTATTGAGGCTGGGAGCGGAGATCACCCGAGCCTTGGCGCACGCTCATGGGAAGGGGGTCGTGCATCGGGACCTGAAACCCGCGAACGTGATGGTGACCGAAGGGCACGCGAAGGTGATGGATTTCGGCATCGCCCGGGTGCTGGACACCGTCGGCCTCACGGCCACCGCATTCTTCCTCGGCACACCGGCCTACGCGGCTCCGGAAAGCCTCAAGGGCTCCCGGGTCGGCCCGCCGGCGGACCGCTACGCCCTGGGCATCATGATCTTCGAGATGCTTGTCGGCCAAGCGCCCTTCCAGGCGGAGCACCCCTTGGCGGTCATGGATATGCACCGGTCATCGGAGCTTCCCGACCTGGGAACCCTGCGCCCGGATGCGCCGCGCCGTCTGGTCCGGCTCGTGGAACGGCTCACCACCAAGAACCCCGAGGAACGCCCCGAGGACCCTGAAGTCCTGACGATACTCGAAGATATGATCAAGCATCCAGGCCATTGAATTCCGAAGCGGGATGTTCTGGATCGCCCCAGCGGTCCCGCTAATCGAATTGCCCCCGGATGTCCTTTTTCATGAGGTCCATCTCATCCCGGGTGATTCTACGGGCTGGGATGCCTCCCCACATCTCGCCGTCCGGCACGCGGCTCCCGGGCAGCACCACGCTCTGGGGCAGGATCACGGCCCGCTGGCCGATCTCCACATCGCCCATGACGCAGCAGCCGGCGCCGAGGGTGGCCTTGTCGCCGATGACGATGGGCGCCACCACCAGGTTCCCGCCGCCGCCGTAGTGGGCGAAGATGCGCACCGATCCGCCCAGCGCCGCGTCATCGCCGATGGTGATGAGCTGGGGATCGCTGATGTATTCGGTATTGATGAAGGCATGGCGTCCAATTTTCATGCGCATGGCTTTGAGAAACCACACGCCGAAGGGCGTCAGGGTGACGAAGGGCAGGAAGGTGAAACGCACCAGGTAGAACAGGGCATTGTGCAGGAACCAGGGAACGGCCACGAGCTGGTAATAGCCGCCCTTGAACGGCGTCACGCGCGTGGGAAGCAGAAAATTGAAGATGGGCACGATGATGATCAGATGCAGGCCGAACCCGAAAAAGCACAGGGAGCCGATGAAGCCGAGCCAGATCCAATGCAGCACCGGCGGAAGGGCATCGCCCAGGCCCGCGAAGCGGTGCCAGCCCCACAGCACCGGGGCCAGGGCCAAGCCGAGCGCGGCGGAGGCCAGCACATAGACCAACAGCACCACCACGCCATAGCTCACCCGGGCGAAGCGACGGAGCAGGGCCTCCAGCCTTCCGCTCGGTGGTGGGCTTTTGGAGTGGTCCTGGGCGAACTCGGTCATGGAGCCATCTTCCCACTTGGCCGCGCAGAGGCGCGGAGAAAGTCGATGGCGGGTCGCGTTGTAGGATAGGTCCATGCGCCTGGCCCTGCTCCGTCTTTCCGCCCTCGGTGACATCCTGCGGGTGTTTCCGGCCTGGTCGAACCTGCGCGAAGCCTTCCCCGCGGCTCATTTCCAGGCGGTGGTGGAGGATCGCCACGCCTACCTGCTGGAGCCGCTGCCCTGGGTGGAGCCCGTGATCGTGAGGCGCCAAGAGCTTTCCAGTCCGGTGCGGGCGATGCGGGAATTGAAGGCTGTGGCCGCCCGGATCCACGGTGCCGACGCGAGCCTGGACTTCCACGGGATATTGAAATCTGCGCTGATTCCGAAATTCGCAGGAATCGAGGAGCGCTGGGGCGATGGCGTGACGAAGGAGGGTGCCGGATGGATGCAGACCCATCCCTTGCCCTGGCGCCCCCAGACCCGCTATGAACAGGCCCTGGGCCTGAGCCATGCATTCGGAGAAAGCCGTGGCGTGAGAGGCCTCGGGCGGTTCCATCCTGCTTTGAAAGCGGTCCCGCTTCCCGATCCTGGCGCCATCTGGCCGTCGAATGGAAAACCCCGCGTGGTGCTTGTGCCCGGCGCGTCGAGGCGCGGCGCCATCAAGCGCTGGCCCCTGCGGCACTGGATCAAGCTTGCCCAACGGCTTGAGGGGCAGGCCGAGCTTCGGTGGTCCCTGGGACCCGAGGAGGAGGATCTGCGGGCCTGGCTGCCCGGCGAAACGGGCGTGCCCGCGCTTCCGAAACTTGGGTTCTGGCCCCTGGCATCGGCCCTCCGCCAGGCCCATCGCGTCATCGCCTCGGATACCGGGCTGCTGCACCTCGCCGTGCAACTCGGCGTTCCGGCCACCGCGATCTACGGTCCTTCCGATCCGGTAGTGGCAGGCCTGCCGGATGGCACCGGGACGCTCCTTCGCACCGACATTGGCTGTTCCCCGTGCCGGGAGCGGCAGTGCCAGCGGCGGCAGTGCCTGGAAGAATTGGAGCCCGACTCGGTGCTGCGGTCGCTGGCTTTGGTCTGAACGGCGAAGCGGCCCAGCGGGCCGCTCCGGACTCGAATCGGATTCTGCGTCTTTAGTGTCTGTCGAGCACCGCCTGGGCATCGGCGATCAGTTTGCGGGCGGCGGCCTGGCGGGCGGCCTGATCCGGCCCAGCCGCGCGGTTGCCCTCGTTGTAGGCATCCATGGCGGCCTTGAGGTCCATGCCGTCCTGGCTGGTGAACTTGGAAGCCTTGGCATCCAGATCCGCATACATCCTGTCCATTGCGGGCTTGTCGGCGGCGGCGAGCATCATTCCCATGAAGGGCTTCATGACGGAGAGCGCGACGACGGGGCCCCGGGCCTCGGCCGTGGTGTCTTTCATGGCCTTGTCCACGGTTTCCTTCGCCGCATCCACTTTGCCCTTCACGAACCAGACGCAGCCGCCCATCACCAGCAGCGCGATGAGCACAATGCTTCCGCACCCGATGAGAATCCATTTGAGAACGGAAGATTTTTTGCCTTCTTCGGCCATGACGGCTCCTTTGCGGGAATGAGTGCCTCAGCATCGCACAGGATGGGAGGCAGGGCCAAGCTTGGGGGGGAAGTCGAAAGGTCGAAAAGTTGAAAAGTTGAAAAGTTGAAAAGTTGAAAGTCGAGAGTCGAGGGTTCAGCAGCATCCGGCTAGGCCGCGCTACAATCCTCCATCGTCCACTGAAAACAGAAAAGTCCGTGAACGGCCACCCGGAGGCATCCATGTCCATGAGCAGCGATTTCAAGGATTTCATCGCCAAGGGCAACGTCCTGGACCTGGCGGTGGCCGTGGTCATCGGCGGGGCTTTCGGGAAGATCGTGACGGCCCTGGTGGAGGGCGTCATCATGCCGCTGGTGGGCATGGCGGTGCCCGGCGGCGATTGGCGCATGATCGTGGCGGGCCCGTTCAAGGTGGGTTCGGTGCTGGGCGCCACAGTGGATTTCCTGTGCATCGCCCTGGTGGTGTTTCTGGTCTTCGTGAAAGGGTTGGGCTCCTTGAAAAAGAAGGAAGCGCCCGCCGCCGCGCCCGAAACCAAGACCTGCCCCGCCTGCCTGGAAGAAATCCCCAAGGCCGCCACGCGCTGCAAGCACTGCACGTCGCAGGTGTGAGGAGGGGAGATTCCCATCATTTATGAGTTGAGCTAAGGAATAGGGTTTTCAGTCAGGAATCAGCAACCGGACTCACCCCGGATCACGGCGAACATCGCACGCAGTTTGCAGTAGGCCGCTCGATTCGGATCGGCGGGCAAGGCCTTGCCCCCGTCGTACAGTCGAGCGAGTCCATTCCAGGCTTCCTCATCGTCCAGATGCGCGCCAAATTGAAGCCACTTGCGGGCCCTTAAAAAATCTGAGGCATTTTGCGCCTTCTTTAAATAGACGAGCCCCAGGTCCGCAAAGACTGTGACGTACTCCGCTTTGGCAAGCAGGTTCGCCGGCTGCTTCATCAGCGACTCGCCAACCCCTTCAGCCTTGGTGAGGGATTCTTTATCCGCTCGCCGGACCAGGATGTCCATCCAGGCAAGTTGGCATTCCAGATCCCCTTTGGAGGCGGCAGATTGAACCGCACGCTCGATCTTTCCTCGAAGGGTGCTTTCCTCGCTGGCAATTCGGGTTTTCAGAAGTCGGTAAAGCCCGAGAGTCGCGCGCGTTTGACTTTTTTCAGCCGCGCTCAGGAGCATTGGCAGGGCTTCTTCCACCGAGGCTTCGATGGGTTCGATGACTTCGTGGCCGTCGTTTCTATCATCGGCTAAACCTGCCTTCAGCAGGCCTGCCAGGGCCATTGCTTCGGGAGTACCCCGGGCGGCCTCGTCTTTGAGGACGGTTTCCGCAGAGCGGTGACGGCCCGCCTTGATATTGGCCTCGGCGAGGGCCAGGGCTGCGCCTTGTTTTTTCTCCTGCATGGCGCGAAGGAGCACGTTCCGCGCTTCATCGCTGTTATTTGCTAGCGTGTAGAGCTGGCCCGCCTTCACCAGATCGGGGGGAGTTCCAAGGCCTCGCTCAAGGCACGAGGCCAATTCACCAGCACTGATGCTGGGCACCATATTTTCGGCGTTCTGAAAGCACCGAAAGGCTTCGATGGAATCCTTGCTTGTGCCCGTGCCGTTCAGATAGGCGCGGCCTAGATCAAGCCAGGCCATGGCACTTTGGGTTTTGCATTCGGTCGCGGCCTTTAAGGCCAAAAAGGCTGATTCCTCATTTTTCGCAACACCGTGCGCCCATGCATAGCATCGTGAAACCTCAAACAGCGCTTCCGAATTCCCGTGGCTTCCGGCCCTCTGAAAATAGGTGAAAGCCATTGATGCGTCCAATTTCAATCCTTGATGGCCGTCGTCATAAATCCGGGCCATGCGGAGCAGTGCCTGGGATTTTGCTTCATCATCCCCTTCTGCAATGACCCTGGCTAATAGCAGGAGCCGTTTTTCGTGGTTGCCCGCGCGTCCATATAAATCCGCGGCGCGAATGAGATCTTGGCGGCCGGTCTTGCCTTCTTCCCACAGGCCCGCCAGGAATTTCCGGCCCTCAACGTCATCGCCGGACCGTCCCTGTAAGCCTTGCTCTCCATCGCTCAAGGCGTAGCTCCGAAGCTGCTTGGAGAAATCAGGGTCCTTGCTCACCCCTAGGCCTTGCTCATATAACCAGGCGAGTTTCCACAGGGATTCGGGAAGCGCATCGTTGCCAACTGACAACGCTTTCCCGAACGCAGCAGCTGCGGCGGAGTAATCCTTCGAAATTCCATTTCCTTCCATGGCCATCAGGCCGAAGCAGTACCACCCCCTGCCGTACCCTGCCTCTCCCGAAGCTTTGAACTTGGCTGCGGCCTCGGTGTAGGCCTGGTGGTTCTCCAGATCGATGGCTTGGTTGTAAAGCGCTTTAGCTTCGGGTTTGGGAGCAGTGATGGTGTCCAGAGCTGTAGGCGGGGTGATTTCTGTATTTTTAGGCTTTGGGGAGCGGCCCAAAGAGTAGACCTCATACGCCGTGAAGGCCAACGTTGCGGCTATTCCCGAACATCCAATTCCAAGTAGGGAGTATGCGAATATCCGATCAGAGAGATCACGCGGTTTTTTGGGTGAGGCTGGATCTAGTTCACCCACGCCGCCATCCTACGCTTCCATCCTTGCGGTCTTCAAGCACGATGCCCATGGCCTTGAGCTGATCCCGGAGCCGGTCGCTTTCGGCCCAGTTCTTGGTGTCGCGGGCAGCCTGACGGGCGGCGATGAGGGTTTGGATCCAATCTGGCGAAAGAGTTTCATCAGTATGGACCGAAACCCCACCGAGGACTGGAGTGAGTGCGAATCCAGTCACTGAAACAAGGACATCCATTGGTGATTCATGGGGCCACGCGGCGAAGATGGAATCCGCCTCGTCCAGGAACCCCAGCGCGGCGCCCCGTTCTTCGCGCGTGAGCGCGATGCGGTCGTCCTGGGCGTTGAGGTCGCTGATGAGCGTGAAGAGCGCGGCCAGGGCTTCCGGCGTGTTGAGGTCGTCGGCCATGGCATTCCAGAATTCCTCCCGGGCCTTTTCCAGGCGCTTCAGTGGATCGATGGCCTCCTTCCAAGTGCCGCCGCCGGCCTGGGCCCCGTCTTCTTCCATGCGGCGGCGGAAGGCGCGGATGCGCTTGAGGGAATTCTCCGCGGCTTTCAGCCCCTCGAAAGAGAAGTTCAACAGCTTGCGGTAGTGGTTGCTCTGGATGGCGTAGCGGAAGGCGACGGGATCGAAACCCTTGTCCACCAGATCGCGCAGCGTGTAGAAGTTGCCGAGGCTCTTGGACATCTTTTCGCCTTCGACCATCAGGAATTCGCCGTGGACCCAGGTGGACACCCACGGGTGGCCCAGGGCGCCCTCGCTCTGGGCGATCTCGTTCTCGTGGTGAGGGAAGACCAAGTCCACGCCGCCGGTGTGGATGTCCACCCGGTCGCCCAGGAGTTCAATCCCCATGGCGGAGCACTCGATGTGCCAGCCGGGGCGGCCGGGGCCCCAGGGGCTGTCCCAGGTGGGCTCAAAGGGTTTGGCGGCCTTCCACAGGACGAAGTCCTGGGCCTGGTCCTTGTCGTATTCGTCCACGTCCACGGAGGTGCCGGACTGCATGCCTTCCCGGTCCAGGTGGGCCAGGCTGCCGTAGTTCGGAAATCCGGCGATGCGGTAGTAGACCGAGCCTTCCCGGGCGTAGGCCAGGCCCTTGTCGATCAGGTTCTGGATCAGGGACTTCATTTGGCCGATGTGGTCCGTGGCTTTCGGCATCACGTCGGCCCGCAGGATCCGCATGGCGGCCAGGTCTTCCAGAAAGAACGCCGTGTATTTGTCCGTGAGGGCCTTCATGGCCGCATGGCGCGTCGCATTGGTGGCATCCCCGGGAAGGTCCCCTTGTGAATCGCGGATGATCTTGTCCTCCACGTCGGTGATGTTCATGCAGTGCCGCACCTGGTAACCCGCCGCCAGGAGGGTGCGTTTCATCAGGTCCTGGAACAGGAAGGTGCGCAGATTGCCGATGTGGGCGAAGTTGTAGACCGTCGGGCCGCAGCTGTAGATTTTCATTTCCCCCGGGGTGGCGGGAGAAATCGGCTCGATTTTCCGAGTAAGGGTGTTGTAAAGCGAAATTGAGCGTATGATCCGCATCACTCCAGTTGACCACATGAGCCCACTTTTTGGCCCCTCCCAGAAGGAATTTCAGGACATCCAGTCCCGCCTGGCCCAGGCGGAGCAAGAACGGGACATTGTCCGCAAGGAGATGGCCGAGATCCGGGAGCTGCTGCACCACCTCGACCAGGACAAGAGCCTGCTGTTGATGGCCCTGGAGCGCCTGAGGCCGGGTATGGACCACCGCGTGTTGGCCGATACCCTTCTGGAACTGGTCTTCAAGCCCCTCAACCTGGCCTCTTTCTACGTGGCCATCGCCGACTACCACGCGGACACGCTGCATTGGGTCCTGTACCACGAGGGCGGCCGGGCCCGAAACACGCCTTCCCGTTCCATGACCGATGCGGGCGGCCTCACGGCCAAGGCGATCCTGGCCCACAAGCCCCTGTACATCCGCAGCCTTGAGGAGGCCAAGGCCGAGGGCGCGCAGTTCTCCGAGGCCGAGCGCCTGAGCGGACTGGTGCCCCAGACCTGGTACGGCATCCCGATGGGTTGGGGAGAGCGGCCCTTCGGATTGGTGAGTTTCCAGAGCTTCCAGCCGGACGCCTTTTCCATGGACACCAAGCGCCTGATGGATGCCCTGGCGAACCTGCTGGCCATGGCCATGCTGATGCCGATGGAGGTCTGGAAGGGGGAAGGCTGAGGAGCTGGGCAGCGGCCGCAGGCCGTGAGCGATGGGAATTGAGCCATCAGCTATGAGCCATCAGCTTTGAGCATTGGCTGAAAGCTCATGGTTATTGGCTGATAGCTCATAGCTCATAGCTCATGGCTGTTGGGTACGACATCCTCCGCCCAGCAACTTCAGAAACTCATCCGGCAGCACCCGGGCCCTGCCATCAGCGCCCGTGGCCAGATGCACGGTGCGGGCTTCGGCCAGCAGCACGCCCCCGCGTTCGATCCGATAGGTGAAACCCACCCGGCGGCGGGCGGCCTCGGCCACTAGCGTGCGCACGTCCACCAGGTCGTCGAAATAGGCCGGGGCGCGGTATTTCAGGTGGACTTCGCCCACGGTGAGATGGACTCCGGCCCGCTCCCATTCTCGGTAACTCTGGCCCAACCCGCGCAGCAGTTCGGTCCGCCCAAGCTCCAGCCAGGCCACATACGAGGCATGGTGGACGATGCCCATGGCATCGGTTTCGACGTAGCGGACGCGGAGCTGGGTCGTGGATTCCATGGCTTCAAGGATTCATTGGGGTGGAGCGCAGGTATAGGGTCTCTGGGGCGATGTCAATGTTTCCAGGCCATCCGACGGTACCGTTGTCAACCCGGGCGCAAAGGAACACGGATTGGGTCGATAACTGCTGGAAGGGTCTCCTGGTTAAATACGGAGTCATATCAAAGCGGCGTCGTTCACCGTTTTCAAAATCTATCACCAGGATATTCCCTGGCTGGGCTTCGACTCTCACGACATCCAGCAGGGTTTCCATGGACGCCTCCTATTGCAGTGGCGCGATTCGGAAAGGTTCTTCACCGTTCGTTGCGAGTTCCCAGTCTGCCAATAGTTCATCCCGATGCAGATCAACCCAGACCTGGACCATCCGAAGCTGTTTGGGAGGGAATTCTCCAGCCAATACACGCCCATCTTCAATGGAGATCGAAGCTTTCATTCCTTGGTACCTGACATGGACATGCGGCAAGTGGTGGCGCTCATCATCCGCATAGAACAGCGAAACCAGAATCCCATAAAACATGCTGATCGTTGGCATGAGTGGTCTCCTGCTTCAGTGTAGGCCAATCATGGTCCCGACCGTGCTGGTGAAGATCCCAAAGCAAGCTTCTGATCGAACCTTGCATTTGAGCGATAAAAAATGCCCCGCCTTTTCCGGGCGGGGCACAAAGAAGCCTGTTGATGGGGCTACTCGACGGCCACCTTCACGCGGTCGCCTTTGTCCGTGGTGACTTCCAGGAGCAGATCACCGGCGTGCGCGGATTCCAGCAGCTTCACCAGCTGCTCCAGTTTGAGTTTCTGGGTCTTGTGGACTTTTTTCGTTCCGCCATCCGAATCCACGGAGCCGTTGATGCTGATCTCTTGATCCGAGATGGTTTCGAGGATGCCTTTGGCGAGGTTCAGCGGCAGGCGGATGTGGATCTCGGAAGGGCCGTCCCCTTTATTGTGGTGGTGGATCATGGATTTGCTGACCACGTCCACCTTGATGAAGCGGGTCTGGGTCTGGGCGGCCATGGGCAGCACGGTGACGAAGGCAAGGGCCAGTGGGGCCAGGAATGGGCGCATGGAAGTCTCCTTTTGGGGTTTTTGGTGGGCGGAAGACCGGGTCGAGACATGTTACGGAGGAGCTTCCAGGTCGATTAGTCCACCGGCCCGGATGGAGGAACGATGGCCCGATGCGATATCCTCAAGATGCGAGGGAACGCCGTCCCCCTTGGCGGCATCCCATAACCTGAACGGAGATTCCATGCGCCTTGCCGCCGCCCTATTCGCAACCGCCCTTCCCATGATCGCCGCGGCTCCGGCCGGCAATTCAGTCACTTGGGAACATGGCCTCGCCGCGGCCCAGAAGCGCGCCAAGGCTGAAAAAAACCTCATCTTCCTGGATCTGTGGGCCGAATGGTGCGGCCCATGCCAATTCCTCCAGAAAAAGGTATTCCCCACCGCCACCGCCCAGACGGCCCTTTCGAAGGTGGTTCCCCTCTCCATCATGGTGGAGTCCAAGGATGGCACCGGCAGCGTCGAGGGCAAGAAGCTCGCGGAGCGGTTCAGGCTCAGCGCCTATCCAACGCTCATCGTCCTGGATGCCGATGGCAAGGAGATCCGCCGTCACGTCGGCGCGCTGGATCCCGACAACCTGGCGAGGTTCATCGACGGGAAATGATCGGGCTTTCCCACCGACGATCAAATCTCATCAGCCCGTCGAAAAACACCGGTCGACCCGTCAAATGTCCTTCACACCGGCCGGTGGCGTGGGCTTCTTGGGCATCCGCTGCTGGAAGCCTTCCAATTCGTCCTGCCTTGCCCCTTGGCTGGGCCGGGGCGGAGGCGGGGATTTGGGGTTTGGGGGCGGTGGCGGTTCCGGATTGGGCAGCAGGCTTTGCAGATCATGGACGGCCTCGGGCCGGCCCGGCGACTCCATGAGCAGGCGCTCCAGCAGGAGCTTGGCCTGGTCAATATCCTTTAGCGCAACCTGAGCCCGGGCGGCCATGAGCAGGGCCGGAGCGCGCCATGCGGGGATTGGCCGCGGGGTGCCTTGGCCCGCCAACGGCGCGAGCATTTTCAGGGCCGCTTCCGGATGCTTGGAGCGCAAATCAATTTCCGCCGCCAGCAGGCGATGGTTCGGCCTGATGCCCCGGGGCCGCCATTTCCGGGCTTCGACGAGATTGCCTTCATCCAGCGCCCGTTGCGCCATCCAGGCTCTTACGCCCTGGGGCAGCGGAACATCGGGAAGCTGGGCCCGGCCCGGCTGAGACACGCCCAACATGAACACGGCCATCAGGATGGGCCGCCAGGCGATCATCGGTTTTCCCGCAGCCAGGAGCCAGAGCAGCAGGCCGGCCATGGCGATCCAGGCGCCCCATTCGGGGTGGGAAGGTTGGAGGGATCGGGACACCGGAAGCGCGGCCTTCCCCTCGGCCAATTTCTGGAACAGCTCCAGCGGCGCTTCATCCGCGCGCAGCATCCGGCCGCCGCTGGCTTCTGCCAATCGGCGCAGGAAGTCGGGGTTGGCCGCGGTGGCGAGCAGTTCGCGTTTTTCCAACGGATCGTCCGGCGCGGCTCCCGCGACGGGAATGGGACTGCCCTGGCCAAAGGCGATGGCGTAGAGCGGGACTCCGGCGGCCTTCAACGCGGAGGAAGCCCGCTGCATGGCGTCGGCCTCGGCAAGCCAGCTTTCTTCGCCATCGCTCAGTACGAAAAGGACGGCGGGTTCCTTCTCCGGAAGGCTTTTCAGGATCTGCGGGATACCGCGTCCAAAACTGGTTCCCGGCGATCCGATCTCTCCAGGCTTCACCGCGCGGAGCGCATCGCGCAGGAGCGTGTGGTCCTCGCCGGGGGGAAGCAGCGGCACCGCGTCCCCGGTCAGCAGGTCCACGCTGAAACGCAGACCCGGCGAGGGCTTGGCGAGCACGCGGTCGATGGATTGAAGCGCCCCGGTCCAGCGCGCGGCGCCATTCTCATCCACGGCCAGCATGGAACGCGAAGCGTCGAGCACCAGGTGGACGGTCAGGCGCGGCGATTCCGGCACGCCCCACCGCGGCTCCGCGAGGCCGACGCCCAGGCCGCCCAGCATCAAGGCGAGTCCCAAGCCCAAGGCCCACGGCCGCTGGCCCACCACCCGCACGCCCACTCCCGCGCGGGCCTGCGCCCAGAACCCCGCGCCCATGCAGAGCAGCGCAAGCCCCGCCGCAGGGCCCAGAAGGACTGGATACGTGAAGGGCAGGCTCATGGTTCCACCCACGCGGGCCGCTTGCGGCCGTGCTTGCGGAAGATGTCCAGGGCCAGGGGCAGCGTGAGGGCCGCCGCGGCCATCAACAGCCATTGGGCCAGCGGCTCGCCCTCGGAGGGCGGATCCACGGGGAGGACCGTCTTTTCAAGGGCGCCGATGGCCTGGAGGCTGCGCGCCAATCCTGCGGGATCATCGGCGGCGAAGGATTCGCCGCCGGTCAGCGCGGAAATTTTTTTCAGCGTCTCGGGGTCCGTGTCCACCTTCAACCAGGCCCGGCCACCGCCTTCCAGGGGATAGAGGCTCTCGCCGCTGGCCTTGCCGATGGCGACGGTGTGGACGCGGATGCCCTGGGACTTGGCCTCGGCGGCGGCCTCCAAGCCGCTCACGCGGCCGCGGTTCTGCGCGCCGTCCGTGAGCAGCAGGATCACGCGGCTGCGGGCGGGGCTGTCGGCCAGCCTGCGCACGCCGGTCATCAGGCCGGATCCGATGGCGGTGCCGTCGTCCCTGGCATCGATGTTGAGTTGGGCCAGGACCCGCAGCAGCCGGCCGTGGTCCGCCGTGAGCGGGCTCAGGGTCACGGGATGCGCGCTGAAGAGCACGATGGCGAAGCGGTCGTCCGGGCGCTTCGCGATGAAGGATTCCAGCAGCCTCCGGGCGGCGTCCCAGCGGCTTTCCTTGCCGTCATCCAGCGCCCACATGGAACTGGAACCATCCAGCACCACCGCGAAGTCCACCACCGGCGCCGCGCCCCGGACCGCCCGCCGCCACTCGGGTCCCGCCGCGGCCAGCACCAGCACCGTCAGGATCATCGGCGGCAGCGCGTTCGCGCTCCAACGCGCGAATTTCGACGCGGGCTTGGGACTGGGAATGCCCCAGCGGTACATGGCGCGGAAGGAAAGCCAGAGTCCGGGCACGAGCAGCAATAAAAAAATGGGATGGCGCAGCTCCATCATGGCTGGCCCCCCAACGAACGCTTGAGGTCCAGCAGGGGCGGGAAAGCGGGCGTGGCGCGCCCGAAGCGCGCGGCATCCAGGCTCTCCACCCAGGTGGCCCACGGGTCCAGCGACTGGGCGCGGAAATCTTTGGGGCCCCAGGACCGGGCCTCGTCGCCGACCACCGCCGCCAGCCAATCCCGGCCCGCCGAGTGGGCGGCATCGAGCGCGTCGCGCTGCTTGGAAGGCGGCGGCCAGGCTTTCGCAAAAGCTGCTCTGGCCTTCTTCTGCAACCGCTTTCCAGAATTGCGGCGCCAGCGGCGCACCAGGTAATACCCGAGCAATGCGAAGGGCAGCAGATGCAGCGAGGCCCATCCGTAGGGGAAGGGAATTTCGGGAAGCTCGTCCTCGCGGCCTCCGCCGACGCCCATCCACGGCGCGCCGAAGGGAATGCTTCGCTCCACCTTCACCCTCAGTTCCGGGGTGCGGCGTCCATCGCCCAGGTCCATCGGCGGCACCACCGCCACGCCAGGCGTGAGGGCCTGCACGGTGAGCTTCCAGCCCCGCCCATCCGGCAGGGCTTCCACGCTCCGTAGAAATAACGGTCCCAATTTTTCATCGCCGGGGCGGGGCAGCGGAGGCTGCTTGGGATCGTCCTCCCGCAATTCCAGCGTGGCGAGCTTGCCGAAGGGCAATTCAGCGGGCGCGTTCCAGACCGGCGCCGAAGCAAGCGGAAATGCTGCGATGAAGGCGGGAAGGAAGAAGCCCGGAGCCTTCATGCGCCGCCCGCCTTCATCCAACTGCCCATTTTGGCGATCGGGTCCTTCAGGATGTCCCAGGTCTGGCGTTCCACCGAGGCCGGGAAGGCTGGGTCGGGCCAATTCGGCATCCGGCGCAGATGGGGCATCTCCGGACGGAACCAGACTACGCGGTGCCGCGCGGCGATGGGCTTGATGAGCGGCGCGAGGCCTTGCAGGCCCGCGCCATTGCTGAGGATCCACCAGCGGTGGTCATGGCCGAAATCGCCCCAATGCCCCAACGCCAGCTTCCAGCTATCCGGCGTGAGCACCGCTGGTCCGCGCTCCACCAGGCGTTCCAGCAATTGCAGCGCGTGGACGCGGCCGCGCTTGGGGGCGAGCCGCAGGGCGGGCATCCGCGCATCGCCCGGCACGATGATCCCGAGCCGGTCGCCCGTGGCATTGATGGTGGCCATGGCCGCGCCCACGATCTCCAGGGCCCACCGCAAAGGGCTCACGGGATCGCCGAGGAACATGGAAGGCGAGGGGTCGATGACCAGCCACAACACCAGGTCCCGGGACGATTCGAACCGCTTGATGATGGGCTCTCCGGTGCGCGCCGTCAGCGGCCAGTTGATGAAGCGGGGATCATCCCCTGGCACATAGGCCCGGTTCTCCACGAAAGTCAGGCCGTGCCCTTTGAGTTTGGAGGGGTGCAGGCCCTCCATGCCCCCCGACAGCCGCGACCTCAAGCGCAACGGCAGGCGCCGCAGGCGCGCGAGGAACTTGGCGGGAAGGGGCATGTCTCAATTTAGCCGATTTTCGGGTTTCGATTTTCGATTCGCGATTTTGTCCGCAACCCCGGAGATGTTACTCCAGCCCCAGCTCTTTAAGCCCGGTCAGGTCCCCTTCCTTGGGCGCTTTGATCACAAGCCCAAGGTCGATGCCCTGGAGGCTCTTGGGCGAAACCTTCAGCCGCCAGGCTTGCACGAAGGGGCTGCGGGCTTCGGCTCCGGCCGTGGTGTTGGGCGTAGCCTCGATCTGCACGGATTCATGGATGCTCCTGGCGATGCGGTCCTGCACTTCCACATCCAGGAGATCCTCTGTATCGTTCGCCACGGAGATGTGTTCCTGCAATTCCCAAGCACGCCCGTCGCCATGGGCGAGAATTTCTTCCTTCACCAGATCCCTCACGGTGTTGTTCTGGTACTGCCGCGTCTCGGTCACCTTCGTCATGCGGTAGGGACGTTTTTCGCTTACGCGCTGCAAACCTACACGGAGACCTTGGTAAGGGCCGAAGCTCAACTCGAAGGCTTGGTTGGGAGCGGGAATTGCGAGGTTCCCAGCGCCCATGCGCATGGAGCCGACCGACCGCAGGATGGAGGCGCCGGGGAACATGGGCATCCGGGCTGGTGCCGCGAACCGCACCACTTGGTAGGGCGTTGGATCCAAGCGCGGCGCCACGACGATCTGGAGGCTCGGGCGCAGGGACTCGCTCGCCACAATGAACCGGTGCGCATCGCCATCCGATGGCACATCCTTGGGGCCATCCAGTGTCCAGGTCTGGGCCAGGCCCTTGGCTTCCTCCAGTGATGCGGCAGGCGCTTCCAGAACGGGCAGGGGCTTGGGTTCGGGGGGCTGGTAGGATGCTTTCGCGATGGACTCT
Organism: Holophagaceae bacterium; assembly: GCA_016720465.1. Taxonomy (NCBI): domain Bacteria; kingdom Pseudomonadati; phylum Acidobacteriota; class Holophagae; order Holophagales; family Holophagaceae; species Holophagaceae bacterium. The sequence continues at coordinate 497,937 of JADKKO010000002.1, forward strand.
CTGGAAAAGGATGCGGATGTCATCGCACGGGCCGCATCCACGCTCGCCGCGCTCGCGACCACTTCGACGGTCGCCGACGCTCCCCGGTAGGGCACGGGCGGTGGTGTCCATCCGACGCGCGGAAAGGCGCTGAACTGCGGCATCTCCTGGACCCGGCTGGGGTGGCTGTTGCTCAACTCCATGTGGACGCCCTCCCAGGATTCGCCGGAACCTTGGGTCACTTCTGCGAAAAGCACCAGTTCCAAATTCTTCGCATCCTTGGCTAGCCGTGCCTCGTAACTGGGTTTCCAGCGGGCCTGGGAGGTGCGGTAGCTGATTTCCAGCTCCACCTCGCCGCCGCTGGGCGCGACCAGCTCAACGGTCACCTGGCTGGGATGCGGGTTCGTATCCAATTTGCCTTTCAATTTCTGCCACTCGGCTTCCATCTCGGACATATCCTTCCCGACCTTCGCGAGTTCCCGGCCTCGGGTCTGGGCCTGGGCGGCAAGTTCCGAGTAGCGTCCTTCCAAGGCTCGGCTCAGCTCCACCACGAACGCGCCGGAAGGGAGGGCGATCGAGGCGTTGCCGCTGCCTCCTCGCAGCAGATTCTGGGTCTCGTCGAGCAACCGGTTCGCTTTTTCGCCCGCTTCCTGTTGCGACTCCAACTGCGATTTGCGCTGGTGCAATGCTTCAAGTTTTGCCAGCAAGGCTTTGGATTCCGATGTCTCCGGAGCCACGTAGCGGTCCGGGCCAACCAGGATTTCGCCAAGCCGCGTGCCTTCGGGTCCTTTTGCCTGGACGCGGAGATCGTCGGCCTTCAGAGCTCCTGGAAGCTGCGCCAATTTGAGCCGATGCGTGCCTGCGCCGGGAATGCGGACCGTTCCTGTGCGCGTGACCCAGGCCTCGTCCGGGTGCACGCGGACGCTTTTGATAGGGGCCCGGAGCGGCAGCGGCGACTCAGCGCAGAGCAGACAGGTCAGCGTAGTCGCGAACGCAGGAAGGAGCAGGTGTCGTCGCATGGGAGCCTCGTGGAAGTTCATCCCATGCTCGCGCTTATTCTGGAGTTCTCCAGGGGGCCCAAGGCCTTGTTACTGTCGTTTTACAAAAGGGTGGCGGGATCAGAGGGAATTCTGGCCGTGGATGCATCACTGCGGCAGGTTCAATCCTTCAAGCCCGGAGATGCTGCCATCCATGGGGGCCTTGATGAGCGTGCCGAGATTCACGGTGCCGGTGGCTTTGGGGCCTACGCGCAGGGTCCAGGTGCGGACGCCGGAAACCCGTTCCACGAAGCCGGGCGTGCTCTCCGGAAGGGAGGCGATCTTCAGGTTTTCCACGGTGCTGTGCAGGGCGCGGTCGTGGAGTTCGATGTCCAGCGATTCCGAGGTGTCATTGCTGGCTTCGAGCTTTTCCCGAAGCGTCCATTGGCGTTCCTTGGTGAAGGTGCCGACCTGTTCCTTCTTCACGTCCACCCGCGCGAAGCTCACGCGCAGGCCACGGTAGGGACCGAAGCCCAGCTCGAATTTCTGGCCCGCGGAAGGCACCCAGAGTTGGGTCTGGCCCAGCCGTTGCGTGCCCGCGTACTGCACGATGGCGGCGCCCGGAAAGAGCGGGAAGGCGACGGGCGTGGCGAAGCGCGCGACCTGGTAGGCGCTTGCGTCGAGGCGCGGCGTGGCGGTGATCACCAGCTCCGGCTCGATGTCCTTGGCCAGGACCTTGAAGCGATGGGGCTCGCCATCGGAGGGGACATCCTTGGTGCCGTCCAAGTTGAAGGTGGTGGCGAGGCCGCCGGCTTCCTCGATGACGGAGGTGGCGCCTTCGGACATCTCCGTCGCGGCCACCACTCCAGGGGCTATCGAAGCGAAGGAATATATGTTTTGTGCAGGTGCGGGGGCAGGCATGGGTTTGGGCGTTTCAGGCGCGACGTTCAAAGCCAGCTCGCGCGCGTATCCTTCAGCCCTCGGCCTCGGTGCCCACCACGCCACATCTTGGCCTCCGTGGTACCGCGGAACGGCGAGGCTCCTGCTGGCCCTGGTGTTGCTGATCTCCAGCTTCACGCCTTCCCAGGACTCGCCACTGTGCTGGGTGATGGCCGCGAACAGGACCAGCTCCAATTTCTTGCGGTCGCCGGACAACCGGGCCTCGTAAGCCGGTGTCCAGCGGGCCGCGCGGGTCCGGTAGCTCAGCTCCAGCACCACGTCTCCGGCTTTGGGCGTGGTCATCTCCACGGTCACGCGGCTGGGCGCGCGGCGCTGGCCGCCGCTCTGCTGTTGCATCGCGGCTTCAAGACGGCGCTCCTCCTGGGTGAGTTTTTCCAGTTCCCGTTTGCGGCGGCGGTCCCGGAGCAAGATCTCGTGGGTGCTGGATTGGATCCCCTTGCCCATCTCCAGGAGCGTGGCCGTGGCGGGTGGCGCGCTCACCAGTTTCAGGGACACATCCTTCTCGTAGGTGGATTGGAGATTGCGCAGGAATGTGAGCTGCTGGTTCAAGGATTCGCCTTCGGCTTCCAGGGCGTCCCGCCGGTCCCGCAGGCCTTCCCGTTCCTTCAGCAGCGCCTTGTATTCGAGGGTCTCAGTGACCACCCGCACCTCGGAATTCACCGCCAGATCGCCCAGCCGCGAACCATCGGGCCCCTTTGCGGTGACCCGCAGGTCATCCAGGCCCAGGCCCGGCGGAAGATCCTTCACAACCAGCTTCGCGGTTCCGGAACCCGTAATGCGCGCCTCGCCGATCCGCGTCACCCAAGCCTCGTCCGGATGCAGCCGCACCCGCGTGATGGGCGCGTCCAGCGGTGTGGGAGTCTGGGCCGCGAGGCAGAGGCTCAAGGCCGGGATAAACAGGGAAATGCGCATGGGTTCTCCAGGGATTAGCGATCGCAATTAGGAATTCCTTCACCATTTCGTCCGCACGCGGTAGGTCAATTTGGCGCTGCCTTCGGATGGAACAATGACTTTGAATTTCGCGGCGCCGGCGGCTTCCTTGGTGTGGGGATGGCTTTGCTGGATGATCTCCCAGTCGCCGTAGATGGGCTCCAGCACGGAGACCGTGACGGCCTCCTTCTTGGCGTTTTTCAGCTCGACCTCGAAAGCGGTCTCGTAGTTGTAATGGTATTTGCCGATGGCGCCCAGGCTCTTGTAGTCCGTCTGCTTGCGCCGCGCGGTGACATCGAAGGCGTCGCCGAGCTTCAGGCGCACGGTTTCGTTCTTGGGCGTGTGGTCGATGGCGTCTTCGCCGATGAATTGCGCCCGGCCTTCGGAATCGCGCTTGTAGACCCGCACCACGCCTTTGGGCAGGGGCATGCCCATGCGATTGGCTTCGCGGTTATCGAACTCGACGAAGACGCCGACTTTCAATTTCGCGCCGATCTCGCCATAGCTGCCTTGGTAGTAGTAGCTTTCGCCGCGCAGCAGATACTCTTTCCGCACCGGGACGTTGGAGGCGCTGAGCAGGGCCACCTGCTTGGTCTGGGCCGCCTTGAGGGTGGTGGGCCGGTCCAGTGTGTACAGGTGGTATTCGAAGAGGTTTTCCTCTTGCATTTGCGGCGCCGCCGCCGCCATCTCCATCTTCATGCCTGCGCCGTTCTTGTAAGCTCTTCGCGGTTCCGGAGCCCGGTTCACGTCGCCCGCGACCAGCTGCAAGGTCGCGTTGGGATAGGCCGCGCCGCTGGTGTTGGTGAGCGTCACCCAGCCGCTCAGGTCCATGGTCTTTTCGTCCGAGGCCAGGTTCGCCACGTAGTCCGCCCGCCAGCCCAGGCCGCCCGTGAGGTAGCTGAGTTCCAGCTTCTGGGCGGCGGCGATCGGAGAGTTCAGGGAGATCACCAACGTAGGCCGCGCCCGCAGGTTCTCCGGAACTTTTGGGAAGACGATGCGCCCCACATAGCTGGTCTCGATGCGGTCGGGGAATTGCAGCACCGTGCCGCTGTTGGTCGCGAGCACCAGGGCTTCTTCCCGCTTCTCGACAGCCTTGCCGTTTTCCTCACGTTGAATCGTGATGATGCCCACCCTTTCGCCGACGTATTTTTCGAGCAGTTTTTGCGGTGTGAGCAGATCGAAATCGAAATTCTGCTCCGCGACCCAGAACCCTTCAGGGTGCGTGATGTCGCGCAACAGCGCGGTTTCGGGCCGGATCTGCGCCGAGACTTCCTGGAAAGCCAGGGCCACCTCGCCCTTGGGCAACCGCACTTCCCGGGTGTCCTTCACCAGCGCCAGGTTCTCGTTGTAGATGGTCACTGCCAGGGACTGCTGATCCTTTTGGGTGGTGGGAATCTCCTTCAACTGCGCGCAAAGCGGCAGCGCGGCCAGCAACAGGGCGAGAGGCGGCATTCTCATGGAAGGCTCCGGGATGTGCCTTCATGATGCCTTGAAAGAAAAGTTGGTGCCCATGAATGCGGCGCCGAGGACCAAGTCCCAAGTCCCAGGTCCAAAGCTCCGTTTCAGTGGATTTTCATCCGTGTGGCTTGAACTACTTTTCAATATGGGAAGGAAACCTCGGCTGATCCATCCTCTCCGATGGCAACTTGGCCAAACCAGTGTCGGTAAGGGGCTCGGCGTTCGCAGCTCCTTGCTGCTTGAGACTTGAGACTTGGGACTTGAGACTTGGGACTTGAGACTTGGGACTTGGGACTTTTTTCAGCCCAGCCCGCCCGCCTCCGCGAGTTCCTGGATCTTCGCGAGGGCGCTGTCCAGCTGGGCCTTCAGCAATTTCTCGGCGCCCATCATCTTCATCATGGGTGGCAGGTCGGCTTCATCCACGATCCGCAGGCTGCAGCCATCGCCGGCCGGCGTGATCTCGAAGCGCAGGGTGTGGTCGAACATCTTCTTGGCACCGGGCACGAGCGTGATGAGGGTGGGCGCAACCCTTTCGCCGATGAGCGCTTCCACGGGCATGGTCATGCCCATCACTTCGATCTTGTAGCGGTGGCTGTCCGCTTCGCCGCTGAAATCCTTGGCCGCGGGTTCCAAGAATGCGCGGTGGTTGGAGAGATCCGCGAGAAACGTGAATAGCTTCTCCGCGGGCAAGGCAAGGGCGGCGGCATCTGTGGCAATCGAGGTCATGGAACCCATCCTGTTTTCAAACCTCGATTGTGGCAGGTGTCGCTGGACAAAGCCTTCGCCGAAAAACACCTCCACACGGCACCCCGGCGAGGAAACAGGGCGAGTGCAGCCACCTGCGCGGATTGCGAGTTGAAAACCGCCTTTGAAATGGGTTTTGAATCCAGCCTCAAAACACCGTGAGGCTGAAATTGACACTGGAGGGCCCGGTGGAGGGGGTTCCCGTTCCACTTTGCTGGATGGTGAACCCGAGGGTCCCGGTGTTCATCCCGACCATATAGCCGGAACAGGGGAAGGAGGGGTTGATGGCCGAAGCGCTGCCCACGGGGATGGTGCCTCCGGTTTGATCCAGGTTGACGAAGGCCATGGGGTTCGAGGTGGTCCATTGCAGGGGCACATTGCCCGTGTTGGTGATGATGATGGGGGAGAAGGGAGTGGGGCAGGGAGAAACCCCGATCTGGTGGGAGAGGAATTCGGAAACCGTGGAAAAGGTGTGGGTGATGATCGCCGGCGTGCCGGAGAAATCGAGGATGCCCGTGGCCATGCCTTCCCCGAGGTAGACGCCGCCTGGGACGAAGATTGCGGGAGGATCCACGGGATCCACGTCAACTCGCCAATGGGAAGGAAGCGCAGCCTGGTTCGGGCTGGTCGCGGTGCCCGCAACCGTGACGGTGGCCGGAGTGCCCGCGATCGGATCGAAAGCTCCAATGGGCACCGGTGGGGCGGGCGGAGGCGCCCAGGGAAGGACGAGGGCGACATTGCCGTCCAGCTTGGTGAACGAATAGGTGAAGGTCCCTGCGGTGGGTGCCCAGTTGGACACGACGAATTGTGCGGGCAGGATTCCGACCCCGCCCGGGAAGGTGTAAGGCCCGCCCGGTTGCACCGTGACGATCGGAACCTTCTTGATTGGCGGGCCGGGAAGGGCCGGAAGGTGGACTAGGTAGTCCTCGACCTCGCCGGAGCTGAAGGAACCGCTGCCGTCCCAGGTGGCCGTGGAGATCTGGTCCCGGGTGAGCGCGATGCGCATCCAGGCGGGATCCGGGAGGATGTTGCCGTTGGAGAAGGCGAAGGCAGGAGGAGAGACAGTAGTGGTGGTTCCGGCCGCGGGCAGGGTGACGGGCTGGTTCTGGACCACCCATTCGGAAGCCCCGTCCCAGACGCCGTTCATGTTCTTGTCGAAGACCGTATTCAGGTACATGGTTCCGCCGGGGCTTCCCGACGGGGCGGTCACCCGCACCGTGATCGCCGCCGGGGGCGGAATCGATGTGAGGACGACGATCATGTTCTGAAGTCCATCCTCATCGGTAAAATCGCCAAGGACCGCGTCGGCGGCCAAGCTGGCCAGAGTTCCGAGGGTCCCGTCCGCGGTGCTCTGGGTCCGCGCTCCGTTGTGGGCGAGCAGGGTCGGAAAGCCACCGACCTGGGCAGGGTTGATGATCCCGAAGACATTGGGGTACCCGGTGGCGGTCCCGTCGGGCGCTTCCCCGAAATTGAAGACGGTGGGAGCCGTCACGGTCACGGTCACGCTCCGCGTGGCCGTGGCCGTGACCGCGCCCTGGGTGTTGGATGCGGTGAGGGTGTAAGTAGTGGTGGCCGATGGGTTGACGGTTTTGCATGTGCCCGTGACGGGGCCCACGCCCTGGTCGATGCTCAGGCCCGTGGCGCCCGTGACGGTCCAGCAGATGGTGCTGGGCTCGGACGCCGCGAGGCTGGCGGGCGTGGCCGTCAAACTGCTGATCACCGGGGCGGGCACCACGATCACGGTGGCGGTGGCGGTGGCGGATCCGGTGGCGTTGGTGGCGGTGAGGGTATAGGTGGCGGTGGCCGCCGGGCTCACGGTCTTGCTGGTGCCGGTCACCGCTCCGACACCTTGGTCGATGGCCAGGCTTGTGGCCCCGGAAACACTCCAGGACAGAGTGCTGCTCTGTCCGGCGGGAATGGCGCTGGGCGTGGCCGTGAAGGCAGCGATCGTGGGCGCAGGTGCGGGCGTGCCGCCGCCTCCGCTGCTTCCCCCGCAGGACACGAGCATGGGGAGGGACGCTGCCAGAAGCGTCCAGGAAATGATTCGCAGCGACCGGATACGCATGAATCCTCCAAAGAATGCGCGGCGAGGGCAACTGAGGATGAGTCCAATTTGAACGGAATCGGTGCCCAAATATGCGGCCTGGGGAAGGAAGCGCAAGGGGAAAAATGGAGGGCAGGGGACGCGCTCCAGCAGACTCCCTGTGGTTGGGATAGACGGAAGGCCGGCTTCCGGATCAGGGGACTCCCGGAGTGGCTTCGTTGGTCCCGCGAGGGATCCTCAGCGGAGCGTGATGAGCGTGGCTCCGGCCCCGCCCTGGCTCAAGGGGGCGTCCTCGATGCCCTTGATGCCAGGGTGCCCCTGCAGCGCTAAGCGCACGGCACTCTTCAGGCGGCCGGTGCCGTGGCCGTGGACGATGCGGATGTGCAGCCGCCCCCCTGCGATGGCGCTTTCCACGAAACGGTGGACCTCCATGTCCACGTCGTCGCTGGCGCGGCCGATGAGGTTCAGTTCTTCCCAAGCTTCGCCGCTGTCCACCCGCACCCGCACCCGGCCTTCGCTGGCCTTCGGCGGTTCAAGTTCTTTGCGATGGAGGGCGTCGAGTTCGCCGGCCCTGGCTTCGAACCGCTTGCCGGGAGCCACTTCCAGGGTCACCCGGTCGCCCTTCATGGCGACCACGCGGCCTTCCAATCCCAGACCTCGGTGGCGGGCGAAGCCGTCCAGCTTGAGGCTTGGAAGATCTTTGTCCGGATTGGATTTGGGGGATTTTGGCTTCAGCTCGGAGGCGGCGATTTTCGTGAGCAGCTTCACCCGTTCGTGGGCCTCCATGCCGATGCGGTCGGCATTTTCTGAAGCCCTGGATTTCGATTTCAGCTCTTTCACGAGGCGCTTGCCTTCGTGATCCAGGAAATCCAGCACGCGCTCCACTTTTTGGGCCCCGTCCCGCTGGGTTTTTTCCTGGGACTCGCGGAGCTGCTCTTCACGCTGCCCCAGGATTCTGCGGTCCTTTTCGAGGCTCTGCTGGCCCAGGCGCAATTCGGCTTCGAGCTGGAGCACCCGCAGGCGGTCCGCCTCGAGTTTCCGGAGGAATTCCCGCCAGTCCTTTTCCCGCCTCCCCAGGACCTGGTCGGCGTGGTCGAGGACCTGGGGCGGCAGGCCCAGGCGCCGGGCGATGGATAGCGCGCGGCTCTGGCCCGGAAGGCCCACCATCAGGTGGTAGGTGGGCGCGAGCTTTTCCTCGTCGAATTGCACGGAGGCGTTCTGGAAGCGGGGGTTGGAAAGAGCCCACTGGCTGATCTCGCCCAGGTGGGTGGAACAAAGCACCCAGGCGCCGCGGCGGCTCAGGGCCTTCAGGATGGCGATGCCCAACGCCGCGCCTTCCTTGGGGTCGGTGCCGGTGCCCAGTTCATCCAGCAGCACCAGGCCGCCGGGTTTGGCATGCTGGAGGATGCTTTTCACATGGAGGATGTGGCTGGAAAAAGTGGAAAGGCTGCCCAAGAGCGATTGGTGGTCCCCGATGTCCGCGTGCAAGCTCGGCAAGGAGGGCAGGGAGCTTCCTTTTTCGGCGGGAATGGCGCAGCCTGCGTGCCCCAGGCAGGCCAGCAGGCCCACGGTCTTCAGCACCACGGTCTTGCCGCCGGTGTTGGAACCCGAGATCACCAGGCCCGGGCGGTCCTCATGCAAATCGAGGGACAGGGGCACCACCTCGTGGTCGAGCGGCTCCAGCTCCAGGGCATCGCGCACCTTGGCCAGCAACAGCGGGTGGCGGGCGAGGGCCAGATGCAGCCGAGGGGCATCCAGTTCCGGCAAGCAGCCTTCGCAGAGGCTCTGCCAGCGGAGCAGCGCGAGGATCTCATCCACCTCCCCCTGGAAGCTGCGCCAACGGACGAAGTCTTCGCGGCGCTCCCGCAGCTCTTCCAGCAGGCGCCTCAGGAAAGCCTGGACCGCTTGCGAATAGGCGCTGTCGGCCTCCACAAAATCGTTGTTGAGCGGCACCGCTCCCATGGGTTCAAGAAATAGCGTGGCGCCCGTGCTGGAACGGTCCAGCACCAGGCCCTCCACCTGTCCCCGGCGGTCCGTGCGGACCGGCAGGCAGAATCGCCCGTTGCGCTCCACGATGGAGGCTTCCTGGAAGGCATCCGCCTGTTCCCTGAGGTACCGGTTCAACCTGGCCTGCACCGATTGGAAGGCGCGCTGGCGGTGGCTGTGCAGTTCGGCCAGGCCAGGCACTTTCAGGGCGTCCAACAGGCCGTCTTCGGTGAAGACGCGGCGGAAACGATCTGCGAGCGGGGCCGGGTCCGGAAGCAAGCCTGCGGTGATGTGCAGACAATCGATGCCCGGATGCGTGCCTCCGGGTGGATCCAGATCCGCGGGCCAGCCGATGCTTGCGACCGACTTCAGCAATTGTGACAAGGCCGGAAGCCCCTCCCGGAAACTCCGCCAGTGATCCGGAAGCAGCCAACCTGCGGGGTTCAGCAATTCATCGAGGGCGGCGTCGAGGCTGGAGATGGGTAGAGCCCCCGGGCGCTCCCGCCACAGCGGCTCCAGCTCCAACTGCCGCAACCGCCGGATGGCCGCCCGGCCGTCGAAAGGATGCATGGCTTCGACTGCCGCACGCGCGGCCTGGGTCCTCGCCCCGGACTTGATCAGCTCGCGCAGGTCCGGAAATTCCAGGGCCTCCAGCTCGGCTTGGGTGGGTTTGGAAATGCGCATGGGTTGATTGTGGATTCGAAGGCTCGGGAACGGGGGTGCCAATGGCTTCGGCTTCAAAGAAAAAGGCCCGTCTGAACGGGCCTTTTTCTTCCTCGACAAGTTACTGGCCTTGGATCAGGCGCCCTTCATGAGGCGGCGCTCCTGGGAGAGGCGCTTGAGGGTCTTCTTGCGGGCGGCGAGCATCTTCCGCTTCCGCTTCGCGGAGGGCTTTTCGAAATGCTGGCGCTTTTTGAGCTCGCTCAGGATCCCTGACTTCTCGCACTTGCGCTTGAAGCGTCGCAGAGCGTTTTCGAACGTCTCGTCTTCCTTGATTTTAACCAATGGCATGCAGTATCACCCCTTCCGCCTCAGATTCCGCCGGACCTGGAGGCCATGGCGGCCTTTCAGAATACACGAGAAGGGCTTTAAATCCATGCCTGAATTCCGGACCCGCCCCTGGCACGGCCGCTTTGGTTGCCGCTATCCTCGTACAAAGGCTACACTTTCATTTTATCAGAAGAAGGCATGTCCCGACCCCTCCTCCTCGTTGTGGATGGCGAGTCCTTAAAATCGCCAGCTTTGGTCGCTACCCTTGAGTTGGATGGCTGGGATATCCGTTGGGCCTCGAACCAGGAGGCCCGCCACTTCATTGATTGGGGCCTGGAACCGAATCTGATCCTGTTGGACCCAGCTCATGGCGGCGAAGCCTCCTTCGAGGTCGCCAAACTGTTCCTGGCCCGCCTTCCGGGGCTTCCGGTGCTGGTGCTGCAGGGGGAGGAAACGGCACCTTACGCGAACTTTCCGAAGGTCTTCAAGGGCTACCTGTCCAAGGATGATGCGGTCCAGACTTGGCCTTCGGCCCTCCGGGCCTATAAACCGGACCTGTCGCGGAGTTCTGGCAGGTTCAGTTCCGAGGACATCTTCGGGGATCTGCTGGCGGATATCGAAGGCGAAACGGCGCCGCCTGCCAAGGATGTGAAGCCGCGCCCGGAAAAGGCCAGCCCGCCGGCACCTCCAGCCCCGGTCGCGCCCAAGGCAGCGGCAGCGGCTCCGGCAGCGCCTGCGGCTCCGGTCGTCCCGGCGCCAGCGCCGCCCAGGCCGGCCACTCCCAAGACCGCGGAAACAAAACCCGTGGTGCCGAAGATCCAGCTTCCGAAATTTCTGTTGCCCGCGCCCAAAGCGCAGCCGGCGCCACCGGCCCCGGCCATCCCGAAAATCACACTGAATCCAGCCTCCAAGGCCGCGGTGAAACCAGTCTCGGCGGTGCCGAGCTCGTCGCCTTCGCACAGCGCCCTATCGATCCCTTCCCCCGCGGCCACCCAGGCCATGAAGATCGAGCCTTTTGTGCCGCCACCACCAGCGCCGCCGCCACCGAAGGCCGGACTGGACAGCGATGACATTTTCGGCGGACTCCTGGAAGAGCTTGAAGGGAACGCCGGCGGAGGCATCGGCGCCGTGCTGGCGCAACCGGCCCCTGACCCCGAAGTCCGGAAACCCGAAGCGGCGCCCCCTGTGCCCCAGCCACCGGCTGCGGCCGCAGCGTTGGTTCCGGAGGCTCCGAAACTGGCAGCCCCGCCGCCGCCTATGGCCCAGGACAAGTCCTCCGAGGCGGTTCCCAAGACTGGCGACCAGCAGGATGACGAGTACACCCTCAGCGGCATTTCCGGCATCTTTGATCCGTTCGCCCTGGAGGCCGAGGCCACGGGTTCGGCGAGCATCGCAGGCCCCACGATCATGGACCGCCCACCGGCGCCCCTGCCGCCCAGCCTTATGGGAACCCAGGCCTTTCCGGACATGTCCGAACCCGCGCCCGCCAATGTGCTGGAGGAGTACGGGAACTACTACCTGCTGGAAAAGATCGCCGTGGGAGGCATGGCGGAGCTCTTCAAGGCCAAACAGCGCGGCGTGCAGGGGTTCCAGAAGATCGTGGCCATCAAGCGCATCCTGCCTCATCTTTCGGACAACGAAGAGTTCGTCACCATGTTCATCGACGAAGCGAAGCTGGCGGCCCAGCTGACGCATCCGAACATCGTGCAGATCTTTGATCTCGGAAAGGCCTCGGGATCCTACTACATCGCCATGGAGTACGTGGATGGCAAGGACCTCCGCTCCCTGCTCCGGAAGGTGCGGGAATACCGGCTGCCCTTTCCGGAGCCCGTGGCTGCCTTCGTGACCATGAAAGTGGCGGTGGCCCTGGACCATGCCCACCGCAAGAAGGCGCTCAACGACCGGGAACTAAAGCTGGTCCACCGGGACATCAGTCCCCAGAACATCCTGATCAGCAGCGACGGCGCTGTGAAGCTCGTGGACTTCGGCATTGCCAAAGCAGCCACCAAGAACACCCAGACCCTGGCAGGCGCCCTGAAGGGGAAGCTCCTGTACATGAGTCCGGAGCAGGCCCTCGGCCAGCCCCTGGACAACCGGTCAGACCTCTATTCGCTGGGTCTCGTGCTCTTCGAACTTCTGACAGGCGAGCGCTGTTTCCACGCGGATTCCGAGCTGGGAGTGCTCGAAAAGGTGCGCATGGGCCGCATCAGCGATGTGCAATCCATCAATCCATCCATCTCCCGGGAGATGGCGGCCATCGTGAACAAGTGCCTGCAAAAAAACGTGGAGATGCGGTATCCGTCGGCCCGGTTCCTGGAGCGGGATCTCAAAGATCTGCTGGTGCGCCAATCCAGCGAACCCACGGATCACGATGTGGCGGAATACGTGAACGCCCTGCTCAAGGGCACGAAAGAGCAGGTGGAGGAAGTCATGTCCGCCCGGTTTGCAGTCCGGGTCTCGGATCTGGCCTTGAAAAAAGGCACTGGGATGCAATCCGGGGAACTGGCTCGGACCAAACTGGAGGATCAGCCCACCACCACCGCAGTGGTCCAGAAGCGGGCGCCAGCGCAGATTCCCATCCCCTTGCCGGAGCTGGAATCCATGGAATCCACCCGATCACCGTGGCTGGTCCGGGCGATCGTGCTGCTCCTGATCATCATTCCAGTCCTGATCTGGATCGCCTGGCACGCCTGAAGCTGGTTCCGCACGAACCGCCACTCTGGCCTCCGGGTAGTTGTTGAAAGACGGCTTAAACTCTGGCAAACCACTTTTAACCTTTGTATGCTTGGTTCCCTTGCTCTAGATTTGAAACCTCGATCACCCTTGTAATCCTGTTCCATCCACTCCACCATTTCCCAGGGAGGCCCCCCATGGACCTGAGCAACGACCAAACCCAGTTCTACGAACAGACCCGCGGACGCTGCAAAGCGGAAGTGGAGCAGATCAACAACACCATCGCCTCGGAAGTGCAGCGGGTGAAGGATCTGCTGACGAATCTGAGCAACCGAAAGGCCGCGGTCCTCCAGATGTACAGCGCCGCCTGCGCTGTGCTGGGCGAGGAAAACGAACTCGCCGGCGAAGAAGGCATGGATATCGAGTTCTAGCCGCCAAGAGGCTCCTGGAAAGCGCGCCCCGGTGGCGCGCTTTCCATATCTGGCTCAAGCCCGGGGGCGGCTGCCCAGGGCTGATACCTAGACGATCAAAGTCCCTTGCTCCCGAATAACGGAGCCGAACACCGGGAGCAGTTGGTCCGGTGCGTGGGGTTGCGGTGCCCGCAGTGGGAACAGATTTGATCGCGCTGGCGCTTGCGCATCCACAGCCGCAGATAGAGCAGCGCGCCGATCAGGATGATCAGCTGCAGTTTCATGCTGGGCGTCAGCACGTACCAAGGGCGCGGCCCGGCGGGCGGCTTGGGCGGTTCCTGCTGGAGTTCGACGGCGGGCTGGCGCATCAGTAACATGCCTAGTTATCAACTTTCAGAATGGCCAGGAAGGCTTCCTGCGGGATCTCCACATTGCCGATGGACTTCATGCGCTTCTTGCCACGGGGCCCCCTCCGCAAGGCCGCAGGCCGAGCGGGAGCACAGGACTTGATGTCCTGTGCGTTCGGGGGGTAGTCACGAGGAAGGCCGAAGCGCATGAACATGCCTAGTTATCAACTTTCAGAATGGCCAGGAAGGCTTCCTGCGGGATCTCCACATTGCCGATGGACTTCATGCGTTTCTTGCCTTCCTTCTGTTTCTGCAGCAGCTTTTTCTTTCGGGACACGTCGCCACCGTAGCACTTGGCGGTCACGTCTTTTCGGCGGGCCTTCACATTGGTGCGGGCGATGAACTTGGCGCCGATGGCCGCCTGGATGGCCACATCGAACATCTGCTGGGGGATCACTTCCTTCATCTTCTGGCAAAGCGCGAGGCCCAGGGCATTGCTCTTGGCGCGGTGCACCAGGATGGAGAGCGCGTCCACGGGCTCGCCATTCACCAGCAGATCCATCTTCACCAGATCCGATTCCGTGTAGTGCTTCATATGGTAATCGAAGCTGGCATAGCCCTTGGAGAGGGATTTCAGCTTGTCGTAGAAGTCCAGCACCACTTCGTTCAGGGGCAGCTCATAGACGAGCATCACCCGGTCGCTGCTGACATATTCCAATCTTTGTTGCAGGCCGCGGCGCTCTTCGCAAAGCTTGAGCAGGCCGCCCACGAAATCCGCCCGGGTGAGGATCGTGGCCTCGATGATGGGCTCTTCGATGCGGGCGATCTTCTGGAGCGGGGGCAGCTTCGATGGGTTGTCCACGATGACCTCGTCGCCGTCGGTCAGGTACACGTGATAGCGCACGCTGGGCGCGGTGGTGATGAGGTCCAGGTTGAATTCGCGCTCCAGCCGCTCCTGCACGATCTCCATGTGCAACAGCCCAAGGAAGCCGCAGCGGAAACCGAAGCCCAGCGCCGTGGACGTTTCGGGCTCGTAGGTGAAGCTGCTGTCGTTGAGGCGCAGCTTGTCCATGGCGGTGCGCAAATTTTCGAAATCATCGCTGCTGGTGGGGAAGATTCCCGCGAACACCACCGGCTGGATCTCCTTGAAGCCCTTGAGCATTTCCGTGGCCGGGGTGGTGCTGTTGGTCAAGGCGTGGGTGATGGTGTCGCCGACCTTCACATCGGTCAGCTGCTTGATCGAGGCCACCAGGTAGCCCACTTCGCCCACGGACATGGTTGGCTGCTTGCTCATCTTGGGATCGAAGATCCCGATCTCGTCCACGCGGTATTCGGAGCCGTTGGACATGAAGCGGATCTGGTCCCCGGCCTTCAGCGTGCCGTTGAAGATGCGGATGAGGCTCACGATGCCGCGGTAGGGATCGTAGTAGCAGTCGAAGATGAGCGCCTGGAGCGGGCCCAGCTTGTCGCCCTGGGGCGCCGGGATGCACTTGACGATCTGCTCGAGCACCGCCTCGCAGTTCTCACCGGTTTTTGCGCTGACGTTCACGGCGTGCGCCGTGTCCACCAGCCCGATGACCGTGTCGATCTGCTCCAGCACCCGCGCGGGGTCGGCGCTGGGGAGGTCCGTCTTGTTGAGCACGGGAAATACTTCCAGGCCGTTTTCCAGCGCGAGATAGGCATTGGCCAAGGTCTGGGCCTCCACGCCTTGGGTCGCGTCCACCACCAGGATGGCGCCTTCGCAGGCGGCGAGGCTGCGGCTCACCTCGTAGGTGAAATCCACGTGGCCAGGCGTGTCGATGAGGTTCAAGGTGTAGGTCTTGCCGTCCTGGGCGGGATACATGCAGGTCACGGCGTGGGCCTTGATGGTGATGCCGCGTTCCCGCTCCAGGTCCATGTCGTCCAGCATCTGGGCCTGCATGTCCCGGTGGGCCACGGTCTTGGTGAGTTCCAGCAGACGGTCGGCCAACGTGGATTTGCCGTGGTCGATGTGCGCCACGATGGAAAAATTGCGGATCAGTTGGGGATCAGTCACGAAGTGCTCCGAACCCGCCATTGTAACGCTGACGGGCCTTCCCCTGAAGCGGGAATCCGGTGGGACTTCGGCCGCCGGCTCTGAGACAATGCCCCATGCACCGATTCCCGCTGATCCTGGCCACCCTCGCATCGCTCGCTCTGCGCGCCCAGGGACCGGTCTCCGGGCAGGTGACCGATGGCCAGCGCGCGGTCGCTGGCGTCCGCGTCTTCGTGGACGAGGGCATCCGCACCGACCAGGACCGCAACGCCTTGATGCCTGCGCTGCGCGGCTATTCCTGGGACATCACGGGAAGCGACGGCCGGTTCTCCTTGCTCGGATCGGCGGAGGACACCCATCCGGTGCTGATTTTCGAAAAGGAGGGCTGGGCCAGGGACATGGTGCACATGCGGAATGGCGAAGCGGCCACCATCGTGCTCCGGCCTGCGAATCAATACCGGGTTGAAAAGGTCCTCGTGGTGCGCCTGGATTTCGCAGACGAAGCGGTGACCATGCCTGACGACGACTTGCGGAGGCTCCTTTTCAACCGCAAACCCGGCCAGGCCAGCGCGGCCAATTTCCTCTATGAAGTATCCAAGGGCAACCTCGCCCTGGAAGAGGGCGCCATCCTGCATTTCACGGACCCGCAGCACACCAAGCCGCGCAATGACGATCAAAGAGCCGGCATGGTGCGGTTCGTCCTGGAGAAATTGAAAGGCCAGGACCTCCACGATTTCGATCGCGTGGACAACCGCACGGGCGCTATGAAGCCCGATGGGAAACCGGACCACCTCTGGATCTTCGCGCCTGGCGAACCGAAATCCATCACCAACAACGACGCCCATCTCCGGCCCGTGACCTTCATGATGCCTCTGCCCTGGAACCCATCGTCCACCTGGCCCGTGGTGTTCATGACTGAACAGGCCCCGCTGGGGAACATCGTCCACGAATCCTTCCACGCCATGGGCGAGCACGCCGTGGACGACTTGTACCTCGGCTGCGAGGACCCCAATACCGCGGGCATCTGGGATCTGATGGACGCCGGACAGTACCGGGGCTGGGACGCGGCCCACGGCGACACCGGCCCTTGGCAGCAGGACACGGGCTACAGCCCTTCCCACCCCGGCCCCTGGGTGATCGGCGAATTGTGGTACCGCGGGCGCTTCGGATCCCTGGTGAAGAAGGAACGGATCAAGGGCCGCGCCTGGGACGGGTGGCTCGCGCCCCTGGAACGGGCGCCGGGAATCGACTCGCAGCGGCTGGTGGTGCCAGATCCCAGGAAAGCGGGCGCCTTCTGGGAATTTTCGGTGCGCCGGCCCTGGGGCTTCAACCGCGGCCGCGTGGGGAACCGCTGGGGGCCTGGGTTCGAAGGCCTCATCGTGGAACACATCGATCCGAGCCTATTGAGCCGGGAAGGCGAGCCGAAGGGGCCCGTGCGCATCATGGACGCTCATCCACGCAGCCCGGAACCGCCCCAGCCGAGGTTCCCCTGCGGCCGGTGGGAGCTGGACGACGCCGCCTACAACCTGGGGCCAGGCGAAACCGCCAAGGGCAGCGATGGGCCCGTGAGTTGGGAAGTGATCTCCGTGGATTCCTTTGGAAGCATGCGGATCCAGGTGAATTTGAGGATCCAATGAAGGAGGTGGCCATGCTGCTCTTCATGCCTGCCCTGGCGATGAACGCGCCCGCGGCGCAGACGCCCGGAGACGTACTCGACCTATGGCATCTCGCGGCGGCGCAGGCCGACGCGGAGCTGTACTTCAGCCTGATGGCTCCGGGCGCGGTGTTCCTGGGGACCGACGCCACCGAACGCTGGACCAAGGACGAATTCCGCGTCTGGGCGGAACCCTATTTCAAGAAAGGCAAGGCCTGGGCCTTCAAGTCCGTGAAACGCCATATGGGCTTTTCCAGGGATGGAAGCACCGCCTGGTTCGACGAGGACCTGGACACGCCGAACCTGGGCCCTGCGCGGGGATCCGGCGTGCTCGTGAAGCAGGGCGGCGCCTGGCGCATCGCCCAGTACAACCTCAGCGTCCCCATTCCAAACCCGCTGATGAAGCAGGTGAAGAAAGAGATCGAGGAGCATCTGAAGGCGGTCGGGAAATGATCCGGATGCCATTCGCGGCCGCTGCTTTTTGACGATCCGTCACGCTCTCCAGGGATTTTCTTCCGCCAAAGCCTCTACCCAGTAACATGAGGGCCAGGAGATCCCCATGCGCGCGATGGTCAAGGCGGTCCTTGTTTTCACTTTGATCCACCTGGTCCCCTTCGTGGCGCAGGCGCAGGCGCCAACCGAGCGCCACCGCCCCGCCGCCGCGCGGATCCTGGGCGCTTCGCTTCAGTCGTCCACGGCCTACGACCAGCTCGGGGAACTCTGCGACCAGGTGGGGAACCGCATCAGCGGTTCCGAGCGGTTGGACAAGGCCATCGACTGGGCCGTGAAGACCATGAAAGCCGATGGACTGCAGAACGTGCACACCGAAAAAATCCTGGTGCCTTATTGGAGACGAGGCGCGGAAAAAGCCTGGACCATCACGCCCCAGCGGCATGAACTGTCCATCCTGGGCCTGGGCATGAGCGTAGCGACGCCCAAGGGCGGCATCACGGCGGAGGTGGCGGTGGTGGGCAGCTTCGCTGAACTGGACAAGCTCGGCGAGGCCGGGGCCAGAGGCAAGATCGTGCTCTACGACGTGCCCTTCACCGGCTACGGCCAGACCGTCGCGTACCGGGTGTTCGGCGCCTCCCGCGCGGCCAAATACGGCGCGGTGGCGGCCCTGGTGCGTTCGGTGGGCAGCCTCAGCTTCGACACGCCGCATACCGGAACCCTGGCCTACGACGAGAAGCTGCCGAAGATCCCCTCCGCGGCGGTGTCCATCGAGAATTCCGCGATGATGGGGCGCATGGCCCGGCGCGGCGAGACCATCCAGCTGCATCTGGAGCTGGAGAACGAACTCATCCCCAACCAGCCGTCGGCCAACGTGGTGGGAGAGATCGTCGGTTCCGAAAAACCCCTGGAGGTGGTGCTCCTGGGCGGCCATCTCGATAGCTGGGATGTGGGGCAGGGGGCCCAGGACGATGGCGTGGGCTGCATGATCTCGCTGGGGGCCGCGAAGGCGATCCTGGACGCAGGCCTGAAACCCAAACGCACCGTCCGCGTGGTCTTCTTCACCAACGAGGAGAACGGCGACTTTGGCGGCAAGGGCTACCGTGACGCGCACCAAGCCGAGCTTGTGAATTTCGTCGCGGCCCTGGAGAGCGACAGCGGCAACGGGCCCGTGAAGGGCTTCAGCCTGGACTTCCAGGGGGAGGGCCGCAACAAGGCCGCCGCCGCCACGCCCGAAGCGAAGGCGCGCGCCGACAAGGGCCTTGCGTTGCTGAAATCCGTCGCACCGCTGCTGGAGCCCCTCGACGCCACCCGGATGGAGATGGGCGGCAGCGGCACCGACATCGGCCCGACCGTGAACGCGGGCGTTCCCGGCGTCGGCGTCAACCATGACACGACCCATTACTGGGAAATCCACCACACCAAGGCCGACACTTTCGACAAGATCATCAAACTCGACATGCAGAAGAACATCGCCGCCGTGGGAATCATGGCCTATGTGCTGGCAGAGATGGAGGAGACGCTGCGGTAGGGTTTCGCCGGGTGGGGCCGCCTGGCGCCGCTGGAAATCCGGAGTCCGCCACACTACGGGCCGTGTCGGCCCTGTCTTTTCCTTGACTGAAGCAGGCGGAGGGCGTATCCAGAAACAGGAACCCACCCGTCCGATCCCCTTGGGATGAACCGCATCCCTTTCCAGGAGTAGTCCGTGCGAAAAAAGGCCTTCGATCCGACCCGCGATCATCGCATCACCCGGGAGGAGGCCGCCGGCCTCGTCAAGGCCTACCAGGACAAGGCCGATAAGGGAGCGCATCACGCTTCGGCCTTCAACCGAAGCGCCTTTGAACAGCTTCTGGCCCAGCCCGGAGCCGCCGGCATCCGCATCTACCACGCCCAGCACAAGGACGGATCGCCCACCATGGTGATGGTGGCGGTCGATGGAAAGGGCGAGGATCTCGCTGGCCCCGGCAATGTGTTCACCCAATTCGGGACCGACTGCCCCCCGTTCTGCGCCTCGAAGTCCTGGACCTAGCTGCCCAGCTCCGGATGAGCCAGTTCACGGTCATTCTTTGGATTGGTTGGGGGATTCAACTGATCAGTCCCCTCTTTCCTGTTTCGGCCGCTCTCGTGAACCGGAGGACTTCCCGGTTCATCAACCTGCCGTGGATGGATCGCCTCGCGGTAGCCGTGGGTTTCGATCTCGTGGTGAATTGGGCCCTGCTCGGGATGGCCTTCCGCCACGTCCATAACGCCTGGCTCACCGACTTCGCGATGGTGCCCCAGGTGTTGCTTTCTCTGTGGGTGCTTTCAGGCCTGGGGCCACGACCCATTCCGCCCAGGATCCTGGCGACGGCCGTGGTCGCCTTCCTGGGCAGCGCCACGCTGGAGGCTTCCTTGATCGGATTCGGCCGGAAATGGCCGGTGACCCTGATCCTGGCGAGCCTCATCCTGCTCGGATTCTGCCTCTGGCGGCTGAAGGACCTGATTGCCCAGCCGGAGGGAGAGACGGTCTACAGGCAGCCCGCATTCTGGCTGCTGGGCGGCTGGGTGCTGGGGCAAGGGATGCATCTCACCTTCATCCCCCTGGCCGATCTGTTCCTGAAGAGCCTTCCCAAGGCTTGGATCCTCGTACCCTGGATCATCACCTATTTTCTTGGCCTGTCCCTGAACCTCGTCCTTTCTAAGGCCTTCCTGTGCCGGAAATCCGCCTGGTCCTGAGCTTCATCCTTGGAACCGTCTTCCTGTTGGCGGTGGGGGGGCTGGCGCTGTTCGCCATGGCTCAGGCCAAGAACCGCATCATCCGCGAGCAGCGCCGCTCCCTGGAGGCGGAACAGCGGTTCCGGAAGACCCAGGAAGCCTTCATGGACAACGCCCACCACGAGTTGAGGACACCCCTGCAGGTGCTGACGGGGCACCTCCAGATGCTTGAGGTCCTCGGCCCGACACCTGAGCAGACCCTCATCCTGGACAAAGCGAGGGGCGCCGCCGATCGCTTGGGGCGCCAGGTCGAGGGCCTTCTTGATCTTTCAAGCCTGGCCCAGGGCACCCTCGTCCTCCGCCCAGGCTTGGAGGATCTCGGCGCGCATCTTCAACCCATCGCCGATGACTTCAGGGCCCAGGCCCTGGCCAAGGGGCTCACCCCCGCC
Source organism: Holophagaceae bacterium (assembly GCA_016720465.1). Classification (NCBI taxonomy): domain Bacteria; kingdom Pseudomonadati; phylum Acidobacteriota; class Holophagae; order Holophagales; family Holophagaceae; species Holophagaceae bacterium. The sequence goes on from JADKKO010000002.1 coordinate 518,696, forward strand.
GTTGCGCTGGACCCGCTACCCCGTCCGGTGCGCTGCGATGCCCCGAGGCTCTGCAAGGCTCTGGAAGCCTTGCTGGACAACGCTCTGGGATTCACCGAGCGGGGCAACGTCGCCTTCCGCCTGAGGGCCACCCCCGAGCCTGGAGCATGGCATCTCCGCTTCGAGATCGAGGATGAGGGCCCGGGCCTGCCGCCGGACTGGGAGCGCCTGATGCACCCTTTCGAGCAGGAGGAGCGCAGCCTCCGCCGTCGCCGGGGCGGCCTTGGCATCGGCCTGCCCCTGGCGGTGGGCATCGTGGAGTTGATGGGCGGGCGATTGGGGTTGATTCCAAAGGCGACTGGAACGCAGGCCTGGGTGGAGATCACCCTGAGCGAGTCCGCGGTTTGATTTCGAACCAGAGCGCTACTTCTTGCGGCTCGCCGGCGGAATGATGCCGTTCATGCGGAGGTAGACGGCCATCTGGCCGTAGTGGTCCATGCCGTGGAAACCAAGGAGGGCGGCCATTCCCAGGGGCGTCATGGTGCCTTCGCCGAAGGGGCTCTTCATGGCCTTGGTGCCGTTCTGGGGCGTGATGCCCTTGATGGCCTTGCGGGCGTAGTCGAAGGAAGCCTTCAGGAAGACCGCGATATCAGCCTTGGTTTTGAGGTTGTCGGGGCCCATTTCGGCATTCCCGAGCTCGACCGGGGGCTTCTCCCCGAGGACGGCGGCGCCCACGAGGTAGTTTACGGCCGCCACGTGCTTGACCTGCTGGGCGAAGGTCTTGACGCCCTTGAACTCGCCTTGGGTAGGGGCCCAGTCGTATTTGTCTTCGGGCATGGCATCGGCTGCGGCGAGGAACTGGCCGGGCACCCATTGAAAGGTGCCATCGATGGCAGCGCCGATGGTGGGCTCGGCCGCGGGCGCCGGCACGGGTTTCGCGGCCGGAGTCTGCGCCGCAAGCGACAGGCCGAGCAGGAGAGCAACTGGATTCATCCGCATCAGATCCTCCGTGAGGGCTTAGTTATTGGGTGTGCTTAAGGACCGGACTTCGAGCGCCGGGAGGCAGGGGGAGGGCGGGTTGTTGGTGGTATTTGCGTCTGAAAGCCTGAAGTAGGGATCGAACTGGGTGGTCTGGACGGTCGGAGCCAGGGTGGCCGTGGCCGAGTTCTGGATGGTGTTCCAGTAGAGGTTCAGCGATGGGAAGACCCCGAACGGCGTGGCGAGCTTGGTGGCCATCCGGGTCTGGGTCACCCTTGATGTTCCCGTGTAGGTGTTTCCGGCATTGGGCCCCGCCAGCACGTTCCATTGGAAATCCCCGGTGACCGAACTGAAGCAGATCAGGGAATTGCCCGAATCGTCCAGGAAGCTGGTGTCGTAAGCGGGAATGATGTTGTAGAAAATGGTGCCGTTCCAGATGCGCGGCGAGAAGGTGTTGGCGAAAGGATAGGCTTTGCCGAAGCCGTGGTAGATGGTCAGATCCGAATTGGAATAGTCGGTGGTCCCGTTGGTGTACCGGATGACACCGAATCCGATGGGGCTGGTGCTTGTGATGTAGAAGGCATAGACCTGCCCCGCATCAAGGGTCAATCCGCCTACGGGGAGCGGCGTGGGCACGTTGTCGCCCAGGCTGGTGACGACGGAGCTTCCGAGGAGGGTCCAGGCTCCGGCGTTCGTTTCGAAACCCACGGAAGTCCCGGCCTTGTAGTAGACCTCCATCGTCGTGGATGGGTAGCTGGTTGAAAGGTTGATGGCGAAACTGGTGATGGTGATTTTATTGATGGTCTGGACATCGAACATGTTGCCGTTCTGGGAATTGTTGCCTGCAAACAGCGTGGTCAGGCTGCCGGTGGGAACCACGGGCGGGGTCATCAGGGCTGTCAGGGCTTGGGGTACTGGACCCGCCGGAGTGCCGGAATCCTGGGCAATCTGCCCGACCAGGCTCGTCGAAAACGAGAGCAACAGGGCGGCAAAGAGTGGGCGGAAGGTCCTTGGCATCGAGATCTCCTGTGAGGAAGGGGTGTGGGTAGATTATTCCCTACTGAGAATTCGCCGCAATAGTATTTTCCTTTGCCAAATCAAATTTTGGGCCATCTTCCAGGAGTTGGGAGGGTTCCTGGTAGTGCCTGTGATGCACGCGACCCTCGGAGCCGCCAGGGCCGGTCGCGTGGCGGCCTGATCCTGCCTAGCTCGTCACTCGGCCTTTTTGGCGGACGGTCCCGGATCCGCACCCACGATGTCATGGGCCCCACCCACCGCCAGGATCGGGAAGCGCAACGGCTCGCCCCAGGCGCCGTCGCTGCGCAGCAGACTTTCGTGGAAGAATCCCCAGGTCACCAGGCCATCGGGGCTGCGGGGATCCAGCAGGTAGAAGGCGACGCGGCCCAGGGGCTGGTCGAGGGGCACGTAGAGCGCCTGGTCCAGGTCCACCCGGGTCCAGCGCGGAGCCTTTGGGAGCGGGGATTCTTCGGGGGTCCAGGCTCCCTTGAGGGTGAGGCCGATGCTGCCCTGGAAGAATTGGGCAGCGACCGTGCGACTGGTTTCATGAAAGAAATTCAAGGGCGACCTCGGCCTGGCCGACCCCGGCAACACCTTGATGCCGTGGGCCTCCAGCACCGGCCGCACCTTGAAGGCGTAGGCCGCGTCGACCAGGTAGCCCTCCGGCACCGCGATGGATTCCCGGGGCGCCCAAGTCACGAAACTTGGCAAGTCGAGGGTCGCGCGGGAAGCTTCGCCGATGACGCGCCCATCGGCATCTTTCAGGGGCTGCACCACGTCGAAGGAATGGCGCTCTGTAAGGGCGAAATCCGCGGCAAGGGGCAGGCTGGGCGTTCCGGCCTGCCAACTGTCCATCCAATGCCGGCGCGCTTCTCCGAGGACGCGCCGCACCTCGCCGCGGTGGGCGGCGATCCAGTCCAGGCAGGCCAGCACGAAGGTCCGGGTGTCCGCGATGCGGTCCGCGTAGCTCCGGTAGACGTAGGCTTCGGACAGGATCGCCAGGCGGTTTTGAAGCCCTGGATAGTTGCTCAGGTAGCGGGGCCGGAAATCGAAAGTCTCCCAGCCCGCCGGGACCTCGCCCGGCTTCAGGGACTCGGGGCGGAAGTTGCCGTAGTCATAGGCCGGAAGGCCTCGGCTTTTCAGGCCGTCGCGCACCTCGTTCAGCAGGCGGCGGTTGAAGGTCAGCAGGTCCGGATCCGCTCCCAGGGCCAGGCTCGGCGCGTAGGTCAGGTGGAAGCCGTGGTAGCTCCCGTTGGTGGTGTGCAGGTCGAAGACCACGGCCGGGTCGAAGTCCTTGAGCATCGCAAGGAACCAGCGGGTGTTCGCAGCCTGGGCCTTCATCAAGTCGCGGTTCAGATCCAGGCCACGCGAATTCTCGCGCCGGCCGACGCCGCTTTCAGGGTTCGGCTGGTACCTGCGGATGGCCGGATCCAGGGCATCCGTGCCGTCGGCGTTGTAGGCGGGGCAGACCACCAGATCCAGGTGCCGCCGCGCCGCCGGATGCAGTCCTTGCAGGAACTCCCGCACGATGAGCTGCACCGCCTCCTTGCCTTCGACCTCGCCCGCATGGATGTTGGCGTTGAGGTAGACGCGCAGGGCGTCCTTGGATGCGGCAGGCAGACGCCAGGCCAGCAGCGGTTTTCCAGCCTCGGTGGCCATGGGCGCATGCCGTGGCCGGTAGGGCACCAGCGCCGGCGCGCGGCGGCTTAGGGCTGCCATGAATCCGCGCACCTCCGCCACGGTGCTGGTGCGGGCGTGTCGGGTGGATTCAGGGACGGTGCGCGGCCAATCGCCCGCCGATGGCATCGCGCAGGCCAGCACCGCCCATACCAGGGGCGCGGGCGGATGGTTCCGGAGGATCAACGGCCCGCGGGAACGGTGCTGTCAGGCGCGGACTGGGCCATGGGGACCGGCATGGGTTTCGATTTTTGGCCGAAGATGCCCTGGTTGTACATCACGAAGCTCGCCAGCATGAAGAGCAGCAGGGCAAGCATCGCCGCGCCGCGCTTGCCTGCAGCCAGTCCCTTCGGCGCCATTTCCGAGCAGGCCAGGAGAATCAGCACCAGGGTCAGTTTGACGTGCATGAAGTGTTCCAGGAGAAGGTTGCTCCCGGCCTTCAAATAAATCAGGAAAGCGCCGATGCCCGCCACCAGCGCCAGTCGGAAGCCCCAGCCCACCGTGCGCTTCCATACCGTGGCCGCCAGGCCGCGGAGGTCCTCGCGTTCATCTTCGTAGCCCGAAAGCAGCAAGGCCACGACCGCGCCGCCCCCGGCCACGGACAACAGGATGAAGTGGAACCATTTGACGAGCGAGAGGGAATCGAATGCAGGCATGTGGACCTCGAAGTTCCCAATAGCTTAGCTGATGCTCGCCTACACTGTTGGGGGAGGATTCCATGTCCAGATTTCGCGTCGCCGTGGTGGGTGTGGGGCACCTGGGCCAGCACCACGCCAGGATCGCATCCAGCTCGGAGACCGTGGACCTGGTGGCGGTGGTGGACCCTTCCGCCGAACGGGGAAAGGAGATCGCGGAAAAATTCCATACGCGCTGGGCGCCGCAGGTGTCGGATGTGCTCGCCGAGGTCGATGCGGTGCAGATCGCAGCCCCCACGGGGCTCCACCACGCGATCGGCGTGGAAGTCCTGAAGGCGGGCAAGCATCTGCTCATGGAAAAGCCCCTGGCGGCGAATCTCCTGGAGGGTGAGGCCTTGCTGGCGGTCCTGGCGGTCGCGCGCAAGACCAACCCGGACTTGGTGGCCTGCGTGGGCCACCTGGAGCGGTTCAATCCGGCTGTGGTGGCCCTTCGCGCGGCGAACTTCAAACCCAAGTTCATCGAAGCCATCCGCGTCTCGCCTTTTCCCATGCGCTCGCTGGAAGTGGATGTCGTGATGGATGTGATGATCCATGACCTGGATCTGCTGATGGCGCTGGTGCAGCGGCCCGTGGTGGATGTGGAGGCCGTGGGCGTGCCGGTGCTCACGAAATTCCCGGACCTGGTGAACGCGAGGCTCAAATTCGAAGGCGGCGCCTTCGCCACGGTCACCGCCAGCCGCGTGGCGCGCAAGAAGGAGCGGACGCTGCGGGCCTTCGGAAACCAGGAATACGCCAGCCTGGATTTCGCCGCCCAGAAGCTGGAGATCCTGCGTCTGAAGATGGGCGAAAACGGCCCGGAAGTCATCCCTGAGACCGTGGACATCGAGGAAGGTGAACCGCTCAAGCTCGAAATCGAAGCCTTCTACCAGGCCTGCCAAGGCCGAGGCCAGGACTACGTCTCGTGGGCCGACGGCCTGGAGGCCATGCGGGTGGCGGACCAGGTGCAGAAAGCGGTCGAGTCGAGCCTCGCGGCGATGCTGGAGGATTGATGGGCTTCATCCACCGCAGCGATATCGTCCCGGAACCCAAGGCCATCGCGGAACTCTACGACGCGGCCAAACTGCGTCGGCCCACTGCGGATCTGGATCGCCTGAAGCGCATGTTCCAGGGCTCCAACGTGGTGCTCACTACTTGGGAGGAGTTCGAGGATCGGGGCGGCCAGCGGCTCGTGGCGCTGCTGCGGGGCTGGACCGACTACGCTTACGATGGCTATGTCTGCGACCTGGCGGTGCATCCGGACTTCCAGAACCGCGGCCTGGGCAAGGATCTTCTGGAACGCGCCCAGAGCCTCGGAAGGCCTGATGTGCAGTGGGTCCTGCAGGCATCGGTGATCGCTGAGCGTTACTACGCGCATGTTGGCTGGCAGAAGATCGAAAACGGCTGGAAATGGCCGCGCGAGAACTATCCGCATCCTGCGGATCCGGCGTGACCTTCCACGACCTCGCCTCGCTCGCCAAGCCGCTGGCGACCGCTACGCTGGCCCATGCCTACCTGGATCTCGATGTGGACCGCCGCTGGGAGCTGGGCTTCCACGATCGTGAGCATCCGCTGACGGTCCGGCAACTGCTTTCCCATTCGGCGGGCCTGCCGCCCTGGCTCCCTTACACCGGCGAACCCCTGGCGGCGCAGCTCCGGCGGACGCCGCTGCCCGGGAACCACCCACTGCTGAAGACGTCCGAAATGGGTGTGTCCACGTATTCAGATCTGGGTTATCGCCTGATCGCCGAGCTGCTGGAGCTGGAGCTCCGGCTGCCCTGGAAACAGCTCGGAGCCGCGGCCTCCGGCCTCAGCCCGGCGCCCTGGACCGGAACGCCCATGCCCATCCCGGCGGGCCAGGATTCAACCGCCTGGGCCATCGCGGCGCCGGAACTCGACTACCCCGGCCCCGATCCCCATCTGCCCCACGATGCCAATGCCCGGGCCGGCATGATCGGCCACGCGGGGTTCGGCGCCTCCGGAAAACAGCTCGAATCCGCGCTGGAGAAATGGATGGCGGCCCGCTGGCCGGACCGCATGGCCATCGAAACCGCCCGGAGCGAGGACGGCGAGATCTGGGGCCTGGGTTTGCAACGCGCCACCGCGCCGTACGCGGATCTGCTGGCCCGGATTCCGCCCGGTGCGGGGGGCGTCAAGGTCCTGGAATCCGCATCCACGGACTGGCCGGCGATGGATCCGGCGGCGGCGCAGATGTCCGAGCCATCGGCCTTCTGGCAACATCTGGGCTATACCGGCGCGGCGATTTTCGTCCGGATCGAAGACCGCTGCTGCGTGGCCCTGCTCTGCAACCGCGCGGGCCCCGGCGGGGAACTGCTCAGCCTGGCGCAGCTCCGCGGCCGGCGCAGGCGGATGTTGCAGGACTTCCTCAGCTAAGTCGCCGTCACAAAATAAACCTTCCGCTTCGATTTGATGAGCGACATAAGACGCGGTGTCCGGGCTGGGGGGGGGGGGGGGGGGGAGACCAGGGGACGCAGAGGAAGCGAAGCGACCGGGCGGTCCCCCTCGTTCATGACAGTGGCCGTAGCGAAACAACCAGAAAAAGCACTGGTTGTTTCGTAACGGCCACTAAGCTGGAAGCATGAATCCCAGAGTCCTGTCCACATCCTTGCTGCTCGCCGGTCTGGTGCATCCCGTCTCGGCGCAGGCCCCGGTCCGCATCGGCCTTTCCACCGAGATGAGCGACTGGCAGGTGACATTGGACGGCGGCGGCGACCTGGTCACGCGGGGCGGACGCCTCGTCATGAAATTGCGGGATGGGGAAAAACTGCGGATCTGGTGGGACAGCCGGGGCGAAGCCGATCCACGGGACGAATACCGCATCCGCGTGGGTGGCGACATGAGCGCGGCGGCTGCCGCGGAAACCATGCGCCGGTTGCGGGAACTCGGGGAGCAGCCAGAAAAGATCTTCGTTCCCGACGGGGCGTCCTGGAAAGTGCTGACGGGCCATTTCAGCCGGGCCGAAGACACCGAGCAGATTCTGCAGAAATTGAGCGGCAACGGCTTCCCTGAATTGTGGGTGTCCTCGGAGCACCTTCCCGGGAAACCGCGCAAGGGCCGTGCTCTTTATGCCGTGACCGAACGCTACGAGCGGCGGCCGCTGCCCTCCGAAGGGGTGCTGTTCCGTTCGAACAACGGCACCGTCCACGTTCTCGGCAAGGGCCGCTACCGCGGCACCGTCGAATTCTTCCCCAATGGCGACGGCCGGCTCACGGTGGTCAACCAGGTTGCCTTGGAAGACTACGTCCGCGGCGTGGTGCCGCGCGAGATGGGCGCCAATGAATATCCGAATGTGGAGGCCCTGAAGGTGCAGGCGGTGGCGGCGCGCACCTACGTGGTGGCCAATCGCGGCAAGCGCAAAGGCGCCGGTTTCGACCTGCTGGACACGCCCCTGGACCAGGTCTACGGCGGTAAGGACGGCGAGCAGCCGCTGGCGGACCGCGCCGTGGCCGAGACCGCGGGGCTCATCGCCACCTACGGCGGCGCGCCCATCCAGGCCCTGTTCACGGCGGACAGCGGCGGCGCCACCGTGGACAACAGCTACGTCTTTGGCGGCCCCCAACCCTACCTGAAGGGTGTGAGCAATTATCCGGACAAGCCCATGGCCATTGCCTTCCTGGGCGCCGTGGACCCGGGCGCCGACCAGTCCTGGTTGAACCTGGAACTGCTGCGCCTCGCGGCCTTCGGAATCATCCTTCCAGACGTCTTGACCAGCGAACGGATGGAACAGCCGCTCCGCAGCGGCGATCTCACGGAACCCATGGCCCGCCTCTGCCAGCGGCTGGGGCTGCCGGCTCCGGAACGCCCGGTAGCCGGGGATCTGCAGCTCTATCTTTGGATGGCGAAGACGCTGGGGTTCGATCGGGTGGTGGACGGCATGGAAAGATCCCAGGACGCGGATTATTTCGTAGGACCCGCCGTCACGAGGCCCGGGGACCGGCCGCTCGCAGCCTTCCTGGCGCGGCGAGGCATCGTCTCCACCGCCATGTGGCATGGCCGCCCGACCCTGAGGGACGGGCTGACGGCCCTCTCACGCATGTGGCAGGAGCTGGAAGCGCCGGAACTGGCGGAGGGCACCCTCCTGCGGGATGGAACCGTCCGCCGCAAGCTGCCCGGAGCGGTGCCGGAACCGCTGCCGCTGGCGAGTTTCCTGTTCCTCGCGGAAGAAAGCATCGGCGGCCAGCTGCGGCTGGTGTCCGAAGCCCGGATCCAGGTGGGGGACCGCGTGAAATGGATGCCGAGGGAGGGCGGATCGCGGTTGCTCATCCGCCGCCTCGATCCCGATGGCGCCGCTTGGGACCGCTACAATCCGGCAGCCCACTGGAAGGTGGAGCTGAAGGACAGCGATCTGCTCGCGAAAGTGAAATCCCGCGTGGGCGTGAGCGGCATCCGCGCACTGGAGCTGGACCATAACGAGCATGGGCGCGTGCTGAAGCTCACGGTGCGGGACACCCGCGGCGTCGGCCATGAATTCACCGGCATGCGCATCCGCGCCCTGCTCGGCCTCAGGGACAATGTGTTCCGCTACATCACGGTCGGCACCGGGGACAAAAAACGATGGATCTTCTATGGCCGCGGCTGGGGGCACGCCGTAGGCATGGACCAGACCGGCGCCTACGGCATGGCGCTGGAAGGCTACACCTACGACCAGATCCTGAAGCGCTACTATCGCGGCATCGAGATCACGGCGATCCAGCCATGAGGCATGAGGTGTGAAGCATGTGGCGAGATGAGCGAAGCTTATTCACCTTCTTCCCCTCGCCCTTTGTGCCTCGTGCCTCATCCCTGCCATGATCTTCACCCTCGACGCCCGTCCCGTTTTTCCGCCGCCGCATCAGTCGGAGCCGGACGGGCTGCTGGCCGTGGGAGGCGATCTCCGCGAAGCGAGGTTGCTGGAAGCCTATCGCTGCGGCATCTTCCCCTGGTACTCAAGCGGGGGGCCGATTCTGTGGTGGTCGCCGCCGGAGCGGGCGGTGTTCCTGCCCGGCGATGAACACCTGCCCTCCCGCACCAAGCGGAAGCTGCGCAGCGCCCCCTTCGAGATCCGCGTGGACACGGCCTTCCCGGAGGTGATGCGGAACTGCGCGACGGTCGGCCGGAGCGGCGGCCCGGGCACCTGGATCACGGACGGGATGTTGGCCGCCTACGCGGCGTTGCATGGATCCGGTTACGCCCATAGTTTCGAGGCGTGGCAGGGCGGCGCGCTGGTGGGCGGCCTTTATGGAATTTCCCTGGGTGCCGCGTTCTTCGGCGAGAGCATGTTTTCAAAGGTGGACGATGCCTCCAGGGCCGCCTTCGCAGCCCTGTGCGCGTGGTGCTGGAGCCGGGGGTTCCACTTCATCGACGGCCAGGTGCCGAACGAGAACCTGGAAAAGCTCGGCGCCCGTGTGATGGACCGGGAGGAATTCCTGGCAAGGCTGCGCCGCGCGCTTGAGCTGCCGACGCGGCGGGGGCCCTGGACGGCCTGATGACCGGCGATCCGCTGGATCACCGGTACTTGAAGGCCGGCTCCCCGTCAGACAGCACCACTTCGGCTTTCCCGCCATCCTTCAAAGGGCCGAACAGGATGGCTTCGGCCAGAGGCTTCTTGAGCCTGTCCTCGATGAGGCGCGCCATGGGACGGGCGCCGAAGGCCGGCTCGTAGCCTTTGGCCGCGAGCCATTGCCTGGCTTCAACGCTGACCTTCAGCTTCACGTTTTTCTCGTCGAGAAGCGCCTGGAGCTCGGCCAGGTTCTTGTCCACGACCTTCAGGATCTCGGGGCGTCCCAGCGGCGCGAACGGAACGATGGCGTCCAGGCGGTTCCGGAATTCAGGAGTGAAGGCTTTTTCGATGGCGCCCCGCGCTGATCCGCCTGCGGTGTCGTTGAAACCGACGCGGCGCTGGGACAGGTCCTTGGCGCCGGCATTGGTGGTGAGGATGAGCACCACATGGCGGAAGTCCGCCTGGCGGCCGTGATTGTCCGTCAGCGTGGCGTGGTCCATGACTTGCAGGAGGATGGCAAAAAGGTCCGGATGGGCTTTTTCGATCTCGTCCAACAGCAGCACGGCGTGGGGGTTTTTCCGGACCGCATCCGTGAGCAGTCCGCCTTCGTCGAACCCCACATAGCCCGGCGGCGCGCCCACCAGCCTCGATACAGCGTGCTTCTCCATGTATTCGCTCATGTCGAAGCGCAGGAAGGGAACCATGAGCAGGTGGGCCAGCTGCTTCGCCAATTCCGTCTTTCCCACGCCGGTGGGACCGGAAAACAGGAACGACCCCGTGGGTTTCTCGTGGCCCCGCAGTCCCGAGCGGCTGAGCTTGATGCTGGAGGCCACTTTTTCGATGGCCGCATCCTGGCCGAAAATGACCGCGCGGAGCTGCGCGTCGAGGTCCGCCAGCCGCGACCGGTCGTCGCCGCTGAGGCTCTGCAATGGCACCCGCGCCATCTTGGCCACGACCGCTTCAATGTCCTGGGCCTCCAGCGTTTTCTTGCGCTTCCGGGCGGGCAGGAGTTTTTGGGCGGAGCCGGCCTCGTCCAGCACGTCGATGGCTTTGTCCGGCAGGTGCAGATCCCGCAGGTGGCGGGCGGACAGGCGAACGGCGGCTTCCAGGGCCGCGTCGCTGAAACGGACCCCATGATGGTGTTCGAAGAGCGAGCGCAATCCCTTCAGGATGTCTAGGGCTTCGGCCTCGCTGGGCTCGCCGACATCGACTTTCTGGAAGCGGCGGGAAAGCGCGCGGTCCCGGTCGAAGGAATGCTTGGCGTCCAGGAAGGTGGTGGCGCCGATGCAGCGCAGCTCCCCGGCGGCCAGGGCGGGCTTGAGCAGGTTGGAGGCGTCCAGGCTGCCCCCGCTCACGGAGCCCGCGCCGACGATGGTGTGGATCTCATCGATGAACAGCAGCGCGTGGTCCTTGGCCTTCAAGGCTTCGATGACCGCCTTGACCCGCTGTTCGAAATCGCCCCGGTAGCGCGTGCCCGCCAGCAGGGCGCCCAGATCCAACGCGAAGAGGCTTGAGCCCCTCAGCGCCTCGGGGACCTTGCCCTCGTGGAGCCGCAGGGCCAGGCCTTCGGCGATGGCGGTCTTGCCGACTCCGGGCTCCCCCACCAGCAGGGGATTGTTCTTCCGGCGGCGGCAGAGGATCTGGATGATGCGGTCCAATTCCGCCAGGCGGCCCACCAGGGGATCGATCTTCCCTTCGGAGGCGCGGGCCACCAGGTCCACGGTGTAGGCCTTCAGAGGATCCGCGGGCGGGGTTTCGCTATCTTCGCCAGGCGTCTCCGTGGGTTCGGCGGTCTTGGGCGGCGCGGGTTCCGCGGCCCCATGGGAGAGGTAGCGCAGCAGAGCCAAACGCTGGAGCCCTTCAGACCGGAGGTAGTGGGCGCCGAAATTTTCGGGTTCCTGGAGCACCGCGGCCAGGACGCTGCCTACGTCCACGGTGGCTTGCTCCGAGGACAGCGCGTGCAGGATGGCCCGCTCCATCACCCGCTGGAAGCCCAGGCTGGGCGAGGGATGCAACGTCACGCCGACGGGCAGAGCCTCGAGCTTGGCTTCCAGAAAGGCGTCCAGCGAGGCCTGCAGGCTGGCGAGTTTCACCCCGCAGGCTCCAAGCGTTTTCTGGACCTCGGAATCGCTCAATAGCCCCGCCAACAGGTGCTCTACGGTGACGAGCTCGTGCCGCTTGAGGCGCGCCAGCTCGAAGGCCCGGCGGATGGCGGATTGCAGGTTTGCCTGGAGGGGCGGTGTGTTCATGCATCCACGCTTTAGAGCCTGTTTCAGAATGAGGTGTGGTCGCGACGGAGGTCAGCCGCGATGCAGCGCAAGGAATGGGCCGCAGCGGCGTATAGATCATACGCTCAAGGCCCGTGACGCCGCGATGCGCGCGGCTGGCCCCGTCCCTTCGGGCTGGGGCGGCGGGCTTCGCGGGGCTGCGTTAGCCTCCCGTGGCGTATGGTCGATATGCCGTGGTCGGCTGCCTTGCCCCGCTCGCCCGGCGCTCCCAGCGCGGCCACGCCTCATTTTGAAACAGGCTCTAGGGGCTCCATGGTGCAGAGCAGCGGGTAGTCGCGCTGTTCCGCGAGGGCGCGCACCTGGGTGATTTTCGTTTCGGCCACGTCGCGGGTGTAGAGCCCGGCGATCCCCTTTCCCTCGCGGTGCACCGCCAGCATGATGCGGGTGGCCTCGGCTTCGGCCTTGCGGAAGATGGCGGTGAGCACGAAGACCACGAACTCCTGTGTGGTGTAGTCGTCGTTGTGCAGGATGACTTTCCACATGGACGGCGGCTGGAGTTTTGGCTTGCCCTTGGTCTTCGTGGCGAGGCCGGTTCCACCTTCGGGCTGGCTCTTGGGGGTGGGCATCTGGGGCTCCGACACACAGTTTAGGCCATTTAGGCCCACAGACCCGGGCCGGGCGCTGTGGACCCGCAGACTCCGGGCCGTACGCCATTCAATTCCACCCAGCCGGACGTCCAGTTCTACTTTTTATCCCACCACCTGCTCGCGCCCTTCTTGGCGTAGATCCACTGGATGCGGCCGGTGTTGTTGACGTTGATGCTGAGCACAAGGAGGTCCGTGTGGATCTTCCGGCGGCCGCCGCTGCCTTCGCCGGTTTTGAGGTTCACGGTCGCCCAGGGACCAGGCAGCGAGACCTTCGCGCGCATCGTCGCGCTGCGGCGCCCCTTCCCCGCCGGCAGGCTGAGCACCCAAGCGTTCAGGGCCGCTTTCCTCACTTCGGGACCAGGGTTCAAGGCCTGGATCTCCCATTCGGACGTCGGACCGATGGGCGAAATCTGAAGCTGGGCCGCCCGCGGCCCATCGGCCACGAGCGTGATGTCCATCATGAAACTGTCGCCCTGCTTCAAGGTCCCGGGCGGCTTGGGCCAGGACGCCTCCATGTGGAAGCCGTCCTGGCTGCTGTCGAACCACAGGCCCTCCGCCTCGATCTTCCACTTGGAGGTGGACGTGGCGCCATTCTGGCCGTCCTGCCACTCCTTGGTCTCGCCGTTCATGGTGTCGAAGGACAGCGGCTCGAGCAGGAACTCCACGCCCGGCGTGGCGTCCTTGTCGAGGGACAGCTCCAGCTCGTAGCTCATGGGCAGCCAGGGATCCGGGTTGTAGACCGCGACGCACATCGCAGGCAGCTCGGTACCAAGGCCTTTGACCTTGGCATTGCCGCCGCTGAGCCGGGACCAGGATGCCTTCGATCCATCCGCGGGAACCTTCAGGAGCACCGCGCGTTCCGAGGAGACGGGGCCCGATGCGGAGGTTTGCCGCAGGTGCACGTTCACCGAGCGCGGCAGCTTCAGGCCCGCGGCGCTGACCGCGTAGAGCCGCGCCGTGAGCGGGGGCAATTCCACCCGGGCCGGGAACTTGAAGGGCTGCGCGCGCCGGGTCTCGTCGACGATGCGCTCGAATTGGGGGATCTCCTGGCTTCCCGGCGTGTCGTTCTCGGTCCGGTACAGGCGGGTCTCCCCATCGGTCTCGAAGAGCCTTGCCGTGGACCAGAGCCCCGGGGTCACGAAGCCGATGCGCAGGTAGCCCCCGACGTACTCATGGAAGCTGTTCGGGAAATCCGCGGCCTTCACCAGTTCCTCATAGAAGACGCGGCTGGTGATGGCGTTTCCATTCAGGGCGCGGCGGATGTAGCCGGGGCTCTTGGTCTCCGCGTGCTCCACCATCATGCAGAAGGCGTAGGCCATGAGCTTTTCTTCGTAATTCTCGGATTCCTGCACGGGCACGGAGAGCCAGTACTTGTACCGCTTCATCTCGTCCCGGGCTTGGTCGGCGGTGTAGGGGCTGCCGTACTTCAGTCCCGCCCATTCCGCCGTCGCCTCGAACCACCAGTGGGCGCGCACGCCCGACACCATCATGTTCGAGTAGGCATCCTGCAGCGCGTGGAAAAGCTCATGGCAGAGCGTGATCTTGAGGCCCGGAAGGTCGTTCTGACCGATGACGGGATCCACGTTGATGTAGCCGTTCCAGGACAGGAATTTGTACTCGGCGTTCACGCCGCCGCCGATGCGCATGATCTGCACATCCATGCGCTTGCCGGGATTCAGCCAGCCCATGGGCGCCTTGCCGTCATCCTGCTTGAAATCAGTGTTGTAGGCCTCCCATGCCTTCTGCAGCGAATCCGCCACGACCTTGGCGAACTCGCGGTTGCCGGGCTCCTTGAAGACCACGCGGAAGACCTGGCCGGGGGCCTCGTAGACTTCTCCGGTGCGCATGGCCTGCGCCCGGATGGGTTGTACGGAAAGCAGCAGGCCGATGGCCAGTTGCAGCAGGCGCCATCCAGTTATGCGCATGAGTCACCCTCGGGGAGTCTGGACCCATCATAGTCCCGGGGTCCGGGCCTATGGCAATGGGATCATCCTCCCGGCTAACGGAGCGGTTGGGCGGAGCGGCGCGGGGCGAGTGGGATTGAGCACCATCACATAGCCCTAAGTTTTCACAGGACATCTAGTCCTGTGTGCCTCTCTTCGTCCAAGTGCTCGCGATTGCGAGGCTGAGCACCATCACATAGCCCTAGGTTTTCACAGGACATCTAGTCCTGTGAAAGCCAAGGGCTATGGATGGTGCTCCCACCCGGGGTCGAACCGGGACGCCTTTGCGGGCGGCGGATTTTAAGTCCGCTGCGTCTGCCATTTCGCCATGGGAGCACTCCTACAGCCTAAGCCACCGATGGAAAATACACCAATCGCTACAGTTCGAGGGTTTGTGGGCGGCGCTGGCCTTCCGCCACCGGATGGGCCTGAATCTTGGAACCGGACCTTTCACGGATTGATGGGTGGTCCATTGTTGAAGGCACCGGCCGGTTCGCCGCCGCCACGGACATCTTTTCCATGGAAAACCGGGGCTTCTGCTGCTTTGGCCCTTAACTTTTCACATGATATGGTTGCAAGGATTTTGGGAGTCACATGCGTTTTAATAAATATTTCATCATCGCAAGCTGTTCGCTGTCCCTCGTGTCCGCGGAGCCGAAGGACTTGAAGTTGTTCTATCAACGGACCTGCGCGGCATGCCATGGCGTGGACGGCTCGGCCCGGGGTGTGAATGGCCAGAAGTTGCCAGGCCGGGTGCTCAGCGATGCCCGGTGGCAGGGCAATAAAAAGGATGGCGACCTGGTGAAGGCCATCCTCAAAGGCAAGGGCGGCATGCCTTCTTTCCAGTCCCAGCTCAGCGAGACGGAGGTGGAAGCCCTGGTGACCGAGATCATCCGCCCTCTGGCTGCGAGGAAAAAATGACCATTCCCTTCTCCAAACCGGCCCTGGCCTTCCTGTTGCTGGCCGGGTTACCGGGCTTCGCTTTCCAGGATGCCGAAAAAAAGGATCTGCGGGCTTTTTACGCGGTGAACTGCTCGGTGTGCCATGGAGCCGATGGAAGCGCGCGGGGCGCCGATGGCTCGCGGCTCAAGGGCCAGGACTTCACGGATGCCAAGGAAATGAAGGCCTTCACCGATGCCGAGCTGGCCAAGGCCATCCGGAAAGGCAAGAGTTTCGGCCGCATGCCCTCCTTCAAGGATCGGCTCAGCGAGGCCGAGATCATGGAACTGGTGCAACAGGTGGTCCGGAAGGCCGAAAAGGGCAGGGCCATCGGGTCCGAAGCCCCCGCGAAATAGGCCGCTAGAATCAGGGATGCCCCAGGACTCCATCGACCATCCCGACAACCATCCCCTGTTGCAGAACCTGAATCCGCCCCAGCGGGAAGCCGTCATGCACACGGATGGGCCGCTGCTGATTCTCGCGGGCGCAGGGTCGGGCAAGACCACGGTCATCACGCGCCGCGTCGCCTGGCTCATCGAGGAGAAGGGCGCGCATCCCGGTTCCATCCTGGCCATGACCTTCACCAACAAGGCCGCCGAAGAGATGCGGGACCGGGTGGCGCAACTGGTCTCGGTGCCGGTGGCGCAGCTCTGGGTGAGCACCTTCCACTCCTTCTGCACGCGCATATTGCGGCGGGAGGGCGACCGCGCGCCGGTGGGCCGCGACTTCGTCATCTTCGATCCCTCCGACCAGAAAAGCCTGATGAAACAGGTGCTGTCGGAATTGAAGATGTCCGAGAAACAGTTCCATCCGCGCCGCGTGCTGGAGATGATTTCCGACTTCAAGAACCGCTGCCTGCTGCCAGAAGAAGCGGCGGAGGAAGCCCTCGACCCCTGGACCCGCAAGGTGCTGGAGGCCTACACGCTCTACCAGAAAGGCCTGCGCAACCACCGGGCCTGCGATTTCGACGACCTGCTGCTCCACACCGAACGGCTGTTCCGCGAAGACGCCATGCAGGCCATCTATGGGACGCGGTTCCAGTACCTGCTGGTGGACGAGTACCAGGACACCAACCGCGCCCAGTACCTGCTGGTGCAGCACCTCGCGCGGAGGCACCACAACCTGTGCGTGGTGGGCGATGAAGACCAGTGCCTCATTGCCGGCACCCGCATCCGCATGGCTGATGGCAGGGATCGCCTCATCGAAAAAATTGATTCGGGGGACGAAATCTGGTCCGGCTTTGGGTCCGGTGATTTCCGTCCTGCCAAAGTGGTCCGCGTGGCCCAGCGCACCCGGACTGGGATGGGTATCGAAATCAAGACCGCCGCTGGACGCAAACTTATCAGCACGCCCGAACACACGCATTTCGCTGGCTATCGGCTGGGCGCGGCTCCGCAGTGCCACTTCGTCTATCTCATGCGCAAAGAGGGCATCGGGTGGCGCTTGGGCACAAGCCAGATCCATACGCGCGGCCAGGTGAAGCCAGTGGTGGGGTTCCTACAGCGGGCCAGACAGGAACACGCGGATGAGCTGTGGGTGGTGGGTGTCCATGGCACCGAGAATGAGGCGCGCCTGGAAGAAATGATCCTGTCCCTGCGGTACCGGATCCCCACCCTTCCGTTCGTGCCTAGAAAAGGCAATAGCACCCATGGACTCGTGCATGACGCATCC
This sequence comes from Holophagaceae bacterium, assembly GCA_016720465.1. Taxonomy (NCBI): domain Bacteria; kingdom Pseudomonadati; phylum Acidobacteriota; class Holophagae; order Holophagales; family Holophagaceae; species Holophagaceae bacterium. The sequence goes on from JADKKO010000002.1 coordinate 535,946, forward strand.
ATGATCGCCAAAGTTTTTGAATCCGTGGATTCAGAAAGTGGCGCCCGCCTGCTGCTTCGAACACGAGGCCTCGATCCCTCCCATCCTCACCATCGAGCCCAAGGCGCCGTGGGAAGGCGCAATGTGTTGGTCACGCTTTGCGGCGACCGGCGCGGCAGCACGCCCATGCACCGGATCTCGATGGCGGGGCAAGATTCAACAGGAAAGCGGAAACTGGAACAGCTTGGTTTTTCCGTGCGACCGGCGAAAGCGGGGTCAGGAAGCTGGCGTTTCGAAACCTGCCGGAAGGAGTTCAAAGAACTGATGCGCATCGCCCATCAACTGGAATCCGAGTTAAACGCCAGAATCGTCCTGCAGGCGCGGCTGGGCGGAAGCGGTGGCGCGCGCGAATCCAATTCCCTGCCGATGATTCCCGCTTCCAATATTCAGCCAGGGATGGTGCTCTTCGATGGAAATGGGGGCTACGACCCGGTGATTTCGGTCAAGCGCGTAGCCCTCTCGAAGCCCGTCTATGACCTGGACGTGGAAGGCACGCATAATTTCATCGCCAATGGCCTGCTCACGCACAATTCGATCTATGGCTGGCGCGGAGCCGACATCCGCAACATCCTGGACTTCCAGCGGGATTTTCCCGAGGCCATCCAGATCAAGCTGGAGCAGAACTACCGCTCCTCGCAGTCCATCCTCGACGCGGCCTCCACGGTCATCGCCAACAATGCGCAGCGGCTCGGGAAAACCCTCTGGACCGACCGTGGCGCGGGGGAGCCCATCACCTTCAAGCTCAGCGATGACGGGCGGGCCGAGGCCGAATGGGTGGTATCGAAACTGCAGGAAGCCCGGCGCTACGACGCGGGCATCAAGATGGCCGTGCTCTACCGCGCCAACTGGCAGTCGCGGCAGATGGAAGAGGCCCTGCGGGCCGCGAACCTGCCCTACAGGCTCGTGGGCGGCACGAAGTTCTACGAACGCCAGGAAGTGAAGGACCTCCTCAGCTACTTGCGGCTCATTTCCAATCCCTACGATCTTCAAAGTTTCCGCCGCGCCGTCAGCAGCCCGTCGCGCGGCGTGGGCCCCACCACCCTCGGGAAGATCGAAGCCGCCATCCCCGAAAACGGGACGGCGCTGGAAGGCGTGTCGATCCTGCTGAAGGCCGGCGAGCTGAAGGGCCGCGCGGGCCGGGAACTGCACCGGTTCGTGGAGCTGTTCCACCGCGCCGCGAACGAGGCCACCTCCCTTGGGCTGGCAGGCCTGGTGCGCTGGACCTTGCACGAGAGCGGCTACCTCCAGATGCTCGAAGACGAAGGCACGCTGGAAGCCGAGGGACGCGTGCGGAACCTGGAGGAATTCCTTTCGGCCGCGGCGGAATCCGAAGCCCTGGGCCTGCGGCTTCCGGAATTCCTGGACCGGGTGACGCTGGCGGCGGACACGGACCAATTGGACCAGGCCGTCGAGCTCTCGCTCATGACGATCCACTGCGCCAAGGGGCTGGAATTCCCCATCGTCTTCCTGGTAGGTATGGAAGAGGAAGTCTTCCCCAACCGCCAGGCGCGGGAGACCGATGAAGGCCTGGAAGAGGAACGCCGGCTCTTCTATGTGGCCATCACGCGGGCCAAGGCCAAGCTCTACCTCAGCGGCGCCCGGCGGCGGCGCATCATGGGCAGCGAAGTGCTGGGCATGCCCAGCCGGTTCCTGCGGGAACTGCCCAGCGGCGCGTTGGACACGCCGATCCGGTGGGGGACGGAGCTGTACCAGGCGGGCCAGGGGGGCTGGACGCCGGAGCGCGCCCGGGGCGGCGGCGGGGCATCGGTGGCCACAGAACTGAACCGCATCCGCAGCTTTTTCGACAAGGTGCGGGCCGCGGCCGAGGTGGATTCAGAAGGCAAAACCATGCCTGTGCCCTTGGCGGTGTCTCCAAGCGCATCCGCTCGAACCGTTTCTCCGGAGGCCTGGCCCAAGGGGACGCGCATCCGGAGTCCGCGCTTCGGCCGCGGCGTCATCACCGCCGCCACCGGCAGCGGCGAAGGGCTCACCTACACCATCCGTTTCGAGACCGGCGAGAAGCGCATCGTGGCCAGGTTCGGGATGCTGGAGCGCGAGAGCTGATTTGGACCGGGCAGGCCGCCGAGAACCGCACCCCGGCGGCCGCAGAAGCAACCCGCGCCGCGCCTATGGACGAATGCTGGCGGTGGCTTCACTCTGGAGTGGACCATCTATCCAAGGATTCCCGTGAACGATTCCGCGCCGATCCACGCGCAGGGCGACCGCACCCTTGTCCTCCCGGCGGCCACCATCGGCCTCGGGGCCTTCCTGCTGTTCTTGGTGCAGCCGCTCCTGGCCAAGCGCATCCTGCCCTGGTTTGGCGGCTCGGCGGCGGTGTGGACCGCCTGCATGCTCTTCTTCCAGGTGCTGCTGCTGGGCGGCTACCTGTACGCGCATCTGCTGCAGAAGCTCTCCGCGAAACGGCAGGCGATCTTGCATTTGCTCCTGCTCGCGGCGAGCGTCCTCGCGCTTCCTTTGAGCCCCAATCCCGGGTGGAAACCCGGCATCACGGGCGATCCGACCTTCCGCATCGTGGGCCTGTTGGCAGCCACCGTGGGCTTGCCCTACCTGCTGCTGTCCTCCACGAGCCCGCTGGTGCAGGCCTGGCTGGCCAGGGAACGCCCGGGCTGGCAGCCCTACCGCCTGTTCGCGCTTTCCAATGCGGGCAGCCTCGCGGCGCTGCTGGGCTATCCGGTGCTCATCGAACCTTTTTTCCGCCTGGGCATCCAGGCCTGGGTGTGGACCGCGGGTTATGGGGTCTACCTCCTCTGCGCGGTGGGAATGGTCTGGCGGGTGAAGGGATTTCCGGAAATTCCGGATCGCGCGGCGCCTGCCGCGGCTGATGGCGCGGAGCCAGGGCCCGGCCTCCGGCTGCTTTGGATCCTGCTGGCTTTCGCGCCTTCATTGTTGCTGTTGTCGGTGACCAGCCACCTCTGCACGAATGTCGCGCCCATTCCCTTCCTTTGGGTGCTCCCGCTCTGCCTGTACCTGCTGAGCTTCATCATCTGTTTCGACAATCCCCGCTGGTACGTGCGCAAGGCCTTCGTGGGACTCCTGGTTCCCGCCCTGCTGGGCATGGGCTGGCTGATGATGCCGGACCACATCCACGCCCCGGTGAGGATCCAGGTGATCGTATTTTCAAGCGCGCTCTTCGTGGCCTGCATGACCGCCCATGGCGAATTGGCGCGTCTCCGTCCCGCGCCGGACCACCTCACGGGCTTCTACCTTTCGCTCTCCTTCGGCGGCGCCCTGGGAGGGATCTTCGCCGGCCTGGTGGCGCCCCGGATCTTCTCGACTTTGGTGGAATTCCCCATGGCCTTGGTGCTGATGGCGGTCCTGGTTTTCATCGCCTGGATGCGGGATTCCGGCGGAGGAACGCGGCGGTCCGTCAGGCAGGGCGGGGGGCTGCTGCTATCCATGTGCGCGACGGTCCTGGCGGTGATGTCGGTGAGGCTCGAGCATGAGCAAGCCCGCACCTCCCTGGTGCAGGTCCGCAATTTCTATGGTCCGCTGCATGTGGTCGAGCGATACCAGGACCGTGATCGCATGCGGCTGCTGGTCCACGGCAACATCAACCATGGCGGCCAGTTCCTGGCGGGGGATCTCGCCAGGAAACCTACCACCTACTACGGCCCCGACTCCGGGGTTGGGCTTTCGTTGCGGCTGCTCGGCGAGCAGGGCCCGCTGAAATTCGCCGTGGTGGGCCTGGGATCCGGCACGCTCGCCGACTATGCGCGGCGCGGGGACACGGTCCGGATCTACGAGATCAACCCCCTGGTCTCGGACCTGGCCCGCGGCTGGTTCCAGGCCATTCCCGAATGCGACGGGAAGGCGGAGGTGGTCATGGGCGACGCGCGGCTTTCCATGGAGCGCGAACCGCCCCAAGGCTACGACCTCATCGCCGTGGATGCCTTCAGCAGCGATTCCATTCCAGTCCATCTGCTCACGCGCGAGGCCTTCCAGCAGTACCGGCGCCATCTCCGTCCGGGTGGCGTCGTGGCGGTCCACATCTCCAACCGCTACCTGGATCTGAAACCCGTGCTGCTTGCGGAGGCCCAGGAAGGCGGCTGGACGTCGCTCGAAGTCTCCAACGAGGAAGACGACGAGGCGGGCATCTTCAGCTCCGATTGGGTATTGATGAGCAGGGACGGGCTGCTTTTCAGGCGCGAGGAGATCGCGAATGCGGCCGTGGCCTTGGAACCCGGGCGCGGTGTCCGGCGTTGGACCGATGACTTCAGCAACCTGTACAGGATCCTGAAGTAGTTCATTTCCTCCAGTGGTTCAATTCGGTCTTCACCAGGTCCTTCAGATCCTGTTCGCCGGTGCCCGCTCCGTAGGCCACGGATTCCGCAGTGGAGGCCAGCTTCCGCAGGGCCGGTTCCCGGTCCGGCCTTTCCTTGGCCAGGCGCAGCAGCCATGCGCGCAAGGTATCGCCTTTCTTGGGAGGCACGGTGGCGCGGGTGCGGCGCAGGAGCGGGCGCAACGGCCGGAGGCTGCGAAGGCCTGGACTGCCAGGCCCGGCCAGGCCCAGGCGCCCCAGCCAGGAAGCGCGGGCGCGCCAAAGCACGATCGCGATGCCCGTGGCCAGGGCCAGCGCCACCAGCGAAACCGGCCAGGACGGGCCTGTTCCTTTGAGAGAGCCGAAATTCCACGATTTCACATTGCCAAAGGCCGAAAGCTTGGCGGTGGCCCAGTCGAATCCGATGGACTGGTCCTCGCCGGTAAAACGCACCACATGGCGGTCCCATCGGAACCGTACGGCGTCCGCCCACCGCTGGACCGCCCCCATGAACCCTTGCGTCAAAGCGCTGTTGGGCGGCGCCGGGGGCGTGGGATCGGACACCAGCCACAATCTCGAATCCGGATCGTAATACTCCACCCAGGAATGCGCTTCGTTCTGGGTCACCATGAAATACCCGCCTTCGGAGATCCAGGGGCCTAGCCGGTAGCCGTTCACCACCCGCGCGAAGACGCCGCGGCTGCGCAGCATCAGGGCCATGCTCGAGGCGAAATATTCGCAGTGGCCGGCTCTGGAATGCTCCAGGAAATCAGCGATGGGATCCTCCGCGGAGCCCGAAGGATTGTCCAACGTGTACGCGAAGCTCCGCAAGCGCCCGGAAAGCCGCTGGGCCAATTCCCGGGCCGGCAATTCTCCGGGCACGGTCTGGTCGGCGAAGCGGCGGGCCGCGGTCCCGGTGCTGCCGGTGTAGAGCAGGATGGCGCGCCGCGGCCCGAAAGGCTGGGGCTCCTTGACGTTGAATTTCGCACCCTGGTCCTTGGTCCTGAACGGCTCGGCGGCCCCTGCTGCTTCGCGCCGGTCCAACCCGAACAGGTTCAGATACTGCCGCCCCGGCGGTTGGTAGGACCAGCGGATGGCGCCCCCCAGGCCCCGGGTGAGCGGGATGCCGCGCGGGCTCTGGAACATCGGGTAGTCGCAGTAGGGCAGCGCCACGATGGGCGTGGAGCTGGGTTCCAGGATGATCTCGAGCGGGGGTTCATTGTCGGGCCAGATGCCAGCGGCCACCATGGACCAGGGCGCCCGCGGCGTGGCCGCCAAGGTGTCCCACCGCGCCCCGTCCAGCTTTTCCAGCGCCACGCCCCGCAGGAGAGCCAGCCGGTTGGCCAGAACAGGAATCTGCGACGGCGCCATGCCCTGGGGCGGCTGGATGCGCATGACGATTTCCGAATTGCCGGAGATGCGTCCGGTGCGTCCCAGATCCACGCTGTCGCTCAGGCCCGCGGATGTGCCCGCGAACGCGGAAACGCTCCAGGGCAATGGGCGGAGGCCGAGGGTGATGCGCGGCAGGAAGACGAAAAAGGCGCCGGCCAGCAACAGGCAGGCGAGGGTCCAGCGGAGGGTCCGGGCGTAGGGCGGGATCGGCACCGGGCCCCTGCGCAGCAAGGCGGAGGGCTCCCAGGCCTGCTGCAGCAGCACGAGGGCCGTCCCGGCGACCCAGGCGGCGGCCCAGGCCATGAACTCCAGATCGGCGGTGCTGATGGCGGTGGTGAGGAAGAGCAGGAATCCCATCAGCAGCAACTGCCGCCGCTGGGGCAATTCCCTGGGAAGCGACAGCCGAAGGCCCATGAGCATGAACAGGAGGTGCACCAGGATGGCCAGGAAGCTGCCGGACTGCCGCCGCAGGATCGGCACTTCCAGCGCGAGCAGCAGGATCAGCAGGGTCTGCAGCCAGCGGCGCCAGCGGCCCAGGTCCAGCCTCGCGGCTTCCACGCCCGCAGCCGCTCCGAGGGGAACCGCCATCCAGGCCACCTCCCAGGGCTCGTAGATCCCCGTCGTGGCCACCGCGCCATAGGCCAGCCAGGCGGGAAGATGATCGGTCCAGCGGGAATATTTCATGACCTATCCAAGATACCCCGCGCCTACTTGGCCCACACGCCTTGAAAATCGCCCACGGCATTGGGTTCCAGCTCGAAGCCAGGCCTGGCCGCCACGACCTGGTCGGGCCACCAGAGGAAGGCGTACGGAGCCTGGTCCACGATGCGCGCCTGGGCTTGCCGCAGCAGTGAAAACCGCAGGGATTCGTCGCCCGCGGCCCGCGCGGAATCCAGCAGGCGGTCCGTTTCGGCATCGGCGTAGCGGCCGCGGTTGAAGCCCGCGGGCGGCGCCATCCGGGAGTGGAAGGTGCGGTGGAGCATCTCGGGATCCGCGATGCCCACCCAACGCAGGGAAGCCACGTCGAATCGGCCCGCCATCACCTCGCTCAGCAGGGTGCCGAATTCCCGGGTGAGGATCTGCAGGTCGATGCCCAGCCCCGCCCATTGGGCCTGCAAGGCCAGGGCCTTCATGCGCGAATTGATTTCGGCGGTGGCATGCATGCGCAGGCTGAAGCGGATACCCTTTCTGCCGCGTCTGCATCCGGCCGCGTCCAGGGCATCATTCGCGGCGCGGAGCCTAGCGGTCCGGTCTGCCGGCGTGTTGGGCCGGGTCCGCGCATCGAGCCCGAAAGGCAGCTCCGGGGGGAAGAAGCCCCAGGCCTCCCGCGCCAAGCCGCCCATCAATCCCTGCACCAAGGCCGGGCGGTCCAGTGCCAGCGAAAGCGCCCGCCGGACCCGCGGATCCTTGAGCACTGGATGCTCGCAATTGAAGGCCACGTATTCGAGATTGGCGCCGGGGCGCCGATGCACCTGGAACCCGGCCGGTTCGCGCAGCAGGTCCGGGGGCAGGTTGTTGAGGCACACGTCGACGCTGCCATGGCGCAGGGCCAGCAGGCGCGACGTGGCATCGGGCAGCCAGCGTATGTCCAGGTCCAACGGCAGCCCCGCGTGCCTGGCGAAATCCGGATGGCCAGGCTTGGCGTTCAGCCTGATGCGCTGCTCCGGCACCAGCTCCCTGATGGCGTAAGGCCCAGTCCCAGCTTCTCCCGCACCCCCCGCGCCATTCTGGGTGATGCCCAGGATGCCCCGGACGAGGTTCGCGGGAAAACCGGGATCGCTGACCTTCAGGCGGAGGACGAGCTGATCGGAACTCCCCTGGTTGACGATGTGGATATCCGCGATTTCATCCTTGAAAGGCCCGGCTTTGGGACTGGAAAGGGTCGGATCCATGAGGGCCCGGATGCTTTTCAGGGCGTCTGCCGCGCGGAGCGGGCGGCCCGGGGCGAATTCGGTCCCGGTGTGGGGTCCAGGAGAATTCGGGAACGTGAAAGCCAGTTCGGTGTAGGGCTGGATCCAACGCCAGTCCACGCACGCATCCGGCAACAGTTCGAGGTCGGGTCCGCGCTTCAGCAAGGCCTGGTGGGTGAGTGAAAGCAGTTTCTGGCTGGCCTGATCCTGCCCCTGCCGCGGATCCAGGCTGATGGGAAAATTCTCCCAGGCCAGGACGGCCGCCTGGTTCCGTTCTACCCCCGGGCGCGAGGCAGGCTGGCAGGCCAGAATTCCGGCCAAGACCGGACTTGTGGCGATTCGAACCAGGCGCATCAAGACGATCGGCTGCTTGCTCAGGGGAGCACCCAGGCGCCCAGGGCGGCGGCTCTCGAAGCGCCGGTGACTTCGGGCACGTTGCCCGCTAGGCCGCAAGCGCTGGCGGCTCCGAGCAGGGCCCAGGAAACGGCCTCGCGGGCGCCGTTCGGGAACTGATGATCATCCGCGAAGGGCAGCTCGGGGAACCGGACGGACAGCTCCCGCCGGAGCCGCAGATGGCGCGCACCGCCGCCGCTGGCGAGACCGCGGAGGCTGGCCGGCAGCGGGTCCAGGCGCCTCAGTTCCGAGGCCACCGACTGGGCCGTGAAGGCAGCGAGCGTCGCGAGACGGTCAGGCAGGGGGAGGGCTTCCAACGGGGCCGATTCCATCTGAAGCCAGGCGGCGCCGAATGTTTCCCGGCCGGTGGACTTGGGCGGGGCCGCGGAGAAGAAGGGATGCGCCATCCAGCGGGCCAGCAGCGATTCATCCACGTTTCCGGAGGCGTAGGCGCCCTGGGGATCGAAGGGGATGCCGAGCCATTTTCCCGCCGCGAGGTCCAGCAGGGACATGCCGGGGCCCACGTCCCAGGCCCTCAGGTAAGCGCCGTCCCAGACTGTGATGTTGGCGATACCGCCGAGGTTCAAGGCCGCCCAGGGTTCAGCGCGGCCCCGCAACCACAGCTCCGTGAGCGTCACGAGCGGCGCGCCCTGGCCGCCCAGCGCCATGTCCATGCGGCGCAGATCGAAGACCACCGGGCAGCGCAGGGCTTCACAAAGCGAGTAGGGGTCCGCCAACTGTAAAGTCGCGCCATCCTGCGGGTGGTGCTGGATGGTCTGGCCATGCAGGGATGCCATATGGGGAGCGCCTCCCGATCCATCGGCCATCCGCCTGGCGGCAAGGGCGTGGTGGTCCCCCAAACGCCGCTGGAGCACCGTGATCTGGGAGGGCCTGAGTCGGTCCGCGGCGGCTTCCACCACCGCCTCGCGCAGATCCATCGGATAGGGCTCGTGGTGGTGGGCCAGCAGCGCGAGGAAGGGCAGGCCGCCCTGGAATCCATGCGGATCCACTTCCACGAGCGCCGCATCCAGGCCATCGGCGGAGGTCCCGGACATGAGTCCCAGCACCCGCCAAGGCCCCTGCTCCGGAAGCCCCGGGATGCGCCACTGGGAAGGTTCGGAGGACATGGAAGGATGATGCCAGGAATCGGCAAAGGGATGAGGCAAAGCGGTATGGGGCGGTGAGGCGCGAGGCGGCGAAGTTTCATGTGGCCGCGCCCGATCCCCATTACCCCGCACGCTCCGCGCCTGTCTTCGCTATGCTTTTCCTTTCCACGGAGCCGCCATGGCTATGTCGTTTTCCTTCATGGACTCGTTGACCTACGGCGCGCTGCTGATGAAACGCCGCGACGAAGCGGGCGGAGGATCCTCCATGGGTTGCATCATTTTCCTGATCATCGTGGGGATCGTGGCCTTCATCATCATGAAGAACCGCAGCAGCGCGCCAGCTTCGGGCCCGCTGCCGGCTCCGGGGAATCGCCAGGGGGGCGGCAGCGGAGCCGCGATGCCCAACTTCGTGAACCCCTACGACAAGTGCCCCAATTGCGGAGCCAAGGGCGACAAGATGAAATCCACCTGGGACGGCATGCGCAAGGTCCAGTGGACATGCGGCTACTGCGCTTCCCTGGCCGGCGTGCAGGAGCTGAAGGATGAGGAGCTGCCCGCTTCGGCCAAGGCAAGGCTGGGCATCGGCCAGGCTCCGGGCGCCCAGAACATGATGGGAGGCCCGGGCTATCCAGGCAGCGGCAGCGGCGTGGGCGGCCTGCTCACGGGCATGATGCTTGGCAGCATGCTGGGGGGCGACCATCACGATCATTCCGGCGACGGCGGATTCGGTTCCAGCGGCACCGGCGGCACGAGTTCCAATTCCGATTGGGGCGAATCCGGCGGCAGCGGCTGGGGTGATTCCGGCTCCTCGGATTCTGGCTCTTCCGATTCCGGCGGTGGCTGGGGCGATTCGGGCGGCGGCGACTCCGGCGGCGGAGACAGCGGTGGCGGCGGGGACTGGTGATCCATTGATCCGATCTGTTCGGGGGGCCGCCAAGGCCCCCTTTTTTCTGCGGCCTTCTGCGGACCTCAGCCCGGCATCACCTTCGGCACGACGAAATGGCCTTGGTCGTGTTCCGGGGCATTGGCCAGGGCCTGGGCCTGGGTGAAGCACTCCAGTACCTCGTCCTCGCGCCGGGGCAGGATCAGGTTCAGGCCATGGGTGGTGGGTTCCACGCCCTCAAGAGGCAACGCGTCCAGGCTTTCAGCGTGGCTCAGCATCCGGGCCATGGCCAGCCGCATGGGTTCGATTTCTGTTTCGTCCAGCTGGAGGCTCGCGAGCTTTGCGCAGCGCAGCACATCTTCGCGCGTGACTTCCATGGTCCCTCCTCCGCTGCTCCGGCAAAACCCACCCCCCGGCACGGGTCCGGCATCAAAGGTGGCTAAGGCCTGATGCTGGATGCAAGCAATGGGATGCCAGCCTCCCTGACCAGTAGACCCGAATCCATGGGCGGCCGCCAGCCGCCTCTGCGATACGATGGAGCATCCAATTCGAGGCCTGCCGTGAAACTGATTCCTGCCCTGCTCTCCGCTTCCCTGCTCGGTTCTCCCCGCGTGCCCTTGGCGGCCCAGGAGGCTCCGGCGGCAGCCCCTCTGGCGCCGGTGCAGGAGATCGCCAAGGTTGATGCGCTGGGCGCCATGGCCTGGGTCCCGAAGGGCGCCAGCACGGTCATCCTCGTGAACCACCCGGCCCGCACCCTGGAAGCCATGGGCCGCCTGGCCAGCCACATGAAACTGAAAGGCGCCGCCCTGATGCGGCAGACGCTGGTGGATGATTTCGGCGGCGAGCCGTTGATGGATCGGGAGACGAGCCTGGTGGAGTTCAACTATCCGCTGCAAGGCGAGAAGAACGAATCCGCAAGCAAAACCGTGCAGCTTCGGATCATGCGGGTGCCCTCCATGAAGGATTTCACGGCCAGGTTCAAGGCCAAGCCCATGAGCGGTGGATTCTTCGAGGGCCAGGTCAAGGGCAAGCCGGTCCTGGCGGCCTTCCGCAGCGGCTACGCCATCCTGGCTCCCAAGGCCGATCTCGCGGTGCTGAAGGCAGTCCTGGCGGAACGGGAAGTGTTTCCCCTGCCTCCCCAATCCCAGCGGGGATGGTTGCTGGAGCAGGACGTGGCCATGCTGTTTCCCGTGGCGGTGCTGGCGGAAGCGGCCAAGACGGAAGCCGCCAAAAAAGAGGGAAAGAAGGAGGCATTGCTGGCGCCCATGGACGGGCTCATGGAACTCGTGCGCAAGAATCCGGAGGGCGAAGTCAGCCACATTGCCGTCGGCGCCAAGACCGAAGATGGAGGAGGCATCTCCTTCGAAGCGCGCCTCGGATTCACAGAGATCGGCCAGGCGGCCCGGATGGCAGCCGGGGTGCAGGGTTCCCTTGCGGACGTGGTGGGCGTCGCCACCAAGGGCCTTCCCGCTTCGGCCTATGCCCTGGCCATGACCGCGGTCATGCCCTCTGGCTATGTGTCCTGGTTGAATTCGACGTCCGCTTCCCAAGGCGCGGCCATCACGGCCGGGCAGAAGGAGCGTCTCGCCGCCCTGGGCGGGGTGTTGCAGGGGCTCAAGTCGTTCGCCTTCGTGTGGAGCCTGGATGCTCCGGGCGAGCCGGGAGCCGCCAGCCAGAAGCCGCTCCAAGGGGCGCTCCTGTCTCTGCAGGTGGAGGATGCCGAAGCCAGCCTCCGAGCCCTGGAAGCCTATGCCAGGCTCAAGCCCGAAAGCGGGGAGTCCATGGCCTCGGAACGGGGCGAGCACATGGGTCGGACGCTGCTCAAACTCGTGGTGCCAACGCCCAAGCCCGCAGCCCCCAAGGAGGGCGAGGAGCGGAAAAGGCCCATGGTGGATCCCTCGGCGATCTTCGGCAAGGACCCCGTCGCCACGCTGCTGTGGGCCTACGACCCGCACACGGTGCTGGTGGGCTTCGGCGATGCCCCCGCCGCCTTCGCATCGTCCATCCAGGCCCTGGAACATCCTGAGAAAAGCCTGGGGCAGCTACCTGCTTTCGCCCTGACCCAGGACATGCTCGGCACGGAACAGCAGATGCAGGTGTACTTGAGCCTGCAGGACATTCTTGGCGCCGTCACGCGCATGCTGCCGATCCCCATCGAGCTCTCCGCCAGCGCCCGGACCGCGCCGCCCCTGGGGCTGGGCTTCAGCCTCGCTGCTTCGGGGATCACGGTCCGCGCCGTGGCGCCCGGCGAGACCGTGGAACTGGTAGGCACCATCCTGGAATCCGCCATGAAGATGAGCCAAGCTGCCAAGGCCGGTGCCAAGGCCGACATGAGCCCCGAAGAAGCCTCGGCGGAAGAGAAGGCCGAAAAGCCCGCGCCCAAGAAAGCGCCGGCGAAGTCAGCTAAAAAAACCGTTAAGAAAAAGCCTTAGCCGAGCGCCAATCCCGAATCGGCGTTTTCAGCCCAGGGCGCTTCCACCGCTGGCAGCATGGCTCCGGCCGCCGCGATCATGGCGCCGTTGTCGGTGCAGAACCTGGGCTCGGGGATGGCCAGGCGCAGGCCCAGTCGCTGCGCGAGCTGCGCTGCATCGGCCCGCAGCCTGGAGTTGCAGGCCACACCGCCGGAAATGATGAAACTCCGGGCCCCGATGGCGTCCGCCCATTCGGCCACTGGTTTGAGCAGCCAAGCGGAAACCGCATCCTGCAAACTGCGGCAGAGGCTCTGGACGTTTGGGTCGCCGGCCCCGGCGAAGGCCAGGTCCGGATCCGCTGCGATGCGCAGTTTCATGGCCGTCTTCAGCCCCGAAAAGCTCCAGGCGGGTTTGCCATCGCGGAATTTCGGCGGCGTGAAAGCCGCTGCGGCCTTCGAGGCTTTTTGAGCGCAGGCGTCCACCAGGGGGCCGCCGGGATAGCCAAGGTTCAGCATCCGCGCGCCTTTGTCGAAGGCCTCGCCGGCGGCATCGTCCCGGGTTTTCTGAAGCAGTTCCAGATGGGTCCAGTCCACCGCCCGGTAAAGATGCGTGTGCCCGCCGCTGACCAGCAGGACCAGGGCCGGGAAGGCCAGGTCCGGCGCCGCGAAGCGCGCGGCGTTGAGATGCCCCAGCAGATGGTGCACGCCCACCCATGGAATGCCCATGCGCCAGGCCATGGCTTTGCTCGCGGAGAAAGTGGTGAGCAAGGAACCCACCAGGCCGGGGCCTTGGGTGACGGCGATGCGATCAATCCCTTCGAGCGGGATTCCGGCATTTTCCAACGCCTCGGCGATGGTGCCCCGCACCTGCAGCAGATGCTCGCGGGCCGCCAGCTCCGGCACCACGCCCCCAAAAGGACCGTGCAGCGCGTCCTGGCTGCGACGCACCAGGGAGCGCAACACAGGCCCCGAGGCAGTCTCCTCCACCACCGCCGCAGAACAGTCGTCGCAGGAACTTTCGAGGCCGAGGATGAACATGGGTATAGGTATCCTAACCTCTGATTCCTCCTGGAGCCCGCGTGCGAAAGACCCTCTGCCTAATCCTCATGAGTGCTGGAGCGGTGTTGGTGGCCCAGGCCCCTGCTACGGCACCACCCATGGTCCGGCTGCTGGAGATGGGGCTCCAGGAATTAAAAATCGGGACCCTGATCGTTCTGGATGATCCAAAGGGCGAGTGGAAACCCAAGGTGGATGCGATGGTTTCAGATCCTGCCTGGATCGATCTAGAACTTTCCATTCGCTACTACGGGCAAAAAGCCCCCGAGGTCGGTGCCTGGCTGATGGCCAAACATGGGGTCGGCCCCGGACCTTGCTGGGCGCTTTTCGCGGAGAAGGGGCGGCTGGTGGCATCTGGGACCACGGTCCCGAAAACCGAGGCCATAGCCACCGCGGCCCAAGAAGCCGGTATTAAAACCTCTTGTGGCCTGCTTCGTGAGTTCCTCCGAACCAACCCGGACCACCTAGAGGCCCAGCAAGTGCTTCTCCGGCTCCTCACCACGAAGGCCTCCACCAAGATGAAGGTGAAACTTGGAGAGAAACTCAAGCCAGTCCGACCTGCCGATGAAAAGCAGGACTTCGAAAAATACCGCCGTGAATACGAAGCCGAACAAGAGGCGAAGGAGGAGGCGAAAGCGAAGGCAGCAGCCGAAAAGCCCCCTCAGGATCTTCAAGCAGAGGAGGACCAGGCGATCTGGGGTGAAGTGGCGGACCGCCTCGCGGTTCTTTTCCGAAGCGGGGATTGGGCTTTGGCGGATACGTGGGGGAATTTCGTGCCAAGCGAGATTGCCGCCCGGAGTCCACGGATCAGGGACGTTAGCCTCCGGGCCCTGCCGGAAGTCGAAGCAGCCCTGGCCCGGAGACCCAACGAGTGGTCGCTTTGGTCCATCTGGCTGGCGCTGTCCAAAATGGTCGGGGGGCGGCCCATCCGCCCCTTGCTGGATTCACTGACCCCGCCCAACTAGCTCGGCAAGTGCATGGCCGCCCTACATGGTCCGCGATGCCTACGTCAAAGACGCACGCGCCAGGAATGACTGGCAAGGCATCAAGGATTTGTTGCTGCCGCAATGGGAGATGCAGGAACTCTGGCGGCCACTTGAGGGGAACTCCAAATGGGTGCAGCAGGTGGATGGAAAGATCCAGGAAAGTGTGGAGACGGGCTCGGACTGGCGGGGCTTCACGGAGCCTTTGGCAGAGGCGCTCCTGCGGCTCGGGGAAACCCACTTGGCAGACCGCATCGTCACTTCCTCCTTCAACGCGCGCCAACGGCCCGGCTGCAACCAGCCTGGCCTCGCTGCCCAATGGGGGGCGCTCGTCCCCCCTGTGAAATAAGATTGTGCCCCTCGTCCCCACCCGCATTGAACTGGCGCGGCCGCTGCCGCCGCTGACCTACCTGGCGCCGGAAGGAATTCCGTCCGGCGTGCGGGTGCGGGTGAAGCTGCGCAACGGCGCGGCCATGGGGGTGGTGCTGGGCGCGGACCCACGGCCGCCTTCGGTGAAGCTGAAACCCATCGAATCCGTCGTGGATCCCTTCCCGCTGCTGCCGCCGAAGCTTCGCGACCTGCTGGCCTTCGCCGCCGAGTATTACGCCGTGAGCATCGCGCACCTCATGCCGCTCTGCCTTCCGATTGCCTTGATCCCGGATTGGGAGATCGAACTCGAGAACGGCGAACGGCTGGCGGATCTGCGCGATGCGGGACGGTGGGCCGAGTTGGCGGCGCACGGCGAGGCCTGGCATCGCGGCGAGGAAACCCTGCGCGGTCTGTTGCACAGCCGCGGCCGCCGTGGCGCCGGCCTGACCGAAGTGCGCCGCACCGCGCTGCCGCACCCGCTGAAGGTCACGCCCACACAGGCCAAGGCCCTGGTGGACCTGGAAGCAGCCGGCGGAACGATGCTGGAATCGGAGCTTAGGGAACGCACGGGTGCGAGCGCGGCGATACTCGCGGCCCTGGAAGCCAAGGGCCTGATCCAGCGCACCCGGCGGCTGGATCTGCTGTCCCGGCGGCGGGAGGAGGGCATTGATCAGCGCGTCACGCTGAACCATGAACAGTGGGTGGCGGCCGAGGCCGTGGATAGGTCTGATTTCGGCGTGCATCTTTTGTCGGGCGTGACGGGCTCGGGCAAGACCGAGGTCTATCTCGAACTGGCGGAACGGGTGTTGCGCCAGGGCAGGCGCGTCCTTTGGCTGGTGCCGGAGATCGGCCTGACGCCTGGGCTGCTGGCCAGGCTTGAAGCCCGCTTCCCGGGACAGGTGGCCCTTGGGCACGCGGAGCTGAACCTCTCGGAAAAGCAGGCGGATGTGGTGCGCCTGCTGCAGGACGAGGCGCCCATCTTCGTGGGAGTCCGGAACGCGGCGCTCGCGCCCCTCCGGAACATCGGCCTCATCGTGGTGGATGAGGAACACGAGGGCTCCTACAAGTCCGAGGAGCACCCCCGGATCCATGCCCGCGACCTGGCCATCAAGCGGGGGCAGATCGAGCACTGCCCGGTGGTCCTGGGATCGGCCACGCCCTCCCTGGAAAGCTGGCAGGCCGCCCAGCAGGGCCGCTACAAGCTGCTGAAGCTCACCCAGCGGCCCAGTGGCATCGACCTTCCGGAAGTCCAGGTGGTGGATCTGAGGGACGCCTTCCGCGAACAGCGGAAGCGGGTTGTTTTTTCGAAGCCGCTGCTGGCGGGCATCTCCGAGTCGCTGGCCCGCGGAGAGCAGGCCATGCTCCTGCTCAACCGCCGGGGCTTCGAGAATTTCTGGATGTGCCGTTCCTGCGGCAAGCCGCTGGATTGCCCCCATTGCGCCGTGAGCCTGACCTACCACAAGGGGCCGTACCGGCTCCGCTGCCATCTCTGTGGATTCGAAGCGGTGCCACCGGAGGTCTGCCCCCATTGCCATGCGGACCACCTGCGCGGGGTCGGCGAGGGCACCGAGCAGATCGAAGACCAATTGCAGGCGCTGTTCCCCAAGGCGCGCATCCTGCGGTTGGACCGGGACACCACCACCCGCAAGGGTTCCATGGAAGCGGGCCTGCTGGCGGCGGAGCGGGGCCAGGTGGACATTCTCGTGGGCACGCAGATGCTGGCAAAAGGACACAACTTCCCGCACCTGACATTGGTGGGGATCCTCAACGCCGACCAGGGCCTCCGTTTCCCGGATTTCCGCGCGGCCGAGCGGACCTTCCAATTGCTGACCCAAGTCGCGGGGCGCTCCGGACGGGCCGCAAAACCCGGTCGCGTGGTCCTGCAGACCTACAGCCCGGACCACCCGGCCATCGCCTTTGCCATCCGCCAGGATTTCGAAGGTTTCGCCGGCCAGGAACTGGACTATCGGGAGGCCCTGGCCTACCCGCCGTTCACGGCGCTCGCGCTCTTTCGCAGCGAAGCGGATTCGATGGAGGCCGCGAAGCAGGCCCTTGAAATCCAGAAAGCCAGGTTCGCCTCCGTGCCGGGCTTGCGGTTGCTGGGGCCGCTGGAGGCTCCGGTATCCAAAGTCAGGGACCGTTTCCGCATGCACCTCTTGGTGAAGGCCCGTCAGAGAAGCGGGATTTCCGCCGCCCTCCAGGCAGCGCCGCTGTTGGCTGGGGGGCCTGTGGTGCTGGATCGCGATCCCATCAATTTCGGGTGATGTATAAAAAATAGTCATATACTCGACAATATCCCCTTGCGGGGAATTCGGATGAATCTAAAATTACTGAATAAACCACTTAAAAAAATTTGCGGGACTCACCCGCAAAACCCATCCTCAACCCTGCGCCCGAGGCCTCCCATGAAGCACCCACCCAACCCCCAGAAGGGCTTCAGCCTGATCGAGCTATTGGTGGTGCTGGCCATCGTCGGAGTCCTGGCTATCGCAGGGATCTCCATGATGGGCAACCGCACCGGAGGCGCGGTGCGTGGCCTTCTCGACGAACTCGAGGGCGGTCTGCTCGATGCCCACAAGTTCGCGGTGGCCACGGGCAGGGATGTGACCATCGTGTCCCAGGGCAAGTGGACCCCGGGCGAGCCCCTGGTCATGGTCCGTGGGGACGCCACCATCACCACCCTCGCTCCTCTGCAGTGGAGCAACATCCTGAATGACCTGAGGGATGGCCATCCGGACCTTCCCACCACCGACAAGACTGGGTTCACCACCAATCAGATCTCTTCGCTTTCCCTTTCCTTCCGCCTGAATTCCACCGCCACGAGTCTGGCACGCGAGCATATGAATGCGGGCATCGCCGTGCAGGGCAGTCCCTGGTGGGCGAACGCCATGATGGTTTCCGGTGGAAAACAGAATGAGGACATCACCAGCGTGGAGCCCTTCAAGTCCGATGCGGGTTTCAACGCGGCGGTCACGGCCCCGAACTTCCTCTTCGATGGCGCCGGAACCCCGAACCATACGGAAATCAGCGGCGCCAACAAGCGGTTCAATTCCACCTTCGTGATTCCGGTCGTCGGCATCAGCGGCGGCAACGCCATTCCGGGCGGGGCCATGGGCCTGATCGTCGTGCAGAACAATGGGGCAACCATCTACAAGTTCTACAATCCCGGCGTCCGTGATGGTGACGGCAAATGGCGGAGGATCTGATGCGTCTAACTTCCAATCGCAGCGCGGCTGGCCGGCGGAAGGGCCAGGCGGGGTTCAGCATGATCGAGATGCTGATGACCGCCTTCATCCTGGCCATCGGAATTCTCGGCCTGTCCATGCTCCAGGTCATGTCTCTCAAGGCCTCCCGGGGCAGCCGCAGCCTCACCACCGCGGTTCAAGTGGGCGAGAAGGTCATGGATCAGGTCGAGATGGAGGGCCGCCTCAGCTGGCTCAACATCACGGACAGCCAATACACCGTCCCCCCCGCGGTTCCCACCCAGTATGTCTCGCTGGCGGCCAGCGCCCCTCCCGCAGGCGGACTCGAGCAGGTCTTCAACATCAAGGGGCAGGATCCCCAGCCCAGTTCCACAGACCCCGCGGACAAGAACCCCTATTTCACGGTGACGACCTACCGCCTTCCGGACGCGGTCGGTGGGGGAGCCACCGGGAACATGAGCAATTTCGTCGTGCAGGTTGATTTCGTGGACATCGTCAACGCCACCACGAACGCCCAGGTCCACCGCACGGTCACCCTCACCCGGAGGATCCTCCATGGCTAGCTTCCCAAACACTGCCGAGCGGCATTCCAGGATTCCGGCTGCCGCGACTTCGGGTTTCT
The DNA here is from genome assembly GCA_016720465.1 of Holophagaceae bacterium. Lineage (NCBI taxonomy): Bacteria > Pseudomonadati > Acidobacteriota > Holophagae > Holophagales > Holophagaceae > Holophagaceae bacterium. The sequence goes on from JADKKO010000002.1 coordinate 554,591, forward strand.
CGTTGGTGGAACTGATGGTGGCTCTGCTGTTCACGGGCCTGCTCATGACGGGCATGGCCCAGGTTTTCAAGTCGAGCCTCACCAGTTTCTACACCTCGGGGGAAGTCCTTTCCAGCGCCCGACGCAACCGCGCTTCCATCGACCTGCTGTATGACGACTTGAATTCCGCAGGCATGTACCTGACCAGTCTTTCCGCCCCCCCCTCGGAAGTCGCTGCCACCAATCCCGCCTTTTACGTGTTGCCGAATCAGGCCGTCGTGCCCGCCGGCGGACCGGATGATCCGGCCACCGCGGACCAACTGCTGTTCTACCTCGATCAGCCCTTGGCTTTCGAAGGGTCGATCTCGACGGCCGGACGCAGCGCCGCTGAAATCATCGGCGGGGGCGGCGTGGTGGCCACGGGCGCCGGCGGCGACAGCGAATTCCAGATCGACTGCGGGGACCCGGCCTACGCCAATCTCCTGTCTTCCGCGGTCACGGCCGCGGCGGCCCAGGTGCCGCCCGCCGGCCTATCCATGGTTTTCAAGGACTCCTGGGAAACCTTGTACTTCAACGCAGCCACGGTTTCCGGAAGCACGGTCACCATCAATGCCATCGGGGATCCTGGGGTCGCCATCTCTGGACTCGGCTCCCAGGGAACGCCCGCCAAGGCGAAGCACATCCCGGGGGCGGCGGTCCTTTTCTACCGGCCCTCCCAGATGGTCCGCTACAGCATCAAGATGAAGCAACTGGATCCCCAGAACGCCAATGGCATTCCCTGCCTTGTGCGGGACCAGGGCACCTATGCCGCCGGAGCCTTCGTCGCGGACCCGACCCAGGAATCCATCATCACCGAGAATGTTTCGGGCTTCAAAGCCTACCTGAGCGCCGACTCCGGAAACACCTGGGCGGGACAGGGCGCGGCGTATACAGACTGGGCCTCGCTCCGGGCGGATCTTGACACGCAGCTGGTGGCGGCAGGCCGCAAGGACTACACCACCACCCAAGGGAACGAACATTGGTTCCGGAAGATCCCCACCCTGGTCCGCCTGGACATCACCACGCGCACCGCCACCAAGCGCTCCGAGTATTCCGCCAATCCGACCACCGCGGCCTACCGTGAACTGGTCCAGAGCCTTGTCATCGTGCCCCGGCACTTTGGCTTGCCCCTGAACTGAGCCAGGAGATCCTGATGTCGAAAACCGACCGCACCCAGACCTTCACCCCACAGACAGGCGGCATCACCATCCTGGTGGCGCTGGCCCTCCTGGTGCTGCTCACCATCGCCGCCGTGGGCATGTCCCGCAATTCCTTCCGCGAAGTGGTCATTTCGGGCACCAGCCGACAGGGAGCCATGGTCCGCAACACCGCGGATGCCGGCGTTGAATGGTCCATCTATTGGCTGGATCTGGCCAATGCGCCGAGCGCGACCTTGACCAGCCTCAAACTGCAGGCGCTGAAGAACAGCCTGCTCCTGGATGACACCAAATCCGGCCGGGCCTGGGATGTGATCGGGGGGGCCGCCGTGCCGTACACGACGCCGCCGAGCGTGACGAGCCTGCCTGCCGATCAGATCTTTTCCACGGTCGCCGATAACAGCCAAGGATTCAGCGTGGCCTTGACCCGCATGGGCAAGCTGCCCATCACCGACACGAGCCAGGGCACCACCCAAGCCGGATTCACGCCGGCCCAGGGCGGTGTCTCCAAACAGGCCCCGGATCTCTGGGCGGTCCGTTCCGACGGCCAACTCCAAGTGGGCACCGGCGTGCTCGCGCCCACCTTCCTCCATTCCAAAGAAGCCTGGATCACCACCCCCGTCCAATAAGTCAGGAGGCCACCATGGCCAGCTACTTCAAAGCCGCCTTTCGTTCGTTCATCGGTCTGCTGCTGGGCCTGGTCCTAGGCGCGGGGCCTCTGTCGGCCCAGGTGGATCCCCGGCTCCAGTCCACCAAGACCGACTTCCTGGACCTCTACCAGCAGTCCAGCAGCGTCAAGGTGAAACCCGAGATCGTTACGGTCTTCGACTTCTCGGGATCCATGGATGCCCTGATGTTCCACTCGACCTTCCCCAATACGCCTACCGGGGATGTGGGTGGAAACAGCATGAGTTTCAGCATCTCCGGAGGCGGTGGCAACAACACCTACACCGTCAAGGCTGTTTCGCGGCAGGATTCCAGGGTCACGGCCTCGGTGGATCTCACCGTGGATAGCGGCGGGAATGTGACGGCCTCGAATTACGTGACGGCCTATCCCCACAGCACCAATACCTCTGGTCATAACGTGAGCAGTGTCTATACAAAATCCTCGCCGATCTCCATCGCCGGGACCAGCGGGAGTATTTCGATTTCAATAACTATCTATATTTACAACAATACCAGTGGCAGCAGAACGGTGAATACCGGCATCAATCCCTGGTCCGTCACCCCGGCAGGTTCGACCCTCAGCCCCACGACCAGCACTTTTTCGTCGTCGCTGGCCAGGACTACCCTCACCTCCAGGCTCAACACGACCACCTGGACCGTGCCGGCCTACACCCCTCCCACGCCTCCCACCTTTTCAGCTTCCATCAGCGGCGATACGGTCACGCCGACCTTTGTCGCCCTGGTGAAGCCGGATGGCAGCCTCGTCACCGCCGCCGATGCGGATTCCAGCAAGGCCTCCGGCTCCACGCTGTTCGGCGTGTCCTTTGGTTATAACGATGTCCGCAACTGGGTGCGCGCGGCCAGCCACGCCCGCTATTCCTATTCCGATGGGGGCACGCTGCGGACCATCGATATCCCGATTCCATGGAAAATCACGGATGGCGCCTCCACGGGAAATCCGCTGAGTTCCTTGACTGCCTACGATCCAGTGGTGACCAAAACCGTCAATGGCAGCCCGGTCACCTATGGCAGCGGCCTGAATGTCGAACTGGACCTGAACTACAACATCAGCAATGGGCAGTATGTGCTGGCGGGGTCTTCGGCGAGAGCCACCTCTTCCTCCACCAAGAATGTCACCTACCGCGGCGACTTCGTGGATTGGCTCTTCAAGGGCAAGTACACCGCCGGATCCTATACGGGCAAATACGTCATTTTTGATGCGGTGAATGCCGCCCTGGCCGGGGGCCAGGGGAGCCCAGCCTGGGGCCAGGGATATGGCTCAGGGTTCGGGGGCGCCACGATCAAGGTGCCGGTGCTCAAGCTGGACGGCACCTATTCCGGCAGCGAAGTCGACAAGGCTGCCTCGCTGAACATCATTCCCGCAGTCTCGCGCACCCAGGCCGTGAAACGGGCCGCCATCAAGACCTGGATCCAATATCAGAACGATGTGTTCTGGGCCTTCCGCCTGCTGGACAACACCGAATCCGGGAGCGGCAGCGCAGAGACCTTGTCGAACAGCACCACGAGCTATTCACCACTGACGGGTCCGATCTCCACGTACACAGGAGGCGATAATTCCGCCTGGGTCCTGATGAACGGCAATTCCGTCAACGGCATGAACATCATGGCGAGCCTCTTCGCCGACACCTGCACGCCCTTGACCTATGCCACGGCCCGGGCCCTCGCCCAGTTCACGGACATCAACAGCGTCTTCAACGCGGTCGAAGTGGGTGACTACAAGCCATCCCAGTGCATGAACCACTACCTGATCGTGTTCACCGACGGCCTTGACAACAATTCCTGCTACGGCGCCAGCACCAGCGCGACGCCCTACGTCACGGGCGCCGGCACCGCCGCGGACCCCTACATGGTCAATGCGAAGAACGGCAATGAGCAGATCATCGCCGCTCCTGGCAGCGTGGACCGGTGGGGCGCCAACTGGAACATGTTCACGTTCAGCGCCATCGCGGCCCATCTCTCGGATTCATCCCTGGGCGCCGTGAATGCGCAGTACATGCCTGCTCCGGCCACGGCCGTCACCTCAGGCGTCCCGTCCGCCCTCCTTCCTTTCGCCATCAAGAAGCGTGGGAGCCCGGTCGTGACCTTCGATAAGGACCACCGGATCACCACCATGACCCTGGGCGTGAGCCTCGGCGGCCTGTACACCCAGGCCGGTCCGAAGCGGAACATGTTCCTCGCCGCTGCCCTGGGCGATCCTGCCCTGACCTCCTGGCGCCTGGATACCCTGGAACCCTTCGTGTGGGTTCCGGATCTGGTGGATCCAAGCACCGGAAAGAAGAAGGACGGCAGCATCTTCTTCTTCGACGCGAACGATCCGGAGAAACTCCTGTCGGATCTCGGGCATGCCTTCCAGTCGGCGCTCGGCCCCTCGAATATCAATTCCACCACCAACCCGAACCTGCCGTTCATCGGCGCCAGCCTTGGCAAGCAGATCTTCATCGGCAAGTTCCAGCCGCCCGCGAACGGCGGACCGATCTGGCCCGGCGATCTGCTCATGTTCGCTACCAAGGAAATCAACAACCAGACCGTGATCCTCAACAACAATGCGGATGTCACCACCACCCTGGACGCCTCCACGGCCCAGTGGTCGGCCATGACCGCGCTGCGGAACAACCGCCTGTGGAGCGCCCGGAATCTCTGGACGCGGCTACCCGCCACCTCCACAGCCGAGCCTGGCCTCGTTAAATTCAGCGATGTGGATCCCCAGTACTCGGTCATCAAGAGCGCCGTGCTGACCCTGGCTCCGACGGCCACCACCCAACCCTACCCGGTGGCGCCGCGGGTGCCCGCCGCCACGGACGCCGCGAAGAAGCTCGTGATCCAGAACGCCTCCGGTGGAAACGTCGCCGGCGCCCTGGATGGCACTGGCCGGCCCACCACCAACCGCAGCACCATCATGGGGGACATCATCGATTCCAACCCCGCTGCGATCGAATACAAGTTCAGCGATGTCTCTTCGGGCTTCACGCCGGCTCTCAGTTCCTTTGGCGGCAACCGCTTCCGCCTGGTCCTCACCGGCACCAACCAAGGCTGGCTGCACGCCTTTGGCGAAGTCAGCATGGAAACCACCAAGCTGGACAGCGCCATGAAGCCCCAGACGCTGACCAAAGGCGCGGTGGACGAGCTCTGGAGCTTCATGCCCACGGATTTCCTCGGCCAAATGGATGCCGTGTACAGCCTGACGAACAATCCCCACCGCTTCATGGTGGACGGCGCGCCGATCATCTACCACCTCGACATGCCGCCTTCCGCGGGCGGCAGCGGCAATGGCGTCGTCGACAGCACGGAACGGACCATCGCCATCGTCGGCCTGAGGAAGGGCGGGCGCAGCTACTACGCCCTGGACATCCACGATCCTTACAATCCATCCATCAAATGGTCCCTCTGCCCCGATGAAGCGGCGAATTTCAACAGCTCCCGCCTCGTCAGCGGCGGCCCGGATCTGGCGACCGTGAAAAAGATCCTCGGCAGCCTGGGATTCTCCACCGCCACTCCTGGCCTCGGGCGTGTGATGTTCAACGGGGTCCTGCGGGACGCGGTCTTCTTCACAGGCGGATACAGCACCTCTGACGTGGAGGCCAATTTCAAGGATGCTTCCGGCAACCCGACCAAGCTCGGCCGCTCCGTGCTGGCTCTGGATGTGTATACGGGCGAGGTCCTCTCCGCCGTGGATATGACCGCCTTCGATGCTTCCATCGAATGCATCCCCGCCGGCATGATTCCCTTCGAATTCTTCCTCAATTCCGGCATGGCCCAGCGCTCGTATTTCCTCGACTTCAAGGGCGGGTTGTGGGCCTGGGGCTCCCTGAAAGCCGATGCCGCCGGACCCTACAAAGACTACCGGCAGGACTCTTCCGACCTCGCCAAATGGACCGCGGATGGGGCCGTAGGCTCGACCGCGGGCATCCGGAAAGTCGCCAAGGACGGCACCGGAAACAATGCGCTCTACAGCACCTTGCCCGCGCCTTTCAGGGTCGGGGCCTTCCCTGGCCAGGCCAAGACGGCCGGATCGCCTCCTCCCGCAGCCGTCGGCATCGCCATGATGAGCGGCGATCGCTACAACCCGGTGGATGCCCAGTACACCACAGGCGCCGGCGGCACCCGGCCCACCAACCACCGCCTCACCGTCGTGTTCGACAGGCAGGACAGCAAGGCCTGGAGCCTCGACACCAACGGGATCCAAGACGCGAATCTGCTGAACACCGCCCTCCTGGCGGCGCCCACCACGACCACGATCGATGACCGCATCAATCCGGGCAAGCCCACCTACTACCTTACGAATACGGGTTCCCCTTATTTCGGCTACTACAAGAACCTTCCGGGCATCAGCGCCACCAACCTGATCCCCAAGGGCATCACCGAACCCAATGTGGTCGCGGGAAGCCTGTTCTACACCTACTTCGATCCGACCGTGGCGGATCCGTGCACTGGAGGAGACGGCATCTCCTACAGCAACCTGATCTGCGATGTGTTGAACCCGGTCATCGACGACAGCGCCCGCAGCGCGCTTCTCCAATGCGTCAGCGGCAACCAGGCCACCTTCGCCGGGGTGACCTCGAACTACACCAACTATGGCACCCGCGGCGTCATCCAAGGCGGTTCGATCGCCGTAGTCAATCCGCTTCCTGGTGAATCCAAGACCGCCTTGAAGCTGCAAACCATTCTTGGTAAACAGCAGGAGCGCTTCCCCAAGGTCCGTGTCTGGCGCACCGTCCGCTGACCTTTCAACCATACCGTTTTTCCAAGGCACCGGCTCCGGCCGGTGCCTTTTTCGCGCGGCGCGCGGCAGGGGAATGGCAACATGGACTCACCCATGGATGAACCCCCGCGCAGCCTCCGGCCCAAGAAGGAATTCGGCCAGCATTTCCTGGTGGCGCCGGGCGCGGTCCGGGCCATCGTGGGAGAGACGCTTCGCTGCGAGGCCCCGGCCTTGCTGGAAATCGGGCCCGGCGGCGGGGCCATCACGGGGCCGCTGCTGTCGGATGGGCGGCCGCTGTTCGCCATGGAACTCGACGAGGAGGCCGGCGCGGTCCTGCGGGATCGGTTCGCCGCCGCCGGGAATTTCCATTTGGCCATGGGCGATGCGACGGAACTGCCCATGCCGGGCCCCGGCCCCTGGGCGGTGGTGGGCAATCTGCCCTACAACGCCGCCACGGCCATCCTCACGCGCTTCCTGGTGGAAGACATCCCGTGGCAGCGGATGGTGCTGATGTTCCAGCTCGAAGTGGGCCAGAAACTCATGGGCAAGCCTTCGGAAAAAAATTATGGACCCCTTTCGGCGCTGGCCCAGCTCACCACGAAAATGACCAAGCTGTTGAAGCTCGGACCCTCCGCTTTCGCGCCGCCTCCCAAAGTCGACTCCATCGTGATCACCTTCGAGCCCCGGGTGGACGCGCCGCCGCTCGAGCTGCGGATGCCGTTCCTGGGCTGGCTTCACCATAGTTTCGGCCATCGCCGCAAAACGCTTTCCAACAATTGGTCCGGAACGCATGCTCCGGAACTGGTGCGTGGCATCCTGGAAAGCGAAGGGCTCGATCCCGCCATCCGCGCGGAGGCCCTGACGCCCGAACAGTGCTGGCGGCTGTTCATGGCGTTTCAAAGAACCGAAAGGACCATTCATTGACAGGCCTCCAAGCTTTCCACCACGCGCCTCCCTTTGAAGGCTGGGACCAGCCCCCGGCGCCCGGGGAACTGCGCCTGGTGCCCATCGGCGGCCTCGGCGAGTTCGGCATGAATGCCCTCGCCGTGCATTGCGCCGGCGGCCTGGTGCTCATCGATTGCGGCCAGCTCTTCCCCTCGGACGACCAGCCGGGCATCGACCGCATCGTGCCGGACTTCGCCTACCTGGAGCCCTTCGCGGACCAGGTGCTGGCGGTGCTGCTCACCCACGGCCACGAGGACCACATCGGCGCGCTGCCCTACTTCCTGCGCCGCTGGCCGGTGCCGGTCTACGGCACGGCCTTCACCCTGGGCCTGGTGGCCGGGAAATGCCGCGAGCACGAGATTCCCACGGAAGGCATCCTGCGGGAGGTGCATGATTTCGACCGCCGCGCGGTGGGGCCCTTCGAAGCGGAATGGGTCCCCGTCACCCACAGCATCCCCGACGCCTGCGCCATCGCGCTGCACACGCCCAACGGCACCATCGTCCACAGCGGCGATTTCAAGCTGGATGCGCATCCTACAGATGGCCGGCTCACGGGCATGGCGCGCTTGCGGTCGCTTGGCGGGGAAGGCGTCCGCATGCTGCTTTCGGATTCCACCAATGTGATGCAGTTGGACCCCACGCCTTCGGAATCCGTCTGCGCCGGAGGCCTCCGCGACGCGCTCCAGAAAACGAAGGGGCGCCTGGTGGTGGCCACGTTTTCATCCAACATCCACCGCTTGCAGACCGTGGCGGATCTGGCCTATGAAACCGGCCGGAGCGTCTGCATGGTGGGCCGCTCCCTGGAACGGAACATCGAATTGGCCAGGTCCCTGGGCCGCTTCAAGCTCCCGGACGACATCCTGGTGAAGCCCGCCGATGCCTACCGCTACCAGCCCGGGGAGCTGGTCCTGGTCTGCACCGGCAGCCAGGGCGAACCTCAGAGCGGGCTGATGCGGATCCTGCGGGGCGAGGTGAAGAACCTGGCCCTGGGCGTGGGGGACCGGCTCATCCTCAGCGCCCGCCCCATTCCCGGCAACGAAGTGGGCGTCTCGCGAATGCTGGACGCCGCAGCCCGCTTGGGCGTGGAGACGAGCCTGGACGGCATCGGCCCCATCCACGCCACCGGGCACGGGCATCGGCCGGATCTGAAGACCATGATCGAAACCCTCAAACCCGACCACATGGTGCCCGTGCACGGGACTTTCCGGAATCTGCAAGCCCACGGTGCCGTGGCCAAAGGAGCGGGTTGGGCGACGGACCACATCCATCTCCTGGACGGCGGTTCGTGCCTGGTGCTGGCGGAGGATGGATCAGTTCGTAATTCCGGCCAAGTTCCGGTTGGTCGCTGTTTTATTGACGAAGGGGTCGAACATAGCGTGGATGCCCGTGTGGTGCATGACCGCCTGATCCTGCAGGAGGACGGCGTCATCTTCGCCACGCTGATGCTGGATCCGGATGGCGATCGCGTGGGCGAACCCTCGATCCTGAGCCGTGGCTTCGTGATGCTTTCCGATGACGAGGCCTATGGCGACCTGTTGGGGGCCGCGCTCATCAAAGCCTTTGATGAAGCGCCCCGGGCCATCCGCAAGGACCGGGAGGCCCTGAAGGAACTGCTTCGCCAATCCCTGCGCCGGGTCATCCGCAAGACCACGCAGACCAGGCCGCTGGTGGTGCCGGTGCTCCTGGATGCGCCCTCGGAAAACTAGGCCGAAAACCAAGATTGCAGGCTATTGAAGTAGCTTTATACGTAAGATTGGAAAAAATAAAATTAATTTAACATTAAATTAAATAAAACAAAAAGGATTCACCGCCAAGACGCCAAGAAAAATTTTTACTCAATCGACTCGACAGGGTTTTCTTGGCGCTCTTGGCGTCTTGGCGGTGAATATAATTTTTTTTAATGTATTCGGATAAAAGCAATAAAAGAACAATTAACTAGTTCATCCGCCGTTGCCGGCCTTCCTTCACGGCTTCCCGGATGCCTTCGCGGATGGTCCTCTGCAGGTCATCCACCAGGATGATGAGCCGCACCTGCTGGGCCGGGGAAAGCTGGGCGCGGATGTCATCCTCGAATTTCAGCTTCAGATCCTGCTGCTGGCGCCGGAGTTCAAGGAATTGGTCCAGCAGGGGCTTCAAACGCGCATTTTTGTCATCCTCGGCGCCGGGACCCATGAGGATCTGGTTGAACTGGCTCCGGAGCTGCATCATCTGGCGGGCCCGCTGTAAAAACTCCCGGTCATAGACCGACCAGCGGTGGGCAATCCCCTTGGCCCGGTCCTCGGGCACGCCGAGGGTCTGGGCAATGCGCTGGGTGCGGAGGGTCATGAGCCAAGGAGCCGCGGCGGCGGCGTCCATGCCCTGGGGTTCGTCCCGGCGGGGGCGGGGAGGCCCCTGCTGGGCCATCGCGGCGGTCGCGGCCACGGCCGCCACCACGATCAGCAACTGTTTCCTCATAGCGTCTCCTTCTTGGCTTCCGCGTAGTTTCTCAATGGCTCTTCCGGACCTTCTCGGCGAGGCGCTGGATCTCCTCGGGGCTCAGGCTCTGCATCTGCACCAGCACGTCATCGCTTTCCTGGAAGGGCGCGTCCGCCAGCGGCAGTTCCTTGGTTGGCTCGGATTCCTTCACTTTGGCTTCCACCAGGGGCGTGCGGTTGGCTTTCCCGGCCCAGAAGCCACCGGTGCCGATGGCCAGCATGAGGGCCGCGGCCGCGGCCCAGAGGGCCGGATGGAAGCGATGCCGCGCTGCGGCCTGGATCGGCAGCTTGCGCTGCACCCGGCCGGGCAGGGCCTCGAAGTAGCCCGCGGGGGCCATGGCGTGGGCCTCCCGTGGATCTTCCAGGGCCAGCCAATGGACGCGCATCTCCGAAAGGGAAGGGCTTTGCCGCACCAGCGCCTCGATGTCGGCAGGCAGATTGAGCGGATCCGCCTCGATGGCCCGCAGGGCCGTTTCGAGCTGTTCAGGGGTGGGGGCTTGAGGCTTCATGGTTTGCCTCCATGGATGTAGGTCGTGAGGTTCTTGATGGCATGGAAGATGTGGGCTTTGACGCTTCCGACGGAAGTGCCCATTTCCAGGGCGATGCGTTCGTATTTCCAGTCGTTGTGCAACTTGAGCATCAAGGCCTGTTTTTGCCGCTTGGGCAGCCTGGGGATGGCTTCCCGGAGCAGGCGCCGGGATTCCTGATCCAGCAGGGCCGTCATCTGATTGTCTTCGATGCGGAGGGCGGGATGTTCCATTCCCTCCTCCGCCAGATCCAGGCTTTCCTGGTTGTTGCGCATCCGGTCGAGGTAGTTCAGGGCCTGGCGGGTGGTGATCGTGATGAGCCAGGTGCGGAAAGAGCTTTCATGCCGGAAACCCGGAAGGGCCCGGTAGACCCTCAGGAAAGTCTCCTGGACCACATCGTCGGCGTCCTGGTGGCGCTTCAGGATGGAAATGGCCTTGCCGTAGACATCCCGCTGGAAGCGCTGCACCAGGTTGGCGAAGGCCGCCTGGTCGCCCCCTTGGGCGGCCTCGACCCAGACCCGCACCTCGGGCGCGTGGTAGGGGGAGTCTAGGTCGGCCTGGGTCATGGATGGCTCGGGTCTGTCGAAGGTCTCGGTGAGGGCCATCATCAGGTCGCCTATGGGGTCCAAGCAAGGGTTGGATTGGATGCTGCTGTTCCCGGTTCTTTGCTAGACCCGAAGGAAGGCCTTAGGGTTGAATGAGCTTTGACCTTCATCCGACCCATGAGGCCCTGAATGAATCCCAGCCGCGACCGCATCGTGCCCATGCTTTCCGAAGCCCAGATCCGGACCCGGATCCAGGAGCTGGGAGCCCAGATCGGTGCGGACTACGCCGCCAAGGATGTCGTGGTGGTGGGCCTTCTCAACGGCGTCTACCCTTTCTTTGCGGACCTCACCCGCGCGATCCAACTGGACTTCGATATCGGCTTCATGCAGGTGTCCAGCTACCATGGCGGCACCGAAAGCACGGGCGAAGTCAAGATCGTGAAGGACCTGGATTCCGCCATCCAGGGCCGCCACTGCCTGGTGGTGGAGGACATCGTGGACACGGGCACCACCCTGTTCAAGGTGCGCAACCTGCTGCTGGACCGCGGACCGCTCAGCCTGAAAGTCTGCACCCTGCTGGACAAACCCAGCCGGCGGAAGACCCCGGTGCCCGTGGATTATGTCGGTTTCACCATCGAGGACCATTTCGTCGTGGGCTACGGGCTCGACCTGGATGGCAAATTCCGCAATCTGCCCTTCGTGGGGATCTACCAGCCATGAAAGGGCCGCTGGCCGTTCTGGCGCTGGCGGGAAGCCTGGCCTGCGGCTACCACCGGCTGGACAAGGTGCCCCATCCAGCGGCATGGATGAAGAAGGGCACGACCATCCGGCTGGCCAAGTTCAGGAATCTGACGCCCCGGCTGGGATTGGAGGAACGGTTCACCAAGGCCCTTGAAAACCGCATCGTGGCGGCTTCTCCATGGAAATTGGTGACCCAGGGCGCGTCCAGCCGCTATGTGCTCCAGGGAACGCTGCTGAGGTACGAAGTGCGGCCCATCGGGCTCTCCCTGGGCACCGACCGGCTCAAGGCGTCCGCCGGCGGCGCCAGCCGGGTCGAAATCGTGGTGGTCGCCTCCCTGGAACTGCTGGATGGGCAGACCGGCATCGTGCTGGCGCGCCGGCCGGGCCTGACCTTCTCCAATCAATACCGCGTGGACCAGAACTTCGCCAGTTTCGACAGCCGGGAGATCACCGTGGTGGAAAGCCTGGCGGACGATTTCGCCGAGAGTTTCATCACGCAGTTGCTGGAAGGCAATGACCAATGAGTGCGCCTGCCGCCTGGCTGCAAGCCGATCTCGCGCTCATCCATGGCGAGGATTCCGAAGCCAGGCGCCAGGCCGTGGAGGCATGGAAATCCTCGCGGGTGGACCCCGAGTGGGCGGAGTTCGCCCTGAGCGTCTGCAGCGAGAACGCGCCCTGGGGCGAGGTCGTGAGCGCCCTTTCGGAGTCAGGCCCCATGGGCGTCGCGCGGGTGGTCATCGTGCCCCAGGCGGACCATCTGCTGCAAAAACCGAAGGACCTTCCCGCGGCGGTGAAAGGCTGGCTGACCAAGCCGCCGCCGGACACGCATCTGCTGCTGGTGGCCCGCACCCTGCTATCGGCGGGTCCCGGCAAGCCGCTGGGGGCGAAGCCTTTTTCGGATTGGGTGAAGGAAGGCCGCGTGCTGAAGGTGGGTGTCCTCGAAGGCGATGAGATCCGCAGTTTCGTGGAACGCGAAGCCGCGGCGATGGGCTTGAAGCTCGATGCCGGCGTCGCGGCCCTCGTGGGTTCGCGCATCGGCGGCCATGCGGGCCTGCTTCGCCGCACGCTCGAAGTCCTGGATCTGCTCGCGGACGATCGCCGCGTGAGCGCCGCGCTGGTGGCCCAGGCCACGTTCAGGCTCGCGGAGCAGAGCGCTTTCGTGTGGTCCCAGGCCTGGCAGAAAGGCCAGGCCGACCGCGCCCTGGAGGCGCTCCGGCAGGCGCTGGAGGATGATCCGGGGGGCGCGCCGCTGCTGCTCCTGGGCCAGGCCCGCCGCGAAGTGGAGCGGGTCTGCAACCTGGCCGAAGCGGGTGGGTTGCGGGGCGCGGATCTGACGGCCGCCGTGGGTCTCGGCCCCCGCCAGGACTGGCTCCTGGAAGGGTACCAGCGCGTTCTGGCTAAGCTGAGAACCGATGGCGCGCGCCGTCTGCTGGCCCGGATCGGCGAAGCTGACCGCGACATCAAGGGCCAGGCCATCGGACCCGTCAGCACCCTGACGGATCTCACGCTGGGCCTTTGCCGGGCCTGGGGCGGCCGCTGAGGAGGAACCATGGGAAAGCTTGCATCGATGGCCGCTGCGGCGGGATTTGGCCTTCTGCTTTCCTGCAGCGGCGGGAGCGGCCCTGGCGACAAGGCCACCGGCACCACCAGCAACCTTTCAGTCCACCTGGTCGGAGCCCCTGGCGATGGCGTCCAGGCCCTCAGCCTGGCCATTCAAAAAGTCGAATTGAATGGCCCCAACGGATGGGTGGCGGTGGCTAGCCCCAATGCGGCCTTCTCCCTCATGACCTTGGTGGACGGCAGCTCCGCGGTGCTGACGAACGGCGCCAGCCTGGCCTCGGGCACCTATTCTTCCGTGCGGCTCACGCTGGGGCAGGGCAGCACGGCCCAGCTCGCGGGCGGCAATGCGGTGCCGCTGGTGCCCGTGGCGCAAGCCTTCGTGTTGCCATTCAATCTGACGATCGGAAGCAATGTTGCAGATCTCACGCTCATCGTGGACCCAGGCCGCTCGGTGCAACCCAAAGGCAGCACGCTCGTTTTCGCGCCGGAGTGGCGCGCCGTGGACCGCAATGCCACCGGGTCCATTTCTGGGACGTTCACGGACAACCTCGGCCAGCCGCTGGCCGGAGCCCTGGTGACCGCCCAGTATTTCCAGGCCTTCGGCGAACCGGTGATCCTGCGCCGGGCGCTCACGCGCGCCAATGGCGCGTACACCCTGGACCTGCTCCCCTTCGGCACGGCCTGCTATTCGGTATGCTTCCCTCAAGTGGGCGCGAAATCCTTCGATGCGAAAGCCAGCTTGGTCTTCACGCCGCAGAGCGGATCGCCATCCGGCACGTTCACAACCAGCTTCTCGCCCCGGGCCGATCTGAGTTCCACCAGCGGCACAGTGACGCCGGTCACGAATTCGAGCCAGAGCGATGAGATCCAGCTCGTCTTCGGCCCCATCCTGGCCGGCAGCGAAATCCAATCCTTCATCATCGGAACAAGTCCTGGAATCCAGCAGGGCAGCGCGGAATCATGGGCCTTCACGAAGCTTCCCGGCGGCAGCACCTATCAGCTGCGCGCCAAGCGCCGCACCTGGTCGCCGGACAGCAGCTTCGCCGAGCAGACCAGGTTCAGCGGTGACTATGCCTTCCTGACGAACATGGATTTCCATTACGACTTCTTCTTCTGAGGTTGAGCTGGAGCGGGCCGAGGCAGACAATGGGGAGCTGATCTTTCTGGAGTTCCCATGGCTGAATGCGCGATCCCCACACTCACCCCGATGGATGTGGTCGAAAAAAAGTCAGTGCTGCCCGGGAGCTACCGCGCGGATATGAAGGACCTGGGGAATCTGGACCTCACCGCCCCGGTGCTGGAGCTGATCCGGCGCACCAGCTCGCGGCTGCCCCAGGATGTGATCGATGCGCTGGTGAGGGGCCGCGATGCGGAGGAGGAGGGCTCCCGCGCCTTCAACACGCTCAACGATATGGTGCGGAACATCCTGCTGGCCGATGGCCACGTCACGCCGCTCTGCCAGGACACGGGCACGGACATCTTCTGGGTGCGCCATCCCTTCGGGCTGAGCCAGCGGAAGGCCAAGCAGCAGATCCGGGAGGCCATCGTCGAGGCCACGAAGCGTTCCTGGCTGCGGCCGAATTGCGTGGAATCCCTTTCAGGCAAGAACAGCGGCAACAACCTGGATCCCTTCCATGAAGGCCATCCAGTCGTGCATTTCGAGGAATGGGAAAAGCCGGAAATCGATGTGGCCATCATGCTCAAGGGCGGCGGTTGCGAAAACGTCGGCGCCCAGTACCGCCTGCCGGATGTGGCCATCGGCGCGGGCCGCGATATCGGCGGCGTCCGCAAAGCCATCATCGATGCCGTGGTGAAAGCCCAAGGGCAGGGCTGCTCCCCAGGCATTCTCGGCGTGGCCATCGGCGGCGACCGCGTCACGGGCTACGAGAAATCCAAGGAAGTCATTCTCCGGAAGCTCGGCACGCCGAATCCCGATCCCAAGATGGACCAGTTCGAAAAAGACATCACCCAGGATTTGAATACGCTCGGCATCGGCCCCATGGGCTACGGCGGCAACACCACCGTGCTGGGCGTGTTCGTGGAGGAGATGTTCCGCCATCCCGCCAGCTTCTTCGTGAGCATCAGCTACATGTGCTGGTCGTCCCGGCGGAGGGTGATGACGATTGGCGCGAGCGGGGAAGTGAGCTTCGATTAAGAATTGAGAGAAGATCCAAGTGCTTAGCCCCCAACTTCCCATGAAGGTGCTGCCATGACCACCGCCGATTTGCTTGCGCGCATCACTTCGGATCCCTCTATCTGTTTTGGCAAACCATGTGTTCAGGGCCATCGGATTTGGGTCTCCTTCATCCTGGATCAACTTGCGGACGGTCGGAGCGTCGGGGAAATTCTGCAAGACTATCCGGGCCTCCAGGAAGTCGATATCCGAGCCTGCATCGCTTATGGCTCCGCGATGGCACGTGAACATTTCGTGGCGGTGCGGAGCGCCTCATGAGGGTGAAGCTTGACGAAAACCTCGGAGAGCGGGGTGCCCGCATCCTGCGATTGGTCGGGCATGACGTGGCCACTGTGGTCGAACAGGGAATGTCAGGCGCGCAGGATCAGGCGCTGATTGACGTTTGCCGGACCGAGGGGCGTTGTCTCATCACCCTTGATAGGGACTTCTCCAATCCTTTCATATTTTCACCTGACCGATACCCAGGCATCGCGGTACTTAAGGTCATGGACGATGCACGTACTGAGGCCGTCTTCCAAGCCTTGCGGGTCCTCGCAGTTGCGCTGAACCAAGGGGATATACGCGGCAAACTATGGTCCGTCAGCACCGATGGATACCGTGAATGGCAACCCAGCGTTTCAGAAGACAAGGAGTGAACCCATGATCCGTCTCACCACACCCATTTCCGAAGCGCAGGCCCGCCAGCTCAAGGTGGGCGACGAGGTGCTGCTCAACGGCAAGCTCGTGCTGTCCCGCGACATCGGTCACAAATACATGAAAGAGCAGAAGCCCGAATGGCTGAAGCCGATCCTCAAGGACATGGTCATCTACCACTGCGGTCCAGTGGTGAAGAAGAACGAGGACGGTTCCTGGTCCTTCGTGGCGGCGGGTCCCACCACCAGCATCCGCGAAGAACCCTACGAAGCCGATGTCATGGACACCTACCAGGTGCGCGGCGTCATCGGCAAGGGCGGCATGGGCAAGAAGACCAGCGACGGGCTGGTGAAGACCGGCGCGGTCTACTTCCACGCCACCGGCGGCGCGGGCTCGCTGTTGGCCGAGCGGGTGAAGCGGGTGGCGGACGTCCACATGCTGGAAGAATTCGGCAGCCCCGAGGCCTTCTGGGTCATCGAAGTGGAGGACTTCCCCGTGGTGGTCACCATGGACAGCACCGGCGCCTCCCTGCACGAAATCGTGCTGGCGCAAAGCCAGGAGCGGGCGAAGGCGCTTACGGCCAAGTGACCATCACCTTTTCTGAACTCCGTCTGGATCTGGCTTCGGCGTTGGCCCATTTCCTGGAGCCCGATGAGGCGTCAGCCGAGAGCCTGCGCTGGTTCGAAGACGGCCTCGATTGGAACCGCGCGAAGCTCTCCGCCCATGGCGAGGACGCTGTCCCGGCCCTCGTCCGCAGGCAGGTGGGCCAGTGGCTGCGCCGCCGCCGGGAAGGCGAGCCCTGGGCCTACATCATCGGCTTCGAGCGGTTCCGCGGCCATCGCTTTGAAGTCACGAAGGACACGCTCATTCCGCGGCCTGAGACGGAACTGGTGTTGGAGGCGGCCCTCGAAACAGGGCGCCGCCTGGGCCTCCGAAGGGCCTGCGATATCGGCACGGGCAGTGGCATCCTGGGCATCTGCATGGCGCTGGAATCCGATTGGGAAGTCACCGCCTCGGACATCAGCCAGGGCGCGTTGGCTGTGGCCAGGCGCAATGCGGAGAAACACGGGGCGGAGCTGAGGTTCGTCGCGGGCGATCTGCTGGCGCCCATCCCGGACCCGCTGGAATTGGTGGTCTCCAACCCGCCCTATGTGGATCCCGCCGACGCTTCCACGCTCCAGCGGGAGCTGTCCTTCGAGCCCGCGCAGGCCCTCTTCGCCGGAGACAAAGGGTTGGCCCTCTCCACCGGAATTCTTCAACAGGCCAAAGCCCGCGGGGCCCGAGCGGCCGTGTTGGAGATCGGAACTGGGCAGGGCGCGGAGCTGATCGAGCGAGCCCGCGGGATGGGTTGGACCTCTGCGGCGGTGCGCCAGGATTGGGCAGGCCACGACCGGGTCCTGATCGCCGAAACCAAACCAGCCTAGTTTTTTGGACTTCCCGGTAGGCCCTCGAGTTCCACCATCGGGGAAGGCGGAGCCTTCACGACGAGCGGCCCCAGCGTGGGTGGCGGCAAGGCTTGGCCACTGGTTCCTGCAGCCAGCAATGGCAAGTCTTTCAGGGGAAGCCACCAGGCCTGGGTGCCGGAATCGAAGAGGAATCCGCCTGCTTCCGGCTGCAGGGCGCCATCGCCGAGGGGAATGCTGAAATCCGAGGGGGGGCCGAGTTTCCGCCAGCACTCGGTCCAGGAAGCGCGCTTGATCGCGCCGCTCTCTGGATCCCAGCAGTAGACCCGGTCCAGGCCCTGGTGCAGGTAGGTTTCCCAGGCGCCACGATCGACGCCTTCGATGGTCTGGGGCGGTGCCGCTGGCATGGGTGCTGCCGTGGCGGCCGCATCAGGTTTCGTTTCGCCATCCGTTGGTGCTGGATTCGGAACCGGGGCTGTCTCCTGAGTGGGATTGGCCACGGGCCGCAGCAGGGTTGGCACTGCCAGGCCGAACCAGAGCCTGCCTTCGGGATCGCTCCCCAGCAACTGCAGCAGTTCCGCGTCCTTCTCGTAGGGCGCCGGGATCGCGAAAGTCCTGGGTTCCCACAGGGCCACGGGCGTGCCATCGGGTTCCACCTGGAGGAGACGTCCCGGTTCCGGCTGCCACCATATTTTTTTCCCGTTGAACGCAAGGCTGCTTTTCGGTTCCACGAACCCCAAAGGACCCGGCGCGGGCAGCGAAAGGTGGTTCCAGCCCTCCTTGCCCAGATAGGCGGAAAGCCCCATGCGGTGGGAGATGAGCATGTGCGCGCCGCCGGTCGGAACCAGGTCCGTGATGTCCTGGATCTCCGGCGGCAGCTCCATGGCTTGGGCGATGGCGCGGGGGCCCTTGGCGCCCTCTCGCTCATCCGCCTGGAGAGCCAACGGAAGGCGCACCAATTCGCCCTTGTCCCCGTATCCGATGACGGTGTTCATGGCTCCGGCCGCACCGCTGGCGGCCTGGCCCTGGTCCAGGGCCAGCCTTTCAACCGCAGCCCTGTGGCTCCAGCGCACGGATTGCGTGTTCAAGTCCACGGCGACGATCAGCGGAACATCCGCCGAGGTGGCATCCTGCGCGCGGTAGAGCAGCACGGCCGCGTTGCCGGGGACCACCACGGCGTCCCGCAATTGGGCAAAGCGGTAGAAGCCGTCCGTCACGCCATCGGGGCGGGGCACGTGAAGCTGCGCGATCAGCAGGCCGTTTTGAAAAATGCCGATCTGCTGCTGGTCCGTTTGGGTCAACACCTGGGCCACTTCGATGCCGCCGGCGGTGGGGCGCAGCCAATGGAAGGTGCGGAGCGGTCTGCCCCCATCCGTGAACCTGAAAAGCCGGCCCGCCCCCAGGTTGTCCGCGGAGAAACTCGTGAAGGATTCATCCAGGGAATAGGGGGTGGAGCCGGTGCGCAGCAGCCACCAGGCGCTGCCGCCCAGGGCAAGGGCCACGAGGAACGCCAAGAGCAGTGCTTTCTTCATGGTTCGACTCCGAGTTCCAACTGGTAAGCCGCCAACGCCGCCAGCGCGCGATCCCGATGGGCCTGCCCCTTGGCTTGTTTCAAGCCGCGCGCGCCGCCCGCGCGTTTGAGGGCGCGATGGTCCAACGACCCCTCGGGCAGGGCAGGCAGAAGCCCCAGCATGGCGTTGGTGGGGCCGAAATCCTTCAAGGAGGCATTCGCCAGGTAGTGCAGCAGGGCGCCCAGCATGGTTTCCCGCGGAAAGGCCGCAGGCGGTTTCCCTTGCAAGGCGCGTTGAATGAAAACAGCCGCCGCGAGTCCACCCGCCGCGGATTCCAGGTAGCCCTCCACGCCGCTGAGCTGCCCGGCTATCCACAGATTGGGCACGGCCTTCACCGCGAGGGTCGCATCGAGGACCTTCGGCGCCTGCACGTAGGTATTGCGGTGGATGCTTCCGAACCGCACGAATTCCGCTGCTGCGAGGCCTGGAATGAGGTGGAGCACTGCTTTTTGGGCGCCCCACTTCAGCCGGGTCTGGAAGCCCACCAAGTTGTAGAGGTCGCCCGCCAGCGTGTCCTGGCGCAGTTGCACCGCGGCGTAGGGCCAGCGGCCCGTGCGGGGATCGTCGAGGCCCACGGGTTTCATGGGGCCGTAGCGGAGGGTCTGGCGCCCGCGGTCCGCCATGACCTCGATGGGAAGGCAGGCTTCGAAATAGGGCGTGTCGAAATCATGCAGATCCGCCCGCTCCGCGGCCAGGAGCGCATCCATGAATCGTTCGTATTCAATGTCCGTGAGCGGGCAATTGATGAAATCAGCTTCGCCCTTGTTGTAGCGCGATGCCCTGAACGCGATATCCATATTGATGGAATCCCGCTCGACGATGGGCGCGATGGCATCGTAGAAAAAGAGCCGGTCGCCGCCGCAAAGGCTGGAAAGCCACTCGGCGAGCGGCTCTGCCGTGAGCGGCCCCGTCGCGACGAGCGTCGGGATCGAGAGATCCGGCGCTTGTTCCGTGGCCTCGGTCCATACGATGTTCGGGTGCTGTTTCAAGGCCGCGGTGACCAACTGCGAAAACGCCTCGCGATCCACCGCCAGCGAATTGCCTGCGGGCACGCGGGTGGCTTCGGCGCAGCGCAGGATCATCGAGCCCAGGCGCCGCATCTCTGCCTTGAGAATGCCCGTGGCGCTCGCGGCATCGTCGCTCTTGAAGGAATTGGAGCAGACCATTTCGGCCGCGTGGCCCGTCTGATGGGCGGGAGTCATCTGGCGGGGGCGCATCTCCGAAAGGCCCACACGAAAACCCGCTTGGGCCAATTG
>JADKKO010000002.1:580000-600091 GCA_016720465.1 Holophagaceae bacterium
GATCCGGTGGTCCCGCATGGAAGGGCCATCGCTCAACGGATAAAAGGTACGCCGGGGATAACAGGCTGATCTTGCCCAAGAGTTCATATCGACGGCAAGGTTTGGCACCTCGATGTCGACTCATCACATCCTGGGGCTGAAGCAGGTCCCAAGGGTTCGGCTGTTCGCCGATTAATAGTGGTACGTGAGTTGGGTTCAGAACGTCGCGAGACAGTTCGGTCCCTATCTAGTGTGGGCGCAGGATATTTGAGAGGATTTGTCCTTAGTACGAGAGGACCGGGATGAACTGACCTCTGGTGTTCCAGTTGTGTTTCCAAATGCAATGCTGGGTAGCTATGTCGGGAAGTGAGAAGCGCTGAAAGCATCTAAGCGCGAAACACCCCTCAAGATGAGATATCCCCACGAGACCCGTCGAAGACCACGACGTTGATAGGTCGCATGTGTAAGTCCCGTAAGGGATTTAGCTAAGCGATACTAATCGGTCCATCGACTTGATCCTTCCATCAATCAATTCCATTTCCAAAGGTGGCCCAAAAACCACCGCACGGACTTCCAAGAGCAACAAACGAGCGAAACCGAGGTTTCCTCTCGCCCACACCCTTCGATCTTTCTCACCTTTCGTCGCGGCTATACCCCGGGGGTCACACCCGTTCCCATCCCGAACACGGCCGTTAAGACCCGGAGGGCCGATGATACTGCGTTTCTAAACGTGGAAAAGTAGGTCGCTGCGACGTTAAATCTCAAAAAGGCCATCCCAAAAGGATGGCCTTTTTCATTGTCTTTTGATCCTCGAAACGAACCTCGAGAGGTGCCGCGCATGCCCCTCAATCCAACCGGTTCCCGCTATTCTGGGATTATCCGATGAGGCTTCCATGACCAAACATGTTTACTCCTTTGGCGGCGACCGCAATGAAGGCAGCGCCTCGATGCGGAACCTGCTGGGCGGGAAGGGTTGCAACCTGGCGGAAATGGCGGGTCTCAGCATCCCGGTGCCGCCGGGCTTCACCATCACCACCGAAGTCTGCAGCCTGTATTACACTGCTGGACGCCAGCTTCCAGACGAGGTCAAGCAAGAGGCGCTCGAGGCGCTCAAGTGGCTGGAAGGCGCGCGAGGGCTCACTTTCGGCGATGCGGACAAACCGCTTCTGATCTCCGTCCGCAGCGGCGCCCGGGTGTCCATGCCCGGCATGATGGACACGGTCCTGAATCTCGGATTGAACGACCAGACGGTGCTGGGGCTCGAGAAAGCCAGCGGCAATCCACGGTTCGCCTGGGACAGCTACCGGCGGTTCATCACCATGTACAGCAATGTGGTTTTGAATGTCCATACCAGCCTTTTCGAGGCAGAGTTGGAAGCGCTCAAGCATCGCACCGGGAAACATCAGGATCCGGATGTGACCGCTGAGGAATGGAAAACCCTCGTGTCCGCCTACAAGGAGATCGTGCGGGACGAGACCGGCAAACCCTTCCCCCAGGACCCCATGGAGCAGCTCTGGGGCGCCGTTTCCGCCGTCTTTGAAAGCTGGAACACGCCGAGGGCGGTGACCTATCGGAAGCTGAACCGCTTCTCGGATGATTGGGGCACCGCGGTCAACGTGCAGAGCATGGTCTTCGGCAACATGGGCGAGGATTGCGGAACCGGCGTGGCCTTCACGCGCAATCCCGGCACCGGCGAAAAACTATTCTATGGGGAGTACCTCATCAACGCCCAGGGCGAGGATGTGGTGGCGGGCATCCGCACGCCGCAGCCCATCTCCTTGAAGCAGGCCGAGGGGACGAAGCTGCGGAGCCTGGAAGAGGCCATGCCGGAGACCTTCCACCAGCTCCTGGCGACGGCCAACCGGCTGGAAACCCACTTCCGCGAAATGCAGGACATCGAGTTCACCATCGAACGCGGAAAGCTGTTCATGCTGCAGACGCGGACCGGCAAGCGCACCGCCATGGCCGGCATCCGCATCGCCTTGGATCTCGTGGACGAGGGCATCATCTCGAAGAGCCTCGCGCTCCAGCGCATCGACGCCGATTCCCTTTCGCAGTTGCTCGCGCCGGTCTTCGACCACAAAGAAAAGGACAGGCTTCGCGGCGAGGGGAAATTGATGACCACAGGCCTGAACGCCGGTCCAGGCGCGGCGACCGGGCGCATCGCCCTGAGCGCGGCCGAAGCGGAGAAGATGGCCGCCGAAGGCCCCGTGGTGCTGGTGCGGGTGGAGACCTCGCCGGAAGACATCTCGGGCATGATCGCCGCCCAGGGGATCCTCACCGCCCGGGGCGGCATGACGAGCCACGCGGCCGTGGTGGCCCGCGGCATGGGAAAACCCTGCGTCTGCGGCGCCGCGGCCTTGAATATCGATGAGAAGGAGGGGCTGGTGAAGGTCGGCAGCCTGGCCCTGAAGGCAGGCCAGGACTGGATCTCCATCGACGGCTCCACCGGCGAAGTCTTCGCGGGCCAGCTGGGCGCGCACCCCTCCGAAGTGAACCAGGTGCTTGTGGACGGCCGCCTAAAGCCGGAGGACAGCGACGTGTACCTGCGCTTCGCGAAGATCATGGTGTGGAGCGCCGAGGCGAAGACGATGAAGGTGCGCACAAACGCCGACACGCCGGGAGACAGCGCGGTGGCGCGGGCCTTCGGCGCCGAAGGCATCGGGCTCTGCCGGACGGAGCACATGTTCTTCGAAGGGGAGCGGATCCAGGCGGTCCGGGAGATGATCCTTGCTTCCGATCTTGAGGGCAGGCGCCACGCGCTCGCCAAATTGCTGCCCATGCAGCGGGGGGATTTCGAGGGCATTTTCAAGGCCATGGACGGTCTGCCCGTGAACATCCGCCTTCTGGACCCACCTTTGCACGAGTTCCTTCCCCACGACGACGCGGGCTGCGCGGAGATGGCTGATTTGATGGGCCTCGGCCTGGACGTGGTGAAGCGCCGGGTGCAGCAGCTCCATGAATTCAACCCCATGCTGGGGCACCGCGGCTGCCGACTGGGGATCACCTTCCCGGAAATCTACCGGATGCAGGTGCGGGCCATCGTGGAAGCGGCGCTGGATGCGGCCTCCAAGGGGGTGAAGGCGCTGCCGGAAATCATGATTCCGCTGGTGGGAACCGTCCGGGAGCTGGTCTACCTGAAAGCCGAATTGCTCGATGAAATCGGCCAGGTGAATCGCGAACGGGGCACGGAATTCACCGCGCCCATGGGCACCATGATCGAAGTCCCCCGGGCCGCCATCACCGCCGACAAGATCGCGGAGGAAGCGGAGTTCTTCTCCTTCGGAACCAACGACCTCACGCAAATGGGCTTCGGATTTTCCCGCGACGACGCGGGGACCTTCCTGCCCGAATACGTGGGGAAGAAGATCCTGGATGACGACCCATTCCAGAGCCTGGATCTGGAGGGCATCGGCGAGCTGGTCCGCATCGCGGTGGAGAAGGGCCGCGGGGCTCGCCCCGGGTTGAAAATCGGCGTGTGCGGCGAACACGGAGGCGATCCCAGGTCAGTTAAATTCTTCCACCGCGCCGGGCTGGATTATGTGAGCTGCTCCCCCTACCGCGTGCCCATCGCCATGCTGGCCGCCGCGCAGGCGGCCATCGAACAAGCCGCCACCTGAATGGGATGAAACTCCTGCTCGCCGCTTTCCCGCCGGAGCTCGGGGATTTGAAGGAGGATCCGCCGCAGGGCTGGTGGGTGGACACGACCGGTGTGGGCGCTTCCACCGCCGCGGCCCACACGGCCTTTCTGCTGGAACGGAAAAAGCCTGAGCGGGTGCTCTTCGTGGGGAGCTGCGGGGCCTATGACGAGCGGCTGCCCATCGGCACCATATTCGCGCCGGATTTCGTCCTGGCGACCTCGGTCGAGGAGGAGCGCGGCGAGTCCTACCGTCCTGGCATCGAGGCGGTGCGCTGGCTCTGCACCTGGGACCTGCCCTTCCCGCATCATCCAGTCGTCACGCCGCCGGCCATCACCCGCAGCGGCGAGGGCGTCAGGCTGCTGAGCCGCATGGCGCCTGCCGAGCACCTGGAATTGAACGGGGTATTCGCGGCTTGCAATGCAGCAGGCGTGCCGGTGGCGGCCGCCCTCATCGTCGTGAACCAAGTGGGGCCGGACGCGCACGAACAGTGGATGGAAAACCACGAGGCGCTGGGCCAACGGCTGATCGATGTGCTCAGGGCCTCGGGCGCGCTTGACCTGGAGTGAGCGCAACGGAGGCCCGCCGGCCGTCGCCGCATTCCACGTTCCAACCGCTCTGCGCCGCCTCCACGCGCACACCGCGCGCCGCTCCGGTGACGAAGGCGGGGACCATCGCCTCATGCAGAATTTCCAGGGTCTCCCCATGGGGATGATCAAAGCGGTTGCGGCGTCCCGCGGTGATGATCGCGGCTTCCGGTGAAAGCAGCCGGATCCAGCCGGGATCGCTGGCGCTCCGGCTGCCGTGATGGCCCGCTTTCAAAAGGCGGTGGTAGGACGCAGATGTGGTGGCCGGGCTTTGCCTGGACACCACGTGGGGAGCACGAGGGGGACGCAGAGGGAGCGAAGCGACCGGGCGGTCCCCCTCGTTCATGGCGCGCCCCGGTTCGCCGAGTTCCATGAGATCCCGCTCCTGGATCCTCAGCGCGTCGCCCATGAGCCAGATCTCGCGATCCTGCCACCGCACCCGCAACACGGCGGACACCATGTTGGCGTCCGGCAGGTCGAAGGGTTTCGGCGGCCATCGCACCGACACGGTCGCCGGCCCCACCGGCCATTCGTCCCCGCGGCGCAGCCTGCCCCTGGCCTGGTCTCCGGCGGGCCTGAAGGCAACCCAGGGATCTTCCGCGTCGGCGGTCTCAGGAAGCGCCGTCGTAGTGAAGGACCGCAACCTTGACAGCGTGGCCCATCCTCCGGCGTGGTCGCCATGGGGATGGGTGATGACCAGGCGCACCGGCTCGGTGACGCCGCGGCGGCTCAGGACCCTGGCGATGCGCCTCGCGGCCCATGGAGCTGGTCCTGTGTCGATCAGGGTCGCCTCGCCGCCGGGAATCCGCAGCAGCAGGGCATCCCCCTGGCCGATATCCATGGCTTCGAGGCTCAGGGCGGTGGCTTTTCGGCCCGTGCCGCCCATGGCGAGCAGGAGGACCGACCCGGCCAGCAGCGCAAGGATCCAGGCCCGGGTACGGGCCATCCGGGCCTGGGCATGGGCCAGCCCAAGCCAGCCGAGGATCAACAGAATCCACGGCCATAGCCGGGCGGTGGCCAGGGGCGTGACATGGGCGAAAAAGGGTACGAAGACTCCGCCGGTCCAGGCCAGCAGGAGGCCGATACCCTGCACCATGCCTGGGACCGGGACCAAGGTCAGAAAAAGGCAGACCGGCGTCAGCAGGGCGATCAGAGGGAGCACCGCCACATTCGCCACGGCTCCCCACAACGGGACACCGCCATGGAACAGGGCCAGCAACGGCAGCGTCGCCATCCAGGGCGCCAGGAAGCGGGCGGCTGCAAGCGCATGCTTTCCCAGCATCGGAGCCATCAGGCCTGCCAGGGGTTCGGCCCCCCAGATCAAGGCCAGCAGGGCCCACCAGGCCAGCAGGAACCCAGGTTCGCAGCCAGCGGCGGGATGCCCGAGGAGCCAAAGCAGCAGGGCCAGGTGGAGGCCCAGGACCGGCGGCAGCTTCCAGCCGCTGGCGCCGCCCATCGCCCAGGCGAGGCCCATGAAGAGCCCCCGCCACACCGGCGCGGAAAAACCCACCACCGCCGCATAGGCGATGCCAGCCGCCACGGCGCCCACGGAGCCTCCACGGCCCAGCAGCCGGCGAAGCAGAGCCTGCACGGCGGCCATCACCAGGGTCACCTGGAGCCCCGAGACGATCAGGATGTGCAGAGTCCCGCTCTCCGCGAAGGCCGAGGTCGTTTCTTCGTGCACGGGCGAGATGCCCAGGGCCAGGGCGCCCCAGAGATCCCGGGCGGTGGGATCCGTCAACGGCAGCGCTTCGAACTTCGCCCGCACGAATGACTGCAGCCGCAGGAGCGGGGTTGGTTTTGGCGCGCCCAGGATTTCGAATTGCAGGGCCGAAGCGAGGTGGATGCGGCGCGGGGTGCGATCGCTCCTGGCCCGCCAGAGCGGGCGCTCCACCAGGAACCGCGGGGCCGGATCCACGGGCCGCAGTTCCGCCCGCAGCCGCACTGGGGTGCCGGGAAGCGGTGGAGCGATCCGCTCCTGGTCGCCCGGCCAGGGGATCGCGATGCGCCATCGGTTGCCTTCCAGGGCAGGGGGGGAGGAGATTTCCAATGCGCTGACCAGTTGATCGCCCCGCAAGGCCCAGAGGGCGTCGATGCGGCCCTCGATCACCTGCACATCGGACGGCAGCCCGGCTTCCCAGAGGGCCCTCTGGCGCAGGTTGCCGAAGACGCCCCAGACGAGGACCGCAGCCAGGGGAACCGCCGCCAGCTTCTTGTGGCGGATCAGCGCGGAGGTCGAGACCACCACGAACCAGCCGCCGATGATCCAGGGCATTCCCAGATGGCCCGCCCAATCCTCAGGCAGCAGCCAAGGCAACGCACAGGCGGCGGCCAGAGCCCAGGCCAATGGCCAAAGTTCCCTTCCGCTTATCCGAAGCCAGAGCCTTTCCCTTGTGAGCATTCAAGAGTGTAAGCCGCAGTGGAGAGCCCATCGGCCATGAAAAAATAGCCCGGAGAAATGGCAGGCCAGCGCTGGCGGAGAAGGAATCCCCGCCTCCCATAAATTTGAAGCGTCGGCTTGACAGCCGCCGGGGAGCGATGGAGTCTGTGCCTATGCCGCCACAGCCACGTACCAGGACGATCATTTCGGGCAGGTGCCTCTATTCCAGGTTGCGGATCTCGGCCTTTGGAGTGGCATCGATGGGCCTGCTGGCCTGGACGCCGCGCATCCACGAGGCCCAGACCAAAGTGGCTTCGCGGATGATTCCCGCCCCCATGTCAGCGCTGATGGCAGCCTACCCCGAGGCCCTGAGCGAAGGCGCCCGGGGGGTAGGCAACGACCAGCCGCCCTCTCCGGAGGAAATTGAAGACCAGTACGGGCGGATCCTCGCTTTGAGCGAAGCCCGCAAAAATCCCGGGGAAATCGTGCGGGAGCTGGGGCGATTGGCCCACCTGGTCCAGGAGATCACCGCTCCCGGCAGCACCAGGGGGGTGGACCCGCTGAGGGTGTCCTTCGAAGCCTACGCCGAGGAGCGCCTGAAACTGCTCGTCGTGACCCAGGAGCCTTTCTGGTCCTTGAAAGCCGACCTGGATCCGAAACCCAAACTGCTGGAGTGGGCCAAACTCAAATCCCACCGCCATGGGCAGCTGTTGGACCACTTCGATTTGAAAACGGGGCGCCGCTTGGGCCAGTGGGATGACCTGTCGGTTCCCTACGCGCTCCTGCAGCTCTCCTTTTCGAATGGAGTGCAGGCGACCGCCAACATTTGGATCCTCATCTACCGTGCCACGGGCGATCTTTGGTCTTATCCTTCCCTTGGGAGCGGCAAGTGATTCACGCGACCGACTTGGAAGAACCCGGGGTGCTTGGGTTTTTCGCGCATCAAGACTATCTTTAGAACCTCATTCGGAGCCCCAACATGGCTAGCTACACAAGGCTCGGTTCCTTCCTCATGGCCAGCGAGCTGACAGCGGACCCGATCGGCCGCATCCAGCGGGGCGTGTCCATCGTGGGCAGCGCCTTCGACCATCATTGGCTCGTGCGCACCTTCTCCGAGGAGCTGCTGCAGGCGGGTCTGGCCGCGAAGCTGGGAGAAGCGAGCAAATTGCTGCCGCAACTCAGCGGGTCCAAGGCCTTCGGGCAGGGCTACCGCATTGAGAGCGCGGCGCCCGCCCATGTCGCCTGCGATTATGTGCCCGGCCGCACGCTGGCGCAGATGATTGAGAAGGCCAAGATCGAGCAGATTCCCCTCGGCGTGGACCATGCCTTGTCCATCCTCCAGGGCATCGCCCAGGGGGTGATCCATCTGCATTCGAAGGGTCTCAGCCATGGCTCCCTGACGCCCCACGGCGTCTGGGTGAGTTTCGAGGGAGCCACCGAGATCCTCGACGCTCCTTATTCACAAGCCATCCGCCAAATCCTGCCCAAGGCGCCAGTGACCAAGGGATCGCTGGAATCCTACCTGCGCGACACAGGCGGAAACGCCCTCCAGCAGGATTTCTTCTCCATGGGCGCGATGCTCTACGAACTGCTCACCTTCGAGAAGCTGCCCGTGATGGCCGACCCGGCTTTCGCCGCCAGCAAGGCGACACTCAAAGCCGCCCAGGAGGACACGCCGGTCCCGCCGGAAATTCTGAGCTTGCTGAAGCGGCTGCTGGGCGTCGGCAATCCCTTCGAGAGCGTCCAGGCCTTCAACACCGAGATGGACCACGTGCTCTACGACGGCGATTACAGTCCCACGACGTTCAACATGGCCTTCTTCATGCACACCCTTTTCCGCGAGGAAAACGACCGGGATGGCGCTGCCGTGAAGACCGAACAGGCCGACAACTTCGCGGCCTATTCCTCCGAAGCCGACAGCATCCATGCCTCCCGTCCCCATTCCGAAGTGAGCGAGGCCGAGGAGGCCCAGACCACCCGGGTCAGCAAGAAGGGGTTGTACGGCGGCCTTGCGGCGGTCGTCGCCGTCGTGGGTGTGCTTGGATTCTTTGCCCTGAGGCCCAAGGGCGAGAGCGAAGAGATCACCAAGATGCGCACCGAGCTGGCCCAGCTCCAGGCTGCGCAGGCCGAAAAAGAACAGCAGCTGGCCGGAGCTAGCCAGGCCAGCAAGGAGAAACTGGACCTCCTGAAGAAACAGCAGACCGAGGCGAAGTCGGCCGCGGAACAAGCCAAGCTGGAACAACAGATCAAGGAGGAAGAGCGCAATAAACAGGAACTGGAGCAGAAGAAGGCCGAACTGAGGAAACAGCAGGAAGAAGCCAGAACCAGGGCCGCCCAGATCGCCCAGGCTTCAGCTGCAAAGCCTGCCCCGGCGGCCGTGGCACCCAAAGTTGAGCCTAAGGCGGAGCCCAAGGTGGAACCGCCTCCACCGGCCGCCAAGCCGACGCCTGCGGTGGCAGAACCCCCCAGACCGACGCCAGCTGTGGCCCAGCCCCAAACGGCGCCCACCATCGTGCAGGAGACCTCTGCGATGGCTTTGAACAAGGCCCAGCCCAACTTCCCGATGCGGGCCAAACAGATGCGCTTCGAGGTGGATAAATCCCATTCCGTGAAGGTGAAAGTCTTCGTGGATGCCCAGGGCCGGCCGCAAAAAGTCACGGTCATCAGCGGCGTTGATGGCGCTTGGGGCTTCAATGAAGCCGCCCACGACGCAGCTTCCCGTTCGACCTACACGCCTGCTACCCGGGATGGCGTCCCCGTGGCTGGTTTCGCGATCGTGGAGTATGTGTTTGGACCCTCGGGCCGCCGTTGATGGCCTGATGCCTGGCGGCATCCAACCAAAGAACGCCCGGATCTTTCGGGCGTTTTTCCATCCGGGGCTGCCCCTGCTTCGATAGCGCGGGTCCGCCCCCGCCGCACCGGCCGTTGACCGATGGAAGGGACCGTTGCCCAAGAACCGGGAAAACGCCGGCTATTGCCCTGTGTTCCCCAATGAATGGGCCGCCTGGTTCGCAAGCGCGTCCACCCGTTCATTTTCGGGGTGGCCCGCATGGCCCCTCACCCAGGTGGCTTCGACCCGATGGCGCTGCAACTGGGTGTCGAGGGCCTGCCAGAGCTCCACGTTGAGCACGGGCTGTTTGTCGGCCTTGCGCCAGCCGTTTTTCTTCCAGCCCGCCAGCCAGGCCTGGACGCCCTTCACCACATATTGGCTGTCGCTGAACATCGTCACATCGCAGGGCCGGGTCAGCGTTTCCAGGCCCCGGATGGCGGCCAGCAGTTCCATGCGGTTGTTGGTGGTATCCGGTTCCGCGCCGTTGCCTTCCTTTTCATTTTTCCCAATGCGGAGCAGGTAGCCCCACCCGCCGGGTCCCGGATTCCCCAGGCAGGCGCCATCGCAATACAGCTCGACTTTTGGACGCAGGGCCACGCTAGACCAGGGAAGGCGCGGCGGTCTCAGCGTCGGTATTGCCGAAGCTAGGGGCATCGAGTCCCTTCATGACTTCCGCGATGCTTCTCCGCAGCAATTCCACGCCAAGGTCCAGGTCCTCGGTCTTGAGGTTCAACGCGGGACGGAACCGCAGGCCATGGGTGCCGCTGCTGAGGACCATCATGCCCAGGTCGTGGGCCTTCGAGACGACCTGGTTCCGGAGCTCCGGCGTCGCCATGTCCAGCGCGCAGAAGAGCCCTTTCCCCCGGGGATTCGAGGTGAAACCGGGGAAGTCCGCCGCGATCTCCTGCAGGCCCTTCAGCAGCCGCTCGCCCTGCTTGGCGCAGTTGTCCAGGAGCTGCTCTTCCACGATGATCTCGATGATCCTGGTGCCGCGCACCATGTCGACCAGGTTTCCGCCCCAGGTGCTGTTGATGCGCGACGGGACCTTGAAGACGCTGTCGACCTCGTCCAGGCGCCGGCCCGCCGCGATGCCGCAGGCCTGGGATTTCTTGCCGAAGGCGATGATGTCGGGCTGCACATTGAAATGCTGGTGGGCCCACCATTTACCGGTGGTTCCGAAGCCCGATTGCACCTCGTCGAAGATCAGCAGGAATTCGTGTTCGTCCGCCAGACGCCGCAGTTCCATCAGGAATTCCGGACGGAAGTGGTTGTCCCCGCCCTCCCCTTGGATGGGTTCGATGATGAGGCAGGCGATGTCATCCGGATCCACCGCCACCGCGGCTTCGATGGCCTGGATGGCCTCCTGTTCGGCCGCCTGGGCACGGGCGGCGCTCTCGGCGGTCAGGGGAAACGTGATTTTTGGATTTGGAATGCGCGGCCAGTCGAACTTCGGGAAGTACTGGTGCTTCCTAGGATCCGCGGTGTTGGTGAGGGACATGGTGTAGCCGGTCCGGCCGTGGAAGGCCTCCTTGAAGTGGATGACCTTCGATCCCTTTTCGCCCTTCCCCTTCGCCAGATTCTTGCGGACCTTCCAGTCGAAGGCGGCCTTCAGGGCGTTTTCGACAGCCAACGCGCCGCCGTCGATCCAGAAGAGGTGGGGCAGGTGGCTGGGCGCCGCGTGGGTGGCGAAGGTCTCGACCCATTCGGCATAATCAGTGGTGTAGATGTCGGAATTGGCCGGTTTGTGCATCGCGATGGCGCCAAGGCGCGCGCGGAATTCCGGCGTGTCCAGTTTCGGATGGCGGTGCCCCAGCGGGGCCGTGGCGAAGAAGGTATAGAAATCCAGGTACTTCTTCCCGTCCCGGGCGTCCACGATCCAGGAACCATGGGATTTTTCAAGGTCCATGACCAGGTGGAAGCCATCCACCAGGATATGGCGCCCCAGGGCGCTGAAAACTTCGTTGGGCTGGATGCTGAGGTGGGTCATCGGGAGCCTTTCCAAACACACCAGTGTACCTTGGAGCTGGAGATTAAAGAACCGTGATTCCTGCTGCGGCCGTGCTCGAAGGACCCCTGGATGCAACCGTGCTGCGGGCCTCGGTGTCCGATCCCGCCGCGGGCGCCATCGTGGTTTTCGAGGGCACCGCGCGCGACCACCACCAGGGCCAGGCGGTGGAATCCCTGGCCTACGAGGCCTTCGTCCCCATGGCGGAAGCGGAGCTCCAGCGATTGCGGCTCGAAGCCATGGACCGCTTCGCGCTGAGCCGCTGCGCCATCCACCACCGCATCGGCGAGGTCCCATTGCTCGAAGCCGCCGTCGTCATCGCCGTCTCGAGCGCCCATCGCAAGGAGGCCTTCGAGGCCGCCGCCTGGTTGATGGACCGCATCAAGGAAAGCGTGCCCATCTGGAAGCGGGAGAGGTACCGGCACGGTGGCGATGCTTGGGTTGAAGGCGTGGAACGCCGGCCTTGAGATCCGGAAAAAAAACTGGTTCAACCGGGCCTTTACCCCTAACCTGGAGCCTTGCCTAAAGGAGCACCCCATGGCCCACGAAGGACACGAGCACGGTCCGGATTGCAATCACGGAGACGACGATTCCTTTGAAATCGAAGTCGTGGAACTCGAAGACGAAAACGGCGAAAAAGAGGAATTCGCGATCCTCGAAGAGGTGGACTTCGAAGGCCGGCATTTCTGCGTGCTCGCCCCCTTGGAGGAAGTCCAGGCCCAGAACGACGGCAAGGACAGCGAAGAGGGCCTGAGCCTTGAAATTTTCGAAGTGAAGGACGACATGTTCACCGCCCTCGAGGACGAGGAGATGGCCGAGCGGCTCATGAAGCATCTGGATGAAGTCGCCGCCAAGCTCGAAGCCGAGGAAGAGAAGGACTGATCGTAGAATCGGGTCTTACAAGCCCCGGCTTGCCGGGGTTTTTTGTTTAAAGGATTTTGGCCCCGTGTCGCAGCAGCAGCTTTGGGTGGATCCCTTTTCTGGACTCTCCGGCGATATCTGGATCGGCGGATGGCTGGCCTTGGGTGTCCCGGAAGCGGAGCTGCGGGCTGTCCTAAGCCTCCTGCCCTTCGATGACCTCGGCCTGCGGGTGGACGAAGCCGTGCGCTGCGGCATCCAAGGCACCAAGGCGAGCGTGGTCATCGGCGGCCGGGTGGACGAAGGCCAGACGGAGCATGTGGACCTCGAAGCGGGAGCCAGGCGCGCGACCTCGCGCCGCAAGGCGATGAGGCTCGGTGGTGGCGATCCCCCTGCCCATGGACTGGCCTGGAAGGAAATCGACGCGCTCCTGAAAAAACATCTGCCGTCCCGCATCGGCGAAGTGGCCAGGTCCGCCTTCGAAAAACTGGGCCTTGCCGAAGCCCGGGTCCACGGGCTGCCCCTCGGCCAGGTGCATTTCCACGAAGTGGGGATGAAGGATTCCATCGCCGACATGGCATTGGCCTCGGCGGGCTGGATCGCGCTCGAGGAGCCCACCACACATATCGGTTCCATCGCCCTGGGCCGGGGGCGCACGAAGATGGCGCACGGCGATTTTCCGATTCCCGCTCCCGCCGCGTTATTCCTGTTGGAAGGCTTTGAGACCCATCCAGGGGTAGCGCCCCTCGACAAGGAACTCACCACGCCCACCGGCGCGGCCTTGGCGGCGCAGTTGGCCACGCATCGCAAAGCCCCGGCCCGGTTCATTCCCCAGAGATCCGCCTTCGCGGCCGGGGGCTGGGACTTCAAGGATTCGCCCAACGTCTGCCGCTTCACCCTGGGCGAAGTTCCGGGCGCCAGCGCCGCATTGCTGCAACTCGAGACGAACCTCGACGATGCCACCCCCCAGCAGGTGGCCCATGCCCAGGCGCTGTTGATGGAACATGGCGCCCTGGACGTCTGGATCACCGCTGCCACCTTCAAGAAAGGCCGCAGCGGCTGGGTGCTGGGCATGATCCTGGAGCCTTCCCGGCTCGAGCCCCTCACCCGGATCATCGGCGCGGAATTGCCGACCCTTGGACTGCGCTATTGGCCCCTGCATCGGCTGGAAGCCGACCGCCGGTTTTCAACTGCGGATGTGGACGGCGAATCTGTGCTCGTGAAGGAAGGGAGCTGGGAAGGGATCACCCAACGGCACCCGGAATTCGAAGACGCCCGGCGGGCTGCGGAAAAACTCAATCAGCCCCTGCGGGATGTGCAGAAAAAGGCCGAGGAGGGTGGCTGATGCTGCCGGAGCTCCTGCGATTCGAAGGCCGCGTCCTGTTCCTGAGTGAAAATCCGGAGGTGGTGTCGCGTCAGCTCGAAGGCGCGGACATCGCGCTTGAGGACGCGTTGCCGCTGCGGGACCAGGTCAGCACCGATGAGATCACGCCCGCCTGGATCTGCTACTACTACGACGAAAAGCTTGGAGATTTCCCTTACCTCGGCCTCCAGTGCGGCGGGCGGTTTCCATTGAAGGAAGGCTTGGTGAAGGCCGGTGGATTCTCGGTCTCCGTGGCAGGCCACCGCCGCGGCAAGGGCAGCAGCCGTGAAGCGAGCCCCTACGCGGAGCTGTGCGCCGGAATCCGCCTCGCCATCGCCGGGAGCTTCGAGCGCATCTACCAGCAGAACTGCCAGAACCTGGGCCTGCTCACGTCCACGGACCTCGGGCTGGTCGAGCGCATCCGCCGTGGAGAAGGCATTCCGTTGCGCGAATTCACCCGCGGACTCGATCCCATTTCCACGGAGATCGTCCGGAGGGGCGGGCTGTTTGCCTTCAACGGCGCGCGCTTGAACGGCGAGGTGGCCGTACCGGTGCCGTCCCATGCTCCCCGGGCGATGACGCTGGCCGAGAAGATCCTCGCCCGCCACACGGTGGCCGACGCGTCCCAAAACCGCGTGGGGATTGATTTCGTGGCCCCCGGGGACGGGCTTTTTGTCCAGGCGGACTGGCGCTTTTCCCATGAATACGTGACGCCCATGGCGGCCAGTTTCCTGAAAACCGCAATGGGGGAGGAGGTTCAGCTTCGGAATCCATCGCGCATCCTCGCCTTTCGCGACCACCTGACCTTCCTACGCCACTCCATGAGCGAGGAGCGCAAGCGATCGGGCCTCCTCGATGTGGCCCGCAACCTGGAAACCGTCCAGGAATCCTTCTGCGCGAAGCACGGCATCCGCCTGCACGGCGAGCTGCCCGACGGCAGCGGTTCCGAAGGAATCTGCCATTCCATCATGGCCGAGCGCTACGCGGAGCCCGGGCAAGTCGTGGCGGGCACGGATTCCCACACGCCCCATGCGGGAGCCCTGGGCTGCCTTGCGTTCGGCGTCGGCACCACGGACATGGCCAATGCCTGGATCACGGGCGATGTGCGCGTCACGGTGCCTCCCACCCTGCGGATCCTGCTGAACGGCCGGCTCAGGCCCGGGATCGCAGCCAAGGATCTGGCGCTGCACCTGCTGGCGCTTCCCTTCATCCGGGAAGGCAAGGCCATCGGCCACGTGGTCGAGTACCAGGGCGAAGCCATCCGCCGCATGGCCACCGACGAACGCGCCACCCTCACCAACATGGCCGCGGAGATCGGCGGGTTCACGGGATTGGTGGCACCCGACGAGGAGACGCTCCGCTTCATCCGGGAACGGCGCGGCGCAGAGCTGCGGCTTGAGGACTGGATGCGAGGGGATGCCGAGGCCGAATACGCCTGCACCATCGAGGTGGACTGCGGCATGCTGGGGCCGATGCTCGCGAGGCCCGGCGATCCAGGCAATGGCATCGCGCTCGCGGAGATGGGAGAGGCGGTTGCCATCGACATCGCCTACCTGGGAAGCTGCACCGGAGGCAAGCGCGAGGATCTGCGGGCTGCCTTCGAAGTGGTGGCGGCTGCCCGGAACGCAGGCAAGCGCGTACCGGACTCGGTGCGGTTCTTCGTCCAATGCGGCAGCGAGGATGTGCGCCGCCACGCCGAGAAGCAAGGCTGGATCGAAGCCTTCGAAGCCGTGGGCGCCACGGTGCTGGGCAGTTCCTGCGGCGCCTGCATCAACGCCGGGCCCGGCGTGAGTTCATCCCCGGACCAGGTCACCATCAGCGCCATCAACCGCAATTTCCCCGGCCGCAGCGGCCCGGGCCAGGTGTGGCTCGCGAGTCCAGCCACCGTCGCCGCCAGCGCGCTGGCAGGGCGGATCCGCGGCGCGGATGCCTGGATGGATTCCCCATCGGTGATGCCATGACCCAGACCCCAGCCACCCTCCAGGCCCTCATGTCCGCCCTCCGGAAACCTGGAACGGGTTGTCCGTGGGATCTGAAGCAGGATCACCAGACCTTGGCGAGGTACCTCCGCGAGGAGGCCGCGGAGGTGCTGGATGCGCTGGCCGCCCACATTCCAGGCGACAAGGCCAGCGAGGCGCACCTCCGCGAAGAGCTGGGCGATCTCTGGCTGCAGGTGGTCTTCCATGCGCAGATGGCCGAGGACCGCGGGGCCTGGGACCTGCACGACGTGGAGGCGGCCATCGTCGCCAAGCTGGTGCGGCGGCATCCCCATGTCTTCGGCGGCGAAGCCGTGGACGGCCCGGATCAGGTGGTGGCGAATTGGGAAACCATCAAGCAGGAGGAGCGCGAAGCCAAGGGCCTGGAAACCGAGAGACGGCTGATGGAGGGCATTCCCGCGAGCCTCTCTCCGATGGAAGAAGCCATGGAGATCGGCAAGCGCTGCGCGGCGGTGGGCTTCGAATGGCCGGACATGGAGGGAGTGCTGGACAAGGTCGTCGAAGAAATCGCGGAACTCCAGGCGGAGAGCAGCGAGCAGCGCGTGGAGGAGGAATTCGGCGACGTGGTCTTTTCCCTGATGCAGTGGGCCCGCAAGAAAGGCGTGGATCCCGACCGTGCCCTGCGCCGGCAGATGATGCGCTTCAAGGCCCGCTTTGAAAAAGTCGAAGACGACGCCAGGGCCAACGGCGGCTGGGATCAACGCACCCTTGAACAGATGGAAGCCGCCTGGCAGGCCGCGAAGAAGTCCGCCGAATCCAGCAATGAATGAAGCGGATCCACAAATTTCACGTATTCCACCGGTTTTAAAGACAAATGGGCAGCCGCACGGAAGGCAATGTCTCTGGAACAGAACATTGAAAACAAGCCGGTGACTTGCGTTTTTTAATCTGTGTGAATCGGTGGAATCTGTGGATTCATGGGTTTTTTCGCTTAATCTGCGGCTAAAGCTTTTTGCAACGGGAATATCAGTGGCCCTCCCTTTCTACATCGTCACGCTCACCCATCCCACCTGGGCAGCGGCCTCGGCCTGCGCCCGCGCATTGCCGGGCGATGCGCTGCCGGAATTGAGGCTGGACCTTTTCCCTGAGCACGATGCGGCCCAGATGGTGCGGAACCTGGACGGGCGTTGCTTGGTCACTTGCCGGCGCGCCTCGGACTACGGGCGCTTTGAAGGCGACGAGGCGTCACGGATGGCGCGGCTGCGAGAGGCGGCGGAAGCGGCGCCGGCCTGGATCGACTTGGAATGGGAATTGGAAGTGCCGAGCTGGCTCCTGCCGCTTCGCCCCGCCCTGAAGGTGCTGCGCTCGGTGCATGTGCGGCCGGGCCTATTCGATCTGGATGGGCGCATGGAATCCCTTCCGGATGGCGATGCCTACAAATGGGTGGGCCACGCGGGACGGATTCCGGACAATGCGCGGTTGCGGGCGCCGCTCCAACGCGCGAAAACAGCAGGTGTGGCCCTTTCGGCCTTTCTCATGGGGCCGAAGGGCGTGGCGGGCCGTTGCCTGCAGCGCGCCTGGGGCGGGGCATTCACCTATGCGGCGCCGGACGATGGCGAGGCCGCAGCGCCAGGGCAGGTGGAACTTTCAACCATGAAAAGGTGGGGTTGCCACCTCGTGTCGGAACGGGCGGGCCTCTGCGCCGTCCTTGGCGATCCCGTGCTGCACTCCCGTGGACCGGCCTTCCACAATCTGCGGTTCCAGCAGGCCGGAAAAGACCTCATCTACCTTCCGCTGGAGTGCGGCGAGGTAGATGAAGCACTGGAATCGATCGATTCGCTCGGTGTCCTGGGGCTCAGCATCACGGCGCCCTTGAAGGAATCGCTGCCGTCCAGGCTCGGATTGGAAGGCCCGCTCAATACGCTGTGGCGGCGGACGATGGGCGGCTCCTGGCATGGGGCGAACACGGATGCCGAGGCCCTGTGGGTGGTCTTGGAGCGACTTCCCCCGGGGCCGGTCCTGGTGCTTGGGGATGGCGGCGTGGCGGCGACCACGCGGTTGCTCCTGGAACAGGAATCACGCACGTTCATGTCGGTTTCGCGCAGGCAGCCTGCGCAGGCTGAGGCGGTGGAGGCCTTCGCGCCCATCGGCGTGATCCAGGCCACGAGCCGGGGAATGAAGGCCAGCGATCCCATGCCGTTTCCGGAAACCTTGGCGGCTGCCAAACCGAGCCTGCATTGGGCCGTGGAATGGATCTACAAGGAGCAGACGGCCTTTTCAAGATGGGCCCGGGATTCTGGATTGGACCTGGTGGAGGGCGCCACCCTCTTCGAATCCCAGGCCCTGGCGCAGAGCGAGCGGTTCATGGACATTGAGTCGAGAGTCGAGAGTCGAGAGTCGAGAGTCGAGAGTTAAAAACTAATCGCAGAGTAGCCAGTTTCCCAACTTGGCACGATGCCTGTAATTGCTTTTTCAACTTTTCGACTTTTGACTTTCGACTCTCGACCCTCGACCCTCGACCCTCGACTCTCAAGCTGCCCCCAACTCTGCTAGCTTCATCCCATGCGTTTGATCCTGGTGGAGGACAAGGACAGTTTCCGGAAGCTCCTGCTGCAGGCGCTGGAAGGAAGTCCCTGGAACATCCGGGCGACAGGCGATCCCCTCGAAGCGCTGGACTGGATCGAGGGGATGGCGCCGACGTGCTGGTCACGGACCTGAGGCTTCCGGGGTTCAGCGGGCTCGAACTCATCCGCCGCGCGAAACGGGCGCAGCCGGGCCTCCGGGTGGTGCTGATGAGCGCCTTCGGGGAGCCCAAGGACATCGTTTCGGCCATGCGGATGGGCGCCGAGGATTTCCTGCCCAAACCCTTCGACATGGGCATCTTCCTCGCGCTCATGGACCGTCTGCAGGCCTTGGCGGAGCGCCTCCGCCGGATCCACGGGAACCTTGGATCGCGCTGTCTCCGGTGATGAGGACCTTGGATTCGAGGCTCCGCGCGGCCGCGGACAGCGACGCTCCGGCCCTGTTCATCGGCCCAAGGGGCTCAGGAAGGCCAGGCCGCGCGGCGTCTCCTGCGCTGCGCCAGCCTCGCGGCCCCTTCTGTCCGTGGCGGCTCCGGATCTCGGCGAAGGGATCGGAGCGAATACCTTCGGCCTGTTGCAGGGTGGGAGCCTGCTGGTGCTGGGCCTGGAACATCTGGGGCCAACAGGGGCCGCGGAGCTGGTGAAGGCCATGGACACCCCGCTGGACACGGCATTCAATGGATGGCGACCTGCGGCGATGAAGCCGCAGCCTCCGATGCGGTCCGGCTGCGCCTGGGCGTGCTGCGCTTCGAACTTCCTCCTCTGGCGCATCGGCAAGAGGATCTCGTACCGCTGTTCAGGGCCCTGCTGGAGCAGGCGGCCGCAGGCGAGGGCAGGGTGGCGCCGGTCTTGGACCGCTCCGCCGAAAAGCAGGTGGCAGGCGGGATTGGCCAGGCAATGCGCGGGAGATGGCCTGGTGCGCCCAGGCGACCTTGCATGCCGCCACCGGGCTGCTGGTGCGGGAGGTTGCGGCTTCACCCCTTGGGCGGGGTTGGCGGGGATGCGGCGGGCGGGCTGGATCTTCCTGGCCCGGAAGAAAACACCCTGAGTCCATGCTGCGGGAGACGCAGCACCATGCCGAAGCCGCCCTGCCGCGCCGGGCCCCTGGCGGCCCACGCCAATGACCCCCGCCGCCGCGGCTGCGCTGGGCCTCACCCTGCGCGCCTTCGCGTCCAGGGCGAGGGAGCACGGCCTTTAGAGGGATTGCTCGGCGAGCAAAAGCCTGCCCCATGCTTCGTCCTTCGCCCCTCACTACCTCATACCTCGCAACGCCAGGTTCTGCGAACATGGGAATTCACCACGTGGATTTTCATGACCCCTATGCCCGTCGCCACCTCCTTTGACTTCAGCCGCCATCGCGGAAGCGCGGATGAAGGTGAACCATGGGCTGGCTGCGCTATCGGCCGTGGGGTGGGAAGGAGGTACAGGTCCGCCGGGCGCTGGCAGTGCTGCTTTCCGGCGGCCATGTGCTCGTGGAGGATCTGCCGGGCGTGGGCAAGATGACCCTGGCCAAAGGGCTTTCGCGGCTGCTGGGCGGCAGTTCCCAGGGTCCAAGGCACCAACGATCTGCTGCCTTCGGACTTGCTGGGCGTGCACCTTTGGGATGCGGAGACCAAGACCTTCCGCTTCCAGCAGGGGCCGGGGTTCTGCAATGTGCTGCTCCTGGACGAGCTGAACCGGATCGGCCCCAAGACCCAGAGCGCGCTGCTGGAGGTGATGGTGGAAGGCCAGGTGACGCTGACCGCAGCTCCCACCAGCTTCCGGATCCCTTCTTCGTCATCGCCACCCAGAATCCCATGGACCATGCGGGCACATTCCCCTTCCGGAATCGCAATTGGACCGGTTCGCCCGCGTGCTGCACCTGGGTTATCCCGACCCCGTGAACGAACGCAAAGTGGTCACCGGCCAGGCCGGGGGCAGAGCGGCTGACAG
>JADKKO010000003.1 GCA_016720465.1 Holophagaceae bacterium
ATGATGGCGCTGCATTGAACAAAGGTCGTGCAGCATGATATCGCGCAATCAGCGAATGCCGACCGACGCCCGTGCGACGACTGATGAGGTAGGCCCTAACGTGGCCGCAGAACCGATTCTGAATTAAAGGAGAACCTGTCATATTATGACGCTCAGATAGAAAGAGACGAGACCGAGACCAAGAATGATGATCAGCAGGAACCTAAAAGGACCAATCAGAACGATCAATCTTTCAAGGTTACTCATGCCAGAACTCCGCCTTGGAACAGTGCAGCCTAACGAACAAAGTTAACCGGCCCAACCGAGAGCCGGAAATCTAAAGCATGAAGGTGGTCGCGCACGGTTGGGTCCGGGTTGAACGAGAGGTTAGGCGTCAATGTCGATTTGGCATAAGACAAAAATCAAATAATTCGGGGATCTCCATGGTCGCCTTAATATGATTTTTTTAAATCTCTTACCATTTCGATTTTTAAAGTAAGAGAGTTCTCCCTTAAGTTGATAAAGAGTCATTACATCTTCATGTCCAGTAAGCACTGTCATTGTAACGCTTCGACCAACCTTCTTTCCATTGATTTGATAGACTTGAGCATTACTGTCTTTTAGCTCACCGGAGATCGTTCCATTAGGTTTGAATTCGATGACGCCTGTTCCTTTAGGCCCAACGAGGTGTGATGTACCAAGCGATAACACAACAAACGACCAATTGTTCGATGTCTGGTTTTGTGCAATTGATTGTGGACCCGCCAATGCTAAGGTCATGCAAATTATGCTGCTGGGTAATTTTGTTGGATTCACCGCTGACGCCTAACGAACAAAGTTAACCGACCCGACCGTGAGCCGGGTGTTGAGTGGAGACGAGATATCCGAATGCCCGAAGGAGCTTGCAGCAACCCACGGTTGGGTCCGGTTGAACGAGAGGTTAGGCTGAGTACTGGACTGGTTTTGCGACATGTACCGACTCGATGAAATTTTTGACGCGACTACGGGAGAACGAATGATGGCCGACTTAAATGAAGATCGTGCCCACATGATACGACCAAAATACCAACTGACGACCGATGCCAGTGAGACGCCGGACGATGTTGGCCATGACGTGACCGCCGAAATTGGAAAGATCAAAGGAGCAGCTTTTGAAATTTGGACGCTACCAACCGCATGAATCGTATTGCCAGAGATCTGCCCGCTTGCAGCCTAACGAACAAAGTTAACCGGCCCGACCGTGAGCCGAGTGTTGAGTGGAGATGAGATATCCGAATGCCCATAGGAGCTTGCAGCAACCCACGGTTGGGTCCGGTTGAACGAGAGGTTAGGCAGAGATGGGGGCATTGGTTTTTGAACCATTGAACGAGAATACCGATCGAGCTTGACGAAACGATGCCAGAAACCCTGCCCCGTGCCTAGGAGCCGACGCGATGGCTGATGTAC
The DNA here is from genome assembly GCA_016720465.1 of Holophagaceae bacterium. Taxonomy (NCBI): domain Bacteria; kingdom Pseudomonadati; phylum Acidobacteriota; class Holophagae; order Holophagales; family Holophagaceae; species Holophagaceae bacterium. The sequence continues at coordinate 1,426 of JADKKO010000003.1, forward strand.
GGAAGAATGATCCCCTGCTTCCGAGCGGAACGGACCAATCGGGGCCTAGCGGAACCGCGGGAACCGAAACCGTGTACTGTGGCGGGCCCAATGACCATGTATGGCCAGGAGAAAGGTGCCTCGCTCCGCGATGGCCGAATGACCGCCGTTGAGCAAGAAGCTGGAACACAAAATCAATTTTGACAAAGATCCTGATCGTTGGCGCCTAACGAACAAAGTTAACCGGCCCGACCGTGAGCCGACTGTTTAAAGCATGATGGCAGCAACCCACGGTTGGGTCCGGGTTGAACGAGAGGTTAGGCCGAGGACAAATCATTGTTGGGCCTTTTGAACTCTTGACCAGATTGAGTCTGGGGTAGAGCTTTGCCAGACTCCTCGCAAAATCCGCTTGAAAGTCTCATTTCTTGCAGCTTCTCGTTCAACGGAGCTTATGAATTCAGCACCATGCATGGATAAAAGGGTTTCCAGCAGCCCAGCCCCAAGCATTGAGATCTGTTTATCTTTGAGGGTTCTGCCTGATATTTCGAGCAAGAAATCCCAAACGAGTTTTGGAGATTCTCTCACCCAATCGTCGAGTAGTTCGTCGGCGAAGAATCGACTTTCAGCTCTGCCCATTCCTGTACTTGGAAGACACAGCCAAAAATCAACCAATTGAGCAGGTGTCGGATCCATGGCGCCTAACTATGTATTGTGCGGAGGTGGAAAAGGGGGTGGTGGTTCGTATAAACCGGGAGGGGGGGCTCCGGGGAGGGAGGTGGTTGGGTACGGTGCGGTTGTGATGGGCGAACTCGGCGGGGGGCTTGACAGGCGAAAAAAAGGCGATAGATTGTGTTGTCCCTTATCTTTTGTGACTGTTGGAGCTGTCCGGAGTTTACCGCAATAGGTGAACTGCGGTGATTGGAGCGAGACCTGTGTTTGATCTGAATAGGCAGACGGGTGGAAAGCGGATGGAGACCCCTGAGCCGCAACCGCCAAGGCTCCTGGAGCAATTGCGGGAAAGCCTTCGCATCCGGCATTACAGCCTTCGGACTGAAAAAGCCTATTTCGACTGGGCGCGGCGCTACATCCTCTTCCACGGCAAGCGGCACCCCAGGGACATGGGGGCGCCGGAAGTGCAGGCCTTCCTGACCCACCTGGCGGTGGAACGGCAGGTGTCGGCTTCCACGCAGAACCAGGCCAAGGCCGCCCTGGTCTTCTTGTATCGGCATGTGTTGGACCTGGATCTGCCCTGGCTCGTCGAAGTCATCCATGCCCAGCGCCATCCGCGGCTGCCGGTGGTGCTCACGCCGAGCGAAGTGCGGGTGCTGCTGGACCAGCTGGAGGGCACCATGGCCCTGGTGGCGCAGCTGCTCTATGGAACGGGGATGCGGCTGATGGAGGGCCTGCGCCTGCGGGTGAAGGACGTGGAATTCGAGCGCCGGGAGATCGTCGTGCGGGACGGCAAGGGCGGCAAGGACCGCGTCACCATGCTGCCGGACCGCCTGGTGGAGCCGCTTCGGGCGCATCTCGAAAAAGTCCGCCTCCTGCACGAGAGCGACCTGGCGGAAGGCTTCGGCGAAGTCTTTCTGCCGGACGCGCTGGCGGAAAAATTCAAGATCGCGCCCCGGGCCTGGGGTTGGCAGTGGGTCTTCCCATCGAGCCTCCGCTCCGTGGACCCGCGCTCAGGGGCCGTCCGCCGCCACCACCTGCAGCCTGAAAGCGTGCAGAAAGCCATCCGGCTGGCCGCGCGCAGCGGCGAGATCGTCAAGCCCGTCACCCCGCACGTGCTGCGGCACTCCTTTGCCACGCACCTGCTCGCGGCGGGCCACGACATCCGCACGGTCCAGGAGCTGCTGGGGCACAAGGAGGTCGAAACCACCATGATTTATACCCATGTGCTGAACCGCGGCGGCAAGGGCGTGCCGAGCCCGCTGGACCAGATCTGCGAAACGCCGCTGCCCTACCAATGCCAACGGGAGCCCCGCTTCGGAAACGGTGAGCCCGGATCTCCCGGATCCCAGGAATTGCCTGGGCTCCCCTTCGCATCGATGGTGCATCCGATGTGGAGAGACACCCTCTTTCCAGATGCGCACGAACCCGTTTGCGTTCCCGGTTGATAGCAGGGGGGTTGGCGCTTTGGGGGGGGGGGGGGGAGGGGGGGGGGGGGGGGGGGGGAGGGGGGGTAGGTGGGGGGGGGGGGGGGGGGGGGGGGGGGGGGGGGGGGGGGGGGGGGGGGGGGGGGGGGGGGGGGGGGGGGGGGGGGGGGCTTCGTGTCTTGGTGGTGAATTTTATCTTTTCGAATGCAAATGCGTATGATTGCCATCCGCCAGGGAAGAGCGCGGACCAAAGGATTAACGAATTGAGCCTCGGGCCAGGCTCCCTGCCAAGGTGCCCCGGACCTTCCGGCCTACTGGAATTCCACCGGCGGATTGCCCTGCCAGGCGCCGCCCATCAGCATCGTCGTCACGGGGACTTCGGGGGTCTTGACGCCGCGGTGGCTCATGCAGGTGTGCTCGGCCACCACCTTCACGCCCCAGGCCGCGGGGCAGAGGTGGGTTTTCAGCGCATCGAAGATCTGCCGCGTCATGCGCTCCTGCACCTGCAGGCGCCAGGCGAAGGCCTGCACCACGCGCACGAGCTTGCTCAGGCCCACGGTGCCGCCCACGCCGGGCACATACCCCACCGTCGCGAGGCCCTGGAACGGCGCCAGGTGGTGCTCGCAGGTGGAGACGAAGGGGATGCGCGCCAGGATCACGGGCACCGGCGCCAGGGATCCGGGCAGCGCCTGCAGCTCCAAAGCCAGGTCAACTTCGTAGCCCGCGGTGCGCTCCGCCCAAAACTCCGCCACCCGCCGGGGCGTGGCCGCCAGTTCCGGCGCGTCCGGATCCAGGCCGAAACTTTCCAGCAGGGAGCGGATAGCGGCTTCGGCTTGGGATTCGTGGAGAGGCATGGGGGAATCCTATGCGAAAATCATAGTGCATTCGATCAACAAACCATCAGGTTCTGGGGACTTCATGAGCGACACCAAAGGCAATTCCAACGAAGTTCCAGGAGTCACCTATGCCGCGTCCGGCGTGGACATCAACCGCCAGGACGAGGCGTTGCGCCGCATCAAGTCCCATGTGAAGGCGACGAAAACGCCCGGCGTGCTGAGCGATCTGGGGTTGTTCGGCGGGCTGTTCGCGGCGAAGTTCGAGGAGGCCCGGCCCATCCTGGTGAGCTCCATGGATGGCGTGGGCACCAAGATGAAAGTCGCGCGGCTGGCGAACGTCTGGGACACGGTGGGCCAGGATCTGGTGAACCACTGCATCAACGACATCCTGGTGCAGGGCGCGCGGCCGCTGTTCTTCCTGGACTACGTCGCGGCGCAGAAACTCGAGCCGGAGATCATCGAGCAGATCGTCAAGGGCATGGCGGAAGCCTGCAAGGCCACGGGCTGCGCGCTCATCGGCGGCGAGATGGCGGAGATGCCGGGCGTCTACGAGGCCGGCGAAGTGGACGTGGCGGGCACCATCGTGGGCCTGGTGGATGAATCGGATCTGCTGCCCCGGCTCGGCCAGATGTTCGAAGGCGACGCGCTCATCGCCCTGCCCTCCAGCGGCCTGCACACCAACGGCTATTCCCTGGCGCGCAAGGTGCTGTTCGAGGTTGAAAAACGCACCGTGGATTCCCTGCTTCCAGCCACGGGAAAAACCGTCGGCGCCTCCCTGCTGGCGGTGCACCGCTGCTACCTGGACCAGCTCCTGCCCTTCGTGAAGGCCAAACGCATCCGCGGCATGGCCCACATCACCGGCGGCGGCCTGACGGACAACCTGCCCCGCGTCCTGCCCAAGCACCTGGATGCGGAGATCGACACAAATAGCTGGGAGATTCCTGGCTTATTCCGCCACCTCATCGAGGCGTCGAAAATGCCCATCGAAGACGCCCGGCGCAGCTTCAACCTGGGCGTGGGCATGGTGCTCATCGCCGGCGAGACCGAAGCCCAGAAGCTGGTGATCGAACTGCGGAACGGCGGCGAGCAGGCCTGGATCCTGGGCCGGCTGGCAAAAGGCGGCGGCAAGGTGGTCTATCGTTGAATAGGGGGAGATGAAAAGGGGGTGGGGGGGGGGGGGGGGGGGGGGGGGGGGGGGGGGGGGGGGGGGGGGGGGGGGGGGGGAGGGGGGGGGGGGGCGGGCGGGGGGCCGCCCGGGGCCGGGGGGGGGGGGGGGGGGGCTCCCTCCGGCCCGCCGGGGGGGGGGGGGGGGGGGGGGGGGGGGGGGGGGGGGGCCCCCCACCGGACCGGCGGGGCGGGGGGGGGGGGCGCGGCCCCCCCCTTCCCTCATCGCGAAATGGACGAGTACCTTCCGAAACCTAGTCCCAGATATGAATACGGGCTTTCAACCCCTAGCGGAGCAAACCAGCAACCGAGGAAGTGATGGAACCCAACATCCTGATCGTCGAGGACGAGCCCTCCATCGCGGACACCATCGCCTACGCCCTGAGCACCGAAGGGTTCCGGCCGAGCCGCACGGGTCTGGGGGAAGCGGCCCTGGCGCTGGTTCTGAAGGGCTCCTTCAAGCTGGTGATCCTGGATGTGGGGCTGCCGGACATCTCCGGATTCGAAGTCTGCCGCCGCCTGCGGACCTTCTCGGACCTGCCGGTGATCATGCTCACGGCGCGCTCCGAGGAAGTGGACCGCATCGTGGGTCTGGAGATCGGCGCCGACGACTACGTGGTGAAACCCTTCAGCCCCCGGGAGCTGGTGGCCCGGGTGCGCGTGATCCTGAGGCGGCTGGACCGCGCCCATCCGCAGGCTTCCTCCACGGCCTTCCGGGTGGACGAGGCCAGGCACCGCATCGAGTTCCGCGGCCTGGCCCTGGACCTCACGCGCTACGAATTCCGGCTGCTGAAGACGCTGCTGGCGCACCCGGAGCAGGTGTTCACGCGGAGCCAGCTCCTGGAGCGGGTCTGGCCCGAAGCCGAGGAGAGCGGGGACCGCACCGTGGACACCCACATCAAGACCCTGCGGGCGAAGCTGCGCACCGTGGACGCCGAAGCCGACCCAATCCAGACGCACCGGGGGCTGGGGTACAGCATTGGCAGGATGTGAGGGAAGCGATGGCGCGGGGTGAGTCAGGGGTTCAAGTCCCAAGTCTCAAGTCCCAAGTCCTGAGTTCAGAGTCGAGAGTCGAGAGTCGAGAGTCCAAAGACTTAAAACTAAAGCCCTAGCGATGAACCTGGACGCGGCCTTCGGCCGCGCGAACAGCAGGTGCGCCAAAGGCGCCGCAAAACCGCTTGAGACTTGAGACTTGGGACTTGAGACTCAGGGCTTGCGACCCGGGACTTGGGACTTGAGACTCCTGCGCGCAGCGTTCCCCGCGCTATCCTTCCGGAGCGCCCATGAGACTCAGCTACCGCATCTTCCTCGGCTTCTTCCTGCTGGTGGGGCTTGCCACCTACTTCGTGCTGCGCATCTTCATGCAGGAGGTCCGGCCCGGCGTGCGGCAGGGCATGGAGGTGGCGCTGGTGGAAACCGCCAACCTGCTTTCGGAAGTGGCCGCGCCGGAGCTGAAGGCTGGAACCCTGGACCGGGGCCACTTCGCGGAAGCCGTGCGCCGCGCTTCGGAGCGCACCTTCCGGGCGCGCATCTGGGACGTGGACCTGCGGAAGGCGGGGCTCCGCGTCCATGTGATGGATGGCAAGGGCATGGTGGTGTTCGATTCCGAGCGGCTCGACCAGGGGCTGGATTTCTCGAGGTGGAACGACGTCCGCCGCACCCTGCGGGGCGAGTACGGGGCCCGGAGCACCCGGAGCGATCCCGCCGACGCGGCCAGCTCGGTCATGCACGTGGCGGCACCCATCCTGGACGAGGGCCGGATCATCGGCGTCCTGAGCGTGGCCACGCCCACCGCCAGCGTGGTTCCCTTCGCCCAGCGCAGCCAGCAGCGGGTGCTGCGGGCCAGCCTGCTCATCATGGCGGTGGCGCTGCTGCTGGGCCTGGGGCTCGCCTTCGCCCTGACCCGTTCGGTGGAGAGGCTCCGGGACTACGCCATGGAGGTGTCCCGGGGCCGCCGGGCCGTCCTGCCGAAGCTGAGCGGGGGCGAGCTTTCGGACCTGGGCAAGGCCCTGGAGACCATGCGCGAAAAGCTCGAGGGCCGGCAGTACGTGGAGCGATACGTCCATACCCTGACCCACGAGCTGAAGAGCCCGCTCTCGGCCATCCATGGCGCGGCGGAACTGCTCCAGGAGGACATGCCCGAGGCGGACCGGCAGCGCTTTTTATCGAACATCCGCGAGCAGGAGGAACGGCTCCAGCGCCTGATCCAGCGCATGCTGGACCTAGCCTCCGTGGAGCAGCGACAGAGCCTGGAACATCCCGCGCGGATTTCGGTGTCGGCGCTCGTGGACGGCGTGCTGGAATCTCTGCATCCTCGCCTGGCCCTGCGAAACCTGAAAGCGGATGCGGATATCCCAGCCGATGCCTTCATCCTTGGAGAATCCTTTCTGCTGGAACAGGCGCTCACCAATCTGCTGGACAACGCCCTGGAATTCTCAGAAACCGGTGGCGTCCTTCGCCTCTCCTTGGAGTCTTCTAGTGGATTCCATACGCTGCTCATCCGCGATTCGGGGCCTGGAATTCCCGACTATGCGCTGGAGAAGATCTTCGATCCGTTCTATTCCCTGCCCCGCCCGGATAGCGGCAAGAAAAGCACCGGCCTAGGCTTGAGCTTCGTGCGCCAGGTGGCGGAATTGCACGGCGGCAGCGTCCGCGTGGGCAATGTGGAAGGCGGCTGCGAGGCGAGGCTGAGGCTGCATAAAGCGTGATTCGTCTAGAAAATCGGAACCGCGAATGACGCGAATCAACGCGAATAAAAGAAATAGGGGTGTCGGTTTGAGAGTAAAAAAAAAAACAAGAGGAAGAAAGGGGCGCGAAGCCGGGGCTAGAAGAGAGGCGGGCGGGCGGGCGCCCGCCCGGGGGCGGCGCGCCCGCCCCGGCCCCGGCCGCGGCCCCCCGCGCCCCCGCGCCCCCCGCGCACGGGCCGAACAGCCAGGGGGGGGGGGGCCCCCGCCTGGTGGTGGTTGGGGCCGCGGGGCATCCAAAGAAAGAGACCCCCGCGGCCCCAGGGGGCGCAGGGGGGGCCCGGCCGGGGGGGGGCCCCGCGGACGCAGGGGGGGGGGCCGGGGGGGGGGCCCCCCGGGGGGGGGGCCCCGCCGCCGGCCCCCCGGCGTCGGGGGGCCGGGGCCCCGGGGGCCCGGCCCGCGCCCGGCGACCCCCCTCGGGGCCCTGGGCGGCCGGGGGGGGGCGGGGCGCCTGGGGGGGGGGGGGGGGTTTGGTGGTTTATTTTTTTTTTCGAATGCAAACTCGTTTGAGAGACCATCGTATTTTTTTCGCGTTCATTCGCGACATTCGCGGTTCCAAAGCTATTTCAAGACTTCACGCTCCCTTCACACACCTTCATCTTCCCTTCGCGGAAGGCATCCAGCCTGGGCCCATTCCTGATGGAGGACATTTATGCGCTGGAACCTGTTCTTGAAAGCTTTCGCGGTGATGGCCATCGCGCTGGTGCTGGTGATCCCGCTCACCATGATCTACGGCCAAGTGGAGGACCGGCACAGGCGCCAGATGGAGGTGGAGGCCAACGTGGCCGGCAGTTCCGCGGGACCCCAGCAGATCATCGGCCCTCTGGTGGTGGTGGACTATTCCATCCGCCTGGAGAAACAGCGCAAGGACGAGAAGACGGGCCTCGTCGTGACCTACGTCGAGGATGAAGCCCGGCAGCGGATCTTCGTCCCAAAGGAGCTGGCCATCAAGGGGGACGCGAAGGTGGAGGAGCGCAACCGCGGCCTTTACAAGGCCCAGCTCTACCACCTGGATTCCAAGCTCTCGGGCCGTTTCGCCATTCCTGCGGACATGGGCCTGGGCGCGGAATGGAAGGCGGCCCGGGGCGCCAGGGCGCACCTGGTCCTGGGCATCTCGGACCTGCGCGGAATCCGCAACCGGCCCGTGCTCCAGTGGAATGCGCACCCTCTCGAATTCGAGCCGGGGGACCTGGCCACCCTGTCCCACGGCATCCAGGTGGCCTTCCCGGAGGCCGCTGCCCTGGAGGGCCGGGAATTCAGCTTTGAAATTCCGCTGGAGCTCACGGGCACCAAGCGATTTTCCGTGGCGCCGGTGGCGGAGCGCACGGAGATGTCGCTGCGGTCGGACTGGCCGGATCCAAGCTTCGGCGGGCGCTTCCTGCCCCTGTCCCATCAGGTCGGACCCGGCGGATTCGAAGCCCGCTGGCAGGTGTCCAGCCTCGCCCGGAACCTACCGAAAATCCTCGAAGGAGGCAAGGAGCGCTTCACCGAAGAAGCCTTTGAAGTCGCCTTCATCCGGCCCGTGAACCTCTACCTGCAATCCGAGCGGGCGGTGAAGTACGGCTTCCTGTTCGTGGGGCTCACCTTCGCGGCCTTCCTGATGTTCGAGCTGCTCAAGCGCCTCCGCATCCACCCCATGCAGTACCTGCTGGTGGGGCTGGGGCTGGCCATGTTCTTCCTGCTGCTCATCAGCCTGGCGGAGCACATCGGGTTCCTGAACGCCTACCTCGCCGCCAGTTCCGCCTGCATCCTGCTGCTGGGCTTCTACCTCGAACATGTGCTGCAAAACCGCCTCCGCGGCTGGGGCTTCGCCGGGGCGCTGGCCCTGCTCTACGGCGTGCTCTACGGCCTGCTGATTTCCGAGGACAATGCCTTGATCATGGGTTCGCTGCTGCTCTTCTGCGCCCTGGCGGCCGTGATGCTCGCCACCCGGAAATTGGATTGGTACGGGATCTCCCAGAAAGGCGAAGTGGCCGGGTCCGAATGAACCCGTGTGAAAATCAGGTTCCGGCCCCCCCGGCCGGGACCTGGTCCATGAGGGGTCCCCATCTCGCCAAGCACGCCCAACGCCACCGGCCGCATCCATGCCCTGGACATCCTCCGTGGATTAATGGCGCTGGCGGTGGTGGTCTACCACACGTCCCTCTGGACGGAGCTGTTCGCCCCGGCGGGTGGCGCCACGACGATGCTGGCGAAGCTGGGCATCTACGGCGTGCAGGGATTTTTCGTCATCAGCGGCTTCTGCTTCTTCCACCTCTACGGTGGAACGGTGTTCGATGGCCCCGCGCTGCGGAGGTTCTTCCTGAAGCGGTGGATGCGGCTGGCGCCGCTGTTCTTCGTGGTGGTGGGCCTGAACCTGCTGTTCCATCAAAAAGCGGGGCCTGATCCGAACCTCCGGATGATCGCGGAGAATCTGACCCTGGCTTTCGGATTCTTCCATCCCAACCACGCGCTCGTGGTGGGCGGATGGTCCATCGGCGTGGAGGCGGTGTTCTATGCGGCCCTGCCCTCGCTCATCCTGGCCACCCGCGCGCACAAGGGCTTCCTCTACGTGTTCGCGGCGCTCCTGCTCTGGGCCTCGACGCCCTGGAGCCTCCGCTGGGTCCTGGAGGCCGAGCCCTGGAACCGATTCCATGCCTATGTCCAGGTGTCCAACCATGCCTTCCTGTTCCTGCTCGGCGGGATTCTGGCGCACCTGCGGTCCAGGACCGCCTTCCGCCTGAAACCCTTGCCCTTCGCGATCTTGCTGGCGGCGCTGGCCGCGATCACCTTTGGCCTGCACCGCGGCTTCTACGATCACTTCGACATCATGGCGGGGCCCGCCCGCTACCAGTTCTCGGCCCTATGCGTGGCGGTGGTGGGTTGTTTCGCCTTTGCCGACGTGAAGGAATCCAAGGGTGTCCATCCCTTCGTGGTGCTGGGGGATCTGAGCTATGGCACCTACCTGCTGCATCCGTTGGCCAACGCCCTGCTTCTGTGGCTGGGCATGGCCAAGCAGGGCTGGACGACCTTCGGCCTGGGCCTGGGCCTGACGCTGCTGCTGGCTTATGTTTCGTACCGCTTCCTCGAGAAGCCCGCCATGGCCCTGGCGCGAAAGTAAGCGGCTATCAGCTATGAGCTCATGGCTCATAGCTCATAGCTCATGGCTCATAGCTGATAGCTCAAAGCTCATAGCTCTTCCCCGATCCTTGGGATCGAACTAACATTCGATGATTGCTCATTGATAAGGATCCCCCATGACCACGGCCATGACCCTCGACTCCATTTTCCAGGACGCCAGCAAACGCATGAGCGTCTCCATCGAGACGCTGCGCAAGGAGATGGCCACCATCCGGACGGGCCGGGCCAATGCCAGCATCCTGGACACGCTCCAGGTGGAATACTACGGCACCCTTTGCCCCCTCAGCCAGGTAGCCAGCATCAGCGTGCCGGAGTCGTCCATGCTGGTGCTGCAGCCCTTCGACAAGACTTCGATCAAGGCCATCGAGACCGCGATCCTGAAAAGCGATCTGGGCTTGAACCCGGGCAATGACGGCAATGTGATCCGCCTGCCCATCCCGCCGCTCAACGAGGAGCGCCGGCGGGATCTGGTGAAGGTCGTCCATCGCCTGGCCGAGGAGATCAAGACCGCCATCCGCAACGTGCGCCGCGATGCCAACGACCATGTGAAGAAGCTCGAAAAGGACAAGGCCCCCGGCGTGAGCGAGGACACCGCCAAGAAGCTCGCCGACGAGATCCAGAAGCTCACGGATGCCCGCGTGAAGGAAGTGGACGAGGCCGTGAAGCACAAGGAAGCGGAGATCATGAAGGTGTGAGGGCTGAGGGTGTGGGTTGAGAGTCGAAAGTTTAAAAGTTGAAAGTTTAAAAGTTGAATAGTTAAAAAGTTGAAAGTCGAGAGTTGAGAAACGCGGGCCGAGGTTCGCATAGGCCTTGATTGAAATAATGGCGCAGAGGACCTCTGGAAAATCGAGGCCTTCAACGCTTCGACTTTTCGACTCTTCAACTTTTCGACTCTTCGACTCTTCGACTTTTCAACAATGGATTCCGTGCTTAAACCCCACCCATGGCCGCCCCCACCCTAGCCCTGCTCGCTCTCGCCTCCCTCGCCGCCGGTTTCATGGACGCGGTGGTGGGCGGCGGCGGGCTCATCACCATGCCAGCGCTGATGTTGGGGCTGCCCGCGGGCACGCCCTTGCCGACCATCCTAGGCACCAACAAGGTGCTGGCCTGCACGGGCACCACCATGGCGGCGGGGAAGTTCCTCCGGAGCGGCGTGATGCGCTGGCAGGACATGGCGGGGCCGGTCTTCGCCTCCATGCTCGGCGCCTGCGGCGGCGTGGCCCTGGCGTATTTTCTTCAAGGCCGGTTCGAAGCGCTGCTGCGCCCGGTGATGCTCGCGGTCATGGTGGCGATGCTGGCCTTCACCCTGCTGAAACCCGGACTCGGCCATCTCCACGCGCCGAAATTCGGCCTGGGCCATCAACGGGGGCTGGCCATGGCCATCGCGCTCTGCCTGGGCTTCTACGATGGCTTGTTCGGCCCGGGCACGGGGTCGGTGCTGATTTTCCTGTTCGTGGCGGTGCTGGGCTTTGATTTCCTCCGCTCCTCGGCGCTGGCGAAATCCGTGAACTGGGCCTCCAACATCACCGCCATGACCCTGTTCCTGTGGCACGGCAGCTGGATTCCCGTGGTGGCGCTGAGCATGGCGGTGGCCAACGGCGTCGGCGGCTACCTGGGGGCCCATGTGGCGCTGGAGAAGGGCAGTTCCTGGGTCCGGGCCATGTTCATCGCGGTGGTGTCGGCCTTGATATTGAGACTGGGCTGGCAGGTCTGGTTCGGATGAAGGTGGGTTAGGCTTAACGGGATGCCTTCTCCGCGCCCCACTCCATTCCTGCTGGATGTCCTGATCTCCGGCGCGAGGTTTTTCTATCTGCTCTGGGGCGGCATGCTCCTGACGACGCTTTCTCTCTACAACCGCCTGCGCCCGCCAGCCTTCCTGTGGAGGTGGCCGGATGTGGCGCGTTTCTTCACGGGCTCCTGGGGGCGCGGGTTCTGCCTGGGCCTGGGCCTCGTCATGGCCGTCGCCGCGCTGCTGGAGGTGTGGACCCTGGTGGACAAGCTGCTGGTGCGGTTCCTGGCGGATCCGCACCGGGAGCAGTGAGGGATCTCGAATTATGAAGGATGAGCGGGCAACGATGATGGACTCCCGGCGCTGGGCTGAAAGGCGATACCCATGAGGTCCTTCGAGGCCTATGTGGCGAACCGCTACCTGACCACGCGCAAGAAGGGCGCTTTCGTGCGCGTGATGGTGCGCTTCGCGCGCTGGGGCATCGCGGTGGGCGTGTTCGCCATGGTCATCACCCTCGCCCTCATGAATGGGTTCCGGGAAGAAATCCAGGCCAATCTGTTTTCCGCCACTTCGCACTTCAGCGTGTTCCACCTGGCGGGCGACATTCCGGACACCGCCGCCGCGTTGAAGGCGGTGCGCGGCACCAAGGGCGTGCGGGCCGCCAGCCCCATCCGCCGCGAGAAAGGGCTGCTCAGGCTGCCGGGCGTGGATGGACCGCCGGCGGCGGTGGCGGTCAACGCCATCGATCCGGGTTCAGCCCGCTCCACGTCGAGCCTCCTGGATTCCGTGAAGCCAATCCGCATCGAAGACCTCCGGGAAGGCGAAATCGTGCTGGGCCGCGAACTGGCCAACAACCTGCAGCTGCGCGTGGGGGACACGGTCGCCATCGCGACGCTGCGGCTGCAGTTGGGCCTGTCGGGCCTCCAGCCCAAGCTGCAGGCCTTCAAGGTCGCGGGCATCTTCCAGAGCCACATCAGCGAATACGACACCAACTGGGTCTTCGTGCACATCCTCGACGCCGAGCGGCTGGCCCGCACGGACCAGGCGGAGACGATCGAGGTCCGCGCCGCGGATACCGAAGCCATCGGGGAAGCCAAGGCTGCGGTGCTCGCTGCCCTGAACCAGGAGGGCCGGGGCGGGTTCATGACCACGGACCTGCGGGACACCAACAAGGCCCTCTTCGAGGCGCTGAAAGTCGAGAAGTGGATCTTCACGGCCATCCTGTCCCTCATCGTGCTGGTGGCAGCCTTCAACATCGTGGCGAGCCTCGTGCTGTTCGTGACCGAGAAGCGCCGCGACCTGGGCGTGCTGCTGTCCTTGGGCGCCACGCCGCGCCAGATCCGGCGCCTGTTCGAATGGCAGGGCCTGCGCATCGGCGCGGTGGGGACCCTGTGGGGCCTGGGCCTGAGCGTGCCCTTCTGCCTGGTGGCGGACCGCTACAAGCTCGTGAAGCTGCCTAGCGCGGTCTACGATTTCATCACCTACATACCCTTCCGCCTGCACCTTTCAGATTTGCTTTTCGTCACCATCTTTCCGCTGCTGGTGGCCTGGTTGGCGTCCCGCTATCCCGCCAGGCGCGCAGCAGCCTTGAATCCCGTCGACGCGCTGAGGGCCGAATGACGCTCGCGAACTCCTATCTTTTCCTCGATACCGAAACCGGGGGCCTGGACCCGCGGAGCCACAGCCTGCTGAGCCTGGGACTCGTGGTGGGCGATGCGTCCGGCGTGGCGGACAGCTCGGAGATCCTGATCCGGCACGAGCCCTACGTGGTCACGGGCGGCGGCATGAAGGTGAACCGCATCGACCTGGCCGCGCACCACGAGGCCGCCCTGCCGCCCGCGGAGGCCATGGACCGGGTGGATGAATTCCTGAACCGCCATTTCCCTGAAAGGATGAGAGTCACGCTCGTGGGCCACAACATCGCCTTCGACCAGGCCTTCCTTTCGGAATTCCTGCTCTCGACGGGCCGCGACCCCGAAGGGCGCTTCCACCACCGCATCGTGGACACCCACAGCATCGCCTCGGCCCTGCGGGACGCGGGCAAACTGGACCTCCAGCGCCTCAGCAGCGACAGCCTGTTCGAGCATTTCGGCATCCTGGTCCCCGCGGAAAAGCGGCACACGGCCCTGGGGGATTCGCTGGCCACTTTCCACCTGTACTGGAAACTGGTGGAGCTGTGCCGATGATCGGCCGGGCGCTCTCCGTCCAGGGCCTGAAGAAGGCCTATGCCGACGCGGAGCATCCGGTCTTCGACGGGTTCTCCCTGGAGGTCGAGGCGGGCTGCCTCTGCGCGCTGGTGGGCGTGAGCGGCGTGGGGAAGACGACCCTGCTGAACTGCGTGGCGGGCCTGGACCGCTGGGAGGGCGGCAGCATCCGCATCGGCGGAACCCCGGTCCCGGAATCCGCCGGGGACCGCTCGCTGTACCGCCGGGAGCATGTGGGCCTGGCCTTCCAGCAGCCCCATCTGCTGCCGGAATTCACCGTCCGCGAGAACCTGGAAATGCCCTTCCGCATCGAGGGCGCGCTCACGGCGGGCCGTGAGGAGTGGATCCTGGAATTGCTTGAGATGGTGGGCATCCTCCATCTTTCCGAACGCCTCCCCAACCAGCTCAGCAGCGGGCAGGCGGCGCGGGTGGGCCTGGCCCGGGCGCTGGTGCGCAGGCCTTCCCTTTGGCTGCTGGACGAGCCCACGGGGAACCTGGATCCCGAAACGGCGGATGAGGCCTTCGCCTTGCTCCTGAAGCTCCATCGGGAGCTGCGCCCCACCACGCTCCTAGTCACCCACAACCCGGATCTGGCGGACCGCTGCGAACGGACGGTGCGGCTAGGGGGCCATTGAACAAAATGTAACCGTAGGGCCACGTCTGCCACGAAGGACCACACATAGATACCTTCGTGCCTTGTTCGTGTTCGTTCGTGGCCGGTCTTTTACTGGACTACTTGGCCTTCTTGCGCTTCTTGGCCGGAGCCTTTGCGGGGACAGGCTTGGCGGCTTCCGGTTCATGGAAGAATCCCACCAGCTGCAGATTCAATTCCACGGTGTCCTTGAGGCCGATCTTCGCGGCGATGCTGCCGGAACCGACGCCCCAGTTATTGCGGTCGATCTTGAGGCTGCCCTCGTAGCTCCAGGTGTCCGCGCCGGCGCCGTTCTTGCCGAAGGAGGGCTCGAAGGGGATGGTCAGCTCCTGCTTCACGCCGTGCATGTCCAGGGTGCCTTGCACCATCACCTGGCTGCCCTGCTTCCAGACCTTGGAGGACGTGAACAGGATCTTGGGGTACTTGGCGGCATCGAAGAAATCCGGTGACTTCAGATGCCCGTCCCGGCTCTTGTTCTCGGTGTTGATGGAGGCCACGTCGATTTCGAGCCTCACCTTCGCGTTCTCCAGGGTGTCCGGATCGCCGCTGATGTCCGTGGCGTATTTCCCGAAACTGCCTTCCACCTTGAAAAGGGTCTTGGCGCTGAAGCCGATGCGCGAATGGATGGTGTCCGGCGTGAAAGTCCTGTCCCCGGCGGTCAGGGCGAGGGACGGGGCGATCAGCAACAGCGCGGCGAGGACGATCGGGGTTCGGGACACAGGGCCTCCAAAGGGCAATGGGATTGGGATGGCCCGAGGCTATGTGTTGTGACACGTTTTTCAGGGGCCGGGTTCGGAGACGGGCGCCTTCGCCGCGCGGCGGCTTTCGATGAAATCGTTCAGGATGACAGCCGCCGCCGCCGCATCGAGCCTGGCTTTGCGGTCTTTGGGTTTCACGCCCCGCTGCGCCAGGAGCCTTTCGGCCTCCATGGAGCTCAAGTGCTCATCGCCGAAGCGCAGGGGCAGGCCCGTGAGCGAAGCCAACGCAGCGCCAAAACTCCTGGCCAGAGGAGCCGTCGCGCTCTCGGCGCCATCCTTGTGCCGCGGAAGACCCACCAGCAGGGCCTGGACTCCTTCCTCCCGGCACAGCCGCGCGAGTTTCCGCAGGGTGGCATCGCCTTCCTGGGGCCACACCTCGAAGGGGGAGGCGAGGATCTCCAGCTCGTCCGAAAAGGCGATGCCGATCCGCTTGGTGCCGTGGTCCAGGGCCATCCATCTCATTCTGCGATCATACTTGAACCGATGAGCCGCGCCCTTCCCGACGAGCTGCTGAAGCTCCCCCACCGCACCGATGTGCCCTTCCCCAGGCTCACCACGCTGGGCGTCGGCGGCCTTTGCCGTTGGCTGTTCGAGCCCACTACCGAGGGCGAAGCCCAGACCTTCGTCCGCGCCTGCGCCCGCGAAAACATCCCCTACCGCGTGCTGGGCGGCGGATCCAATCTCGTGGTCCTGGGCGATATCGGGATGCCGGTGTTGCGGCTGCGCTTTCCGGCGGAGCTGAAGCGGGAAGGCCTGAAACTCACGGCCCCAGCCAGCTTCGGCCACATCCGGATGGCCCAGGGCGCCGCCCAGGAAGGCCTCAGCGGCATGGAATACGCCAGCGGAATCCCCGGCACCACCGGCGGCGCCCTGCGCATGAATGCGGGCGCCTACGGCCGGGAGCTGGTGGACATCCTGGACACCTTCCGGTTCCTCACGCCCGAGGGCGAACTGGTGGAGAAGCGTCCCGACCCCGGCGAATTCAGGTACCGCTGGAGCTTCCTGTCCGGCGGCCATGTGGGGCTCGCCTACACCGTGAAATTGGCGGAAGGGGACCGCGACCGCATCCAGGCCCAGGTGCTGGAGAACATGGGCAAGCGCGGCAGCAGCCAGCCTTTGACCAAGCGCAACGCGGGCTGCATCTTCAAGAATCCGTCCGGAGCCAGCGCAGGGCGCCTCATCGACCAGGCTGGCTTGAAAGGATTCCGGATCGGGGATGCGGAAGTCAGCCCGGAACACGCCAATTTCCTCATCAACCACGGCCACGCCACCGCCGCGGAATTCGCGGAGCTGATGGACGTGGTGCGGAGCAAGGTGAAGGAGCTGCACGGCATCGAATTGGAGCCCGAAGTGGAGATCTGGCGGGATGTCTGAAACTGTGGGCGATTTTCATTCCGATGCCGCCGCGATCTTCGACTTCTTGACTCCTCGACTCTCGACTTTTTGACTCTTCGACTTTTTGACTCTTCGACTTTTTGACTCTTCGACTTTTCGACTCCTCGACTTCTCGACTCCTCGACTCTTGACTCTCGACGCCGCTAGACTTCATCCCAATGGCCTACCCCAACCACCTCCACGCGCATCGCCCCTGGCTCCCCTTCGCCAAGGCGGGCATCGTGCTGGTCGTGGTGGGCCTGGTGGCCTTCGGCCTCCTGGAAGTGGCGCAGCGCTACTTCGGATTGCAGAAGCTCACCATCGAACAGGTGAGCGTCAGCGGTTGCCGCGGCGACCGCCAGGCCAGGATCCTGGGCATCGTGGAGCCCATGACCCTGGGCAAGCCGCTGTTCTGGTTCGACGCGGACAAGCTGAGGACCAAGGTGGAGTCGGAACGGTGGGTGAAGGGCCTGATCATCCGCCGGGACCCGCCGGACCGCCTGAGCCTGGTCATCGAGGAGCGCAAGCCCCTGCTCTGGCTGGTGAAATCCTCCGGCGTCTTCCTCCTGTCCGATGATGGTGTGGTGCTGGACCGGATTAATGATGCGAATTCGACTCCTATTCCGGTGATTTACGATCCTTCGAGCCAGACCGACGAGAACCTCGTGAAGCTCATCCGCGCTGCGTCCGAGCTGCGGGACAAGCAGGCCGGTTTCTTCGGCCGGCTCACCGAACTGCGTTGGGCGGAACGCGGGCCCATTGCCTACATCGAGGGGCTCTCCGCCCCGCTTTACCTATCCAAAGTCGACATCCAGAAGAATATCCCCAATTTTCAGGGACTATTCCTGGACCAGTTGGCCAAAAGTCCGAATCTTTCGAAACTCCGGTACGTGGATCTGAGATGGGACGACGAGATCGCCGTGGGGGAGCCCCAGGAAACGGCCCCGCCCGCCCAGAAGGCGCTGCCCTAGAATCGAGGTTCCTCTTGGAACCACTGAAAAGAGGGTGATCCGGGCGATCTGCGGATTCCACGGAATTGCCCCGGGCCTGGTTCGGCCCCTGGTTTTATGGCCCTCGAGGTGCGGGCGGTAAAAGCCCGGCAACCGCACCTGGCGCAAAACCCCTTCGACCCTGTGGAACGCTCTGAAATGCGTGGAACACAAGATCCGTGTGATCAGAGGCCTTCCTAATCTCCTTTTCAATCGACAGCCTGCGCGCGGGTTTCCGTTCCCTGGCCATCGCAGGAATCAAAAAAATGCTCCATCCGGGTATTTTTTTCCGGCTGGCCCCTCCCGCAGGGCCGGACTGCGGCTATGCTTGGTTAACACAAGGGACAGTGCATGGTTCAACCTGCGGTACTTCTCGGACTCGATCTAGGTGCAAGCAAAGTCGTCTCAGTAATCGCAGTGCAGGATGAAAGCGGCGCCCTTCAAATCACGGGGGCGGCCCAGGCCAATGCCGAAGGCGGCATCCGCATGGGCGAGATCAACGACATGGAGCTCACCACGCGGGCCATCAACCGCGCGGTGGAGGAATCCATGCGTGCGGCCGGGCAGACCAAGCTGGAGGGCCTGCGCGTCTCCGTGGACGGGATCCAGTTCAAGGGCGAAAACCTGCGCGACTCCATCACGATCTCGAGCATGGACAAGATCATCACCGTTGCGGACCGGGACCGCGTGCTGGAGCAGGCTGCCAACGGCTGCAAGCTCGCGAAAGAGGAGACCGTCCTGCACCGCATCCCGCAAATGTTCCACATCAAAGGCCAGCGGGACATCCGCAACCCCGTGAACATGGTGGGCGAGACGCTCGAAGCGGAAGTGCGCATCATCGTCGCTCCCGGCTCGGTGCTGGGGAACATCAACCGCGCCCTCCAGCTTTCGGGCCTCCAGGGCGCCGACCTGCTCTATTCGCCCATGGCCTCCGCCGAGGCGGTGCTGACCCGCGAGGACAGCGAGAACGGCGCGGTGGTGGTGGACATCGGCGACGAGCTGACCCACCTCGGCGTATTCCTGCGCGGCGCGCTGTTCCACAGCGCGGTGATCCCCATCGGCGGCCGCCACTTCACCCGCGATCTCGAAATCACCAAGCACCTGGGCGGCATCAGCGTCGCGGAGCGCATCAAGCGGGTCTACGGCACGGCCCTGCCCACCCAGGTTCCTCCCGAAGAACACATCGAGCTGGAAGACGAGGGCCGCCAGGTCTCCCGCCGCGAACTGGCGGAAGTGCTGCATGCGAGGGCCGTGGAATTGCTCAACATGGTGCTCGCCGAGATCGGCCGCAGCGGCCTGATCCACGAGATCCACGGCGGCGTGCATCTCGTGGGCGGCGGCGCCCTGCTGCCGCACCTGCCCATCCTCGCCCAGAACATTCTCGGCCGCCCGCGGGTGGTGCTGGGCCGGGTCCACGGGCTCCAGGGCCTGCCCCAGGTGCTGTCCAATCCCCTCTACACCAACGCGCTGGGCGCCGTGAAAGCCCTCGCGCGCGAGCTCCAGGACAGCGGCCCCAAACGCGGCGGGGACGGCCTTCGCGGATTCTTCAAGAAACTCTTTTGACGGAGAACTTCCATGGCTGAAGTCCCCTTCCTGCCCAGCCCCGAACACCTGCCCGGCGCCAACATCAAGGTGGTGGGCGTGGGCGGCGCGGGCTGCAACGCCATCAACCGCATGCTCCAGAGCGGCATCGTCGGCGTGCAGTTCATCGCCATGAACACCGACCGGCAGAGCCTCGCCCAGAGCAAGGCCCACGTGCAGATGCCGCTGGGGCCCACCAGCTCCCGCGGCGGCCTGGGCGCCGGGGGCAACCCGGACCGCGGCGCGGTGGCGGCGGAAGAAAGCCGTGAAGAAATCCTCGCGGCGCTCTCCGGCGCGGACATGGTGTTCATCACCGCGGGCATGGGCGGCGGCACCGGCACCGGCGCCGCCCCGCTCATCGCCGCCTACGCGCGGGAACAGGGCGCGCTCACGGTTTCGGTGGTGCTCACGCCCTTCGCGTGGGAAGGCCCCCGCAAAGCGGAAAAGGCCTTGAACGGCCTGGCGAACCTGCGGGACACCTCAGATACGGTGATCGTCGTCTCCAATGAAAAGCTCATGAGCGTGTGCGAGCGCGGCACCAAGATGACCGACGCCTACCAGATGGCCGACGGCGTCCTGATCCAGGGCGTGCGCGGCATCGCGGACCTCATCCTGCGGCCGGGCCTCGTGAACCTGGATTTCGCGGACGTGGAATCGGTGCTCAAGGACGGCGGCGAAGCCTTCATCGGCACGGGCATGGGCCGTGGCGAGGAAGCCGTCATGGACGCTTTGCTGAAAGCCCTCGCGAGCCCCCTGCTGGACCGCGCCGCCGACGGCTTCGCCACCAACGTGATCGTGTCCGTCATGGCCCACCCGGACCAGGTGGGCTTCAGCGAATTCAGCACCGCCATGAACTACCTGCACGAACGCTTCGAGGGCCGCGCGGAGATCAAGCCCGGCCAGGTGCTGGCGCCGGAGATGGAGGACCGCGTCGTCGTCACGGTGCTGGCTTCGGGTTTCGAATCGGCCACGTCATCCACCAGCCTGAGCCTCTACCAGCGCACCGTGGCGCCGTCCATGGACAATGCTCCCCACAACACGCCCAGCGGCCGCGTCTACGGCGAAGTGCCGCCGGAGGCCCATCCCGGCCATCCGTCCAGCGGCCCGCTGCCTTCCGCCACGCCCACGCGCCTGATGCCCCAGGGCCCAACCCCCAGCGGCGAAATGGCCACCCAAGCCGAAGACCTGCACGTGCCGGCGATCATCAGGCTGAGCCAGGGAAGATTGCCGATCGAATAAAAGTGGCGGAAAGACTGGATTAATTGCTCAGTACGCCGCCCCGCGATCCACTCGCCGCGCCAGCTCGCTTGCATAGCTGCGGCCGAGCATGTCGGCATTCGCCTGGATCCATTCGCTCAGTCGGGTTTTGCCCGCAGGCGGCGACGGGGTGTACAGCAAGTCGGCCATCAGCCCTTCAATCTCTTCTTGCGTGATGGTCACGTCCCTGGCCAGCCAGCCGAGCGCCTGTCCGGCCAGCAGGCCCAGGCGCGGCGGCACGCTGAACACCGGGCAGCGCACATCGAGCAAACGGGCGATGGTCCGCACCAGTTCGCGGTAGGTGTAGGTCTCCGGTCCAATGGCGTCAATCACCTCATCCTCGCGCCCCGCGCCGCAGCGCACGGCCAGGTCCGCCAAGTCTTCGACGTAGATCGGCTGCAGGCGGTACCGCCCGTCGCCGAACACGCCGAACACCGGCAGGCGGCGCACCGCCCAGGCGATGTTGTTGATGAGGATGTCCTCCTTGCCGAAGATCACCGCCGGCCGCAGGATGGCGTAGGAAATCCCGCTTTCCGTCAATGCCCTTTCAAGCATCGCTTTGCCGCGGAAATACTCGAGCGGGGAGCTTTCGGAGGGGTTGGTGATGCTGACGTGGACGATGCGCCGCACCCCGGCCTGTTGGGCGGCTTTGAACAGCGCCAGAGTGTTCCGCACGGCCTCCTGGTGGCGGAACAGCTTGTGGTTGAAGCGCACCCAGTACGTGTTGTAGAGCACTTCGACCTTTTCCAGGGACCGCGCCAGCGCCGCCGGGTCTTCAAAGTTGAAGGGGACCGCGCGCACCTGCCCGCCGAATGGGTTTGGGCGCTGCCCCGAGTCGGTCAACGTGATCACCTGCTGGCCTTGGGCCAGCAGGCGGCTGGCGATGTATTTTCCGGAGTAGCCATACGCACCGGTGACGGCTTGAATCGTCTTGTCTGGCATCTCATTTCTCCTTGTCGCTGGTGCCGGGGCCGACTGCGGCGCCGCCCATCAGTTTCCGGAGCGCGCCGATGCGCAGGCTGTCGAAGGCCATCACCATCGCCACCAGCTGGTCCAGCGCCCGGAAGAAGGTTTGCATCGCATTCATTCGCTGGCGGTAAAATCCGGCCAACTCCATCTCTTCGCTAGAGAAGCCTTTGACGGCCTTGGGATCGAGCAGGGCCAAGCTGTCATCCACACTGCGCAGGGCCCGGTCGAATTCGCTCTTTTCGCGCTCCCGCAGGATGCCCTTGATCACCTTCCAGAAATCCGTTTCGGCAGTGTAGTAATCCTTGCGTTCGCCGATGCGCGCGATCTTGTGCACCATGCCCAGGCGCTCCAGGTGGCGCACGTTGGTGCTGACGGCGCCCTTGGTGACGTTGGCCTGCACCACCAGCTCATCCAGGGAGATCGCCTGGGACGAGAGGTATATGGCGCCGTAAATGGCGCCCATCGCCTTGGGAAAGCCCCAGAAGTGGCTGATCCGGGCCATGCCCAGGATGAAGTTGTCGCGGGATTGTTGGAGGGGAGTAGGGGTCATTATTTTCTTTCCGTACACTACATTTAGTTTCTACTAAATGTAGTGTACGTTTCGAACTATAATTGTCAAGATGCAGCGGAGACCCAGGATCCGTTTTTTTTCGCCTCTTGTTTTTCGTTTTTTATTCGCCATACTTGATACCCCCTGGAGGTATCCGTGCTGGCGATGTGGGTTCCCGAACTGCCGTTCCAACTGGCCTGCGCGCGGGATGCGGGCCTGCGGGACCGCCCCCTGGCCTTTTTGAATCCCGAAAGCCCGCGGAGCCCGGCGGTCTGGTTCGCCAACCGCCGGGCCCGGGCGGAGGGCCTGGCGGCCGGCGATCCCCTGGATCTCGCCCTGCGCCGCCTGCCCCAGTTGCGGGTGCTGGATGCCCAGCCCCAGACCTGGTGGGAGGCCCAGGCTTTCCTGGGGGATTTCCTGCAGCACTGGACGCCCCAGGGGATGCTTCTGCGCATGGGCGAGGCCCTGGTGGAGCTGGGCGGCACCGGCCGCCTCTTCGGACCGCCCCAGGACGCCGCGGCGCGCATCCGGCGGGAGCTGGACGAGCGCATGGGCTGGCTGAGCCACGGCGGGCTGTCCCGGAGCGCCACCGCCGCGCAGATGGCCGCGCACCTGGAACACCGCATCGAACAGGTGGCCGAAGGCTTCGAGGCCAGCTTCCTGGCGCCCCAGCCCCTGGCCCGCCTGCCGGATCTGGCGCCGCGCGTCCGCAGCCGCTTCCGCCGCCTCGGCCTGCGGCTCTTCCAGGACCTCCAGCCCATGCCTTTGCCGCTGCTCTGCGAACTGGTGCCCGAGCGCCAGGCTCCCAAGCTCCTGGCCCAGGTGCGGGGCGAAGACCGTCCCCGCCTGCCCCTGCTGACGGAGCCCGTCGGCTCCACGCGCACGCCCTGGCGCCTGGATCCGCCCCGCCTGCCGGAAGACGTGGGCTTGGCTTCCTGGAGCCTGCACCGCCTCTGGTCCGACGCCCGCAGCCCCCGCAAGCTGGCCCTGCGCTGGTGGGATGTGGACGGCGAGCCGCACCACTGGAAGGCGGAGCCCGAACACCTGCTGCAGCCGCCGCTGGAACTGGCGCGCACCGTGGAACAGGCCTTCCGCCAGGGCGCCACGCGCCGCCTCCTGGTGCGCCAGGTGGAGCTGCGCATCCACTGGGGCCTGGGCCGGGCCCGGGCCCTGTTCCAGGATCCCCGCAGCCAGAAGGTGGAGAACCTGGAGCCCGCCCTGGCGCACCTCCGCAAGCGCTACCCCGGAAACCCTGTGCGGGCTGGCTGGGATCTGGCGGCCGAGCACATGGATCACATCGAGAACCTGGAGGACCTCTACGCCAAGAGCAGCTGAGGCCGGCGATCTCTAAAAAATTACATCGCCACAGATGAACACAGATGAACGCAGATGCGGCGAGGAAGGAGGGCAAAGTCTGGCCTGAAACGAAAAGCAGATTACAGGGATGAAGGGGATGAAAACGGATCGCGAAAAAACTGAAGACCACTCCCACATGGAGTATGGGCCCGCCCCGGCGCAGCCGGGGCCGCGCCGGGGCGTCGTGCGGGTTTTCAGGGCGGCGGCTATTCCGCACGCCAGCGCAAGGTCGCCGCCGCCCTGAAAACCGGTTGGCCCATGCGGTGCCGAATGGAGGATCAATTCCATCAAGAATGACGCCCCATCCGCGTTTATCAGCGTTTATCCGTGTTCATCTGTGGTTTATTTTTGAAGGCTCACGCATGAGCTTCGCCCTCGGCATCTCCGATTTCTCCATCGGGGAAGGCATCTACCGGCCTGAGCAGTTGCTGCGGGTGGCGCAGCGCCTGGGCTATAGCGATCTGGTCCTGTGGGACCGGGGGCTGCAGGGCTATCCCAAGCTGCGGGAGGAGCTGGAATGGATCCTGGAAACGCAGCGCCCCGCCGTCCTTTCCGGAGCCGGCGGCCAGGCTGCCGAAGAGATGGGCTCGGGCGGAGCAGGCTTCCGCATCCACATCGGCTGCCGCTTCCGCTGGCGGGATCACGACTATGGCGCCCTGCCCTTCACGGACGCGGGCTACGCGGCCCTGAACCGCCTGCTCACGACCCAGGCCCACGAGCCCCGGCGATTGAAGGGCGAACCCACCCCCGAGAGCTGCCGCGCCGAGGAGCCCCCCGGCGGCTGCGTGCTGCTGGCCGATGATCTGGCTGGCCTCGACGCGCTGCTGCGGGAAGGCCTCTACGCCTCGCTGCTGGCCCATCCGCGCCGGGCGGTGGAAGCGCGGCGGGCCCTGGAGGCGGGCCTCCCGGTGGTGGCGCCACAAGTCCTGCGCTTCCGCAGCGAGGCGGGGCTCGGCCTGCACCGCCTCAAGCGCGCCATCGCGCAGCAAAGCACCGTGCCGCGCACGGAGCCCCTGTGGGATCTGCGGGACGCCGCCGTGCCCCGCGGGGAATGGGAGGCCCGGTTTCCTTTCGCCGAACCCGCCGTGGGGCTGGCCACGGACGCGCTGCTGGAGCGGATCTCGGGCTGGAAGATCCATTGGGGGGCCTGGGTCACGGCGGGACCCCTGGGGCTCGACGGCGCGTCCCTGGACGCGGTTCTGCGGGAACGCGTGCAGGCGGGCATCCGCGTGCGCTATCCGGAGCTGCAAGGCATCCACGAAAGCCGCATGGAGCATGAACTCGCGCTCATCCGGGAGAAGGGGTTCGCCAGCTATTTCCTGCTGGTGCAGGACCTCGTGAATGCCCTGAAACCAAGGCTTCCCACGCGCACTTGCGGCCGGGGCAGCGGCGCGGCGAGCCTCGTGAGCTACGCCCTGGAACTGAGCAACGTGGATCCCGTGGGCACCAACCTGATGTTCGAGCGCTTCCTCACACGCGAGCGCACGGACCCGCCGGACATGGACATCGACTTCGCCTGGGACGAGCGGGACGAGGTCATCCTGCGGGTCTTCGAGCGCTACGGCCGCGACCGCGTGGCCATGGTGGCCAACCACGCCTTCTACAAGGACCGCTCCGCCCTGCGCGCCGTGGCCATGGCCCACGGGCGGCCTGAAGCTGAATTGAAGCAGCTGGCGCGCTATGTCCGCGGCTGGGAGGGCGGCCTGGACCACGCGGCGGAAAATCCGGCCTGGACCGAGATCCTGCGGCAGGCCGCGGCGCTGGAGGGCCACTTCTGCCAGTTCTCCGTGCATCCCGGCGGCATCGTGGTGAGCCCCGGCCCGCTGTGGGAGCACGCGGCCTTCCAGCCGGCCCCCGCGAAGGAGGGCGTCAGCACCACCTCCTGGGACAAGGATGGCGTGGAGAACTACGGCCTGGTGAAGATCGACCTGCTGGGGAACCGCAGCCTGGCGGTCATCCGCGACGCCTACAGCGTGCTTGGAAACCGCGTACCCGAGCACATCGGCCCCCACTCGCGGGAGGATCCGGAAACGCAGGCGCTGCTGGCCCGGGGCGACAGCATCGGCGTCTTCTACGTGGAGAGCCCCGCCATGCGCCAGCTCCAGCAGCGGGTGAAGAAGGGCGACTTCGAGACGCTGGTGATCCACAGCTCGCTCATCCGGCCGGCGGCCTACCGCTGGGTGGACCGCTACGTGAAGCGGGCCCGCGGCGAAGAGGAATTCATCCCTTCGGATCCAGTCTTCGAGCGCCTGCTGTCGGACAGTTTCGGCGTGCTCATCTACCAGGAGGACGTCATCAAGGTCTGCGTGGAGCTGGCGGGCTGGAGCCACTTCGAGGCGGACCAGCTCCGCAAGGCCCTGGGCAAGCCCGGCAGCGAGCGGAAGCTGCCGCGGTTCCAGCAGCGTTTCTTTGACGGCTGCGCGGCGCGGGGCGTGAAGCAGGCCGTGGCCCTTGAAGCCTGGGACATGATCAACACCTTCCGCGGCTACTCTTTCTGCAAGCCGCACTCCGCCAGCTATGCGCAGGTGAGCTTCGAGAGCGCCTGGCTGAAGGCCCACCACCCGGCGGTCTTCTTCGCCTCGGTCATCACCAACCAGGGCGGCTTCTATCCCGCCTGCGCCTACCTGGGGGACGCGCGGCGCCACCGCCTCGCCGTGCGCGGGCCCGATGCCAACGCCTCGCTGTGGCGCTTCAGCGCCGAAGGCGAACAGGGCCTGCGGGTGGGGCTCATGCAGGTGCAGGGCGCGCTGGAGCCGGAAGTGAAGGCGCTGCTGGAGGAGCGCGAGAGGAACGGCCCTTTCGCGGATCTCGACGATCTGCTGGGGCGTGCGCGCCTGTCCATCCCCACGGCGGAAGCCCTGGCCAGCGGCGGCGCCTTCGATCTGTGGGCAACCGACGGCGACCGCACACGGCTGCTCTGGGCGCGGCTCGGCGGCGTTCCGCCCGGCGTGCGGCCCCGGCCCACGGATCCCTTCGAGCGGGCGGAACTGGAGTGGGAAATCCTTGGCCTCAGCCTGGAAATCCACCCGGCGGTGCTGGCGCGGCTCCGCAAAGGCAGCGGCCAACACCGCGCCGCGGACGTCCAGAAGCCCGGCCGCACGCTGCATTTCTGGGCCCTGGTGGTGGCGGAAAAGCGGGTGTGGACCGAGAAGGGCGATTCCATGCAGTTCATCACCTTCGAGGACGAGACCGCCCTCTGCGAAGCCGTGGCCTTCCCCGACGTCTTCGCCCGCCGCAAGCGGCCCTTCCGGGTGGGCGACATCATCCCTGTGCGAGGCAGGAGCGTGCGGCAGGACGGGCTCCCGGTGCTGGAAGTGCTGCCGTGAGCCTTTCTGCATAGGCCAAGGCGTTCCCTTGCGCTGACAATTAAAACATTCCGTGTTGGATGGACTCGAAGTAGAGTGCACTGCGGAGGTGCAGAATGCGGATTCTTTACGTGGTCGCGACAGCCTTCGGCACAATGCTCCTGACTCTCTACTGCTTGCCGCGCTACGGGAAATGGTCCCTCTGGGTCATCTTCCCTGTCGGTTTGTTGTTCTTTCTTGGTGGTAAAGCATTGTTCGCGGCCCGCATCCGAAAGGATCCTCCAGCAGGAGAACCAGCCATGCCAGCCTCGGCCCAATCGCTCGATGGTCCGGCCACGATCGAAGATGCGCTCGCAAGGATTGCCATGGCCCTGAAAACAGGAGGGGGCCAGGCGGCGGAGGCCGAAGTCGACCGCCTCTGTGAACAGCGCGTCCAATGTCATGACTGCGGGAACGAGTTTCTGTTCAAGGACGGCCTCACCCTGGGCCAACCACTGGCCCATCGGGTCCCATCGCCTGTGGATCGGGAACGGCTGTTCGGATACACGGTCGAGTGCCCGGCATGTCAGAAGGGCGGGTTCGTCGGCAAGCCCATCGCATGAGCATCATTCCCGGTTGCGCAATGCGGCGTTTTCCCGCAGTTGGTCCGGGACAGGCGCTGTGTGCCACTTGGTCCCATCAATAATTCGACGTTGGGTCGACCCCACTATCCGCAGCGATTCCTTGATCCACCTGGCTTTCGCTTCCACACTGGAGGGTCGGGGTGGAAATGGCGCAGCGCGGCGTATTGGTGATTTCGGTGGAGCCGGGGAGCTTGGCCGAAGGCGCCGGGATCCGGGCCGGCGACACGCTGCTGGAGATCAACGGCGAAAAGGTGCTGGACCAGCTCAATTACCAATTCCTGATGAGCCAGAGGGACGACACGGAGCTGCGCCTGGAGCGGCCCGACAAGAGCATCTACCAGGTCTCCGCCGAGAACGGCGGCGACGGCATCGGCCTGGATCTCGCCCAGGACGAGGTGAAGATCTGCAAGCAGAACTGCGTGTTCTGCTTCGTGCATCAAATGCCCAAGGGCTACCGCAAGAGCCTCTACTTGAAGGACGAGGACATCCGCCTGTCCTTCCTCTACGGCCATTTCAGCACCCTTTCCAGCAGCGATGACGCGGAGCTTGCCCGCATCGTGCGGGAGCGGCTTTCGCCCATCCACGTATCGGTCCACTGCACGGATCCCGAGGTGCGCGTGAAGGTGGTGGGCAACCCGCGGGAAGGCGACATCCTGCGCAAGATCGACCGCCTGCTGGAGGGCGGCATTGACGTGCATACCCAGGCTGTCATCGCGCCGGGGCTCAATGACGAATGGGTGTGGGAAAAGACGCTCCGTGAATTGTGGGAGCGCCGAGCCTACCAGACCAATGGCCCGTGGGCGGGCAAGGGCGGCGTGCTGAGCCTTTCCTGCGTGCCTGTGGGGCTCACGGCCCACCGCGAGGGCCTGCCAGACGTGCAGAATGTGAGCGATGAATATGCGAAGGCCTGGGTGACGCGTTGGACGAAAGAAGCGCGGCGCTACGCGGACGCCAACGAAGGCGAACCCTGGCTCCTGTTGGCGGACGAGTGGTTCACGCGCGGAAAGGTCCAGGTGCCGGGGCGCGAATTCTACAGCCAGTCCTGGGCGCAGCTTGAGAATGGCGTCGGACTGGTCCGCAAATTCCTGGAACACACCCGGCGCTTCATCAAGAGCGATAAGGCGAAGCGGTTCCAAGGCCGCAAGGCGCTATTGCTCACGGGCTCCAGCTTCGCGCCCATCCTCAACCATGCGCTTGCGCAGTTGAACCGCGAAGTGGGCAGTCGGCTCCGGGCCGTGGCCGTGCGCAACAACGATTTCGGCGAAAGCGTCACTGTGGCGGGACTCTTGACTGGCCGCGACCTCATGTACGCCGCCCACGCGGATCGCGATGCCAAGGGCCCCGTGGAGGCCGTGGTGGTGCCCAGCGCCAGCCTGCGCACCCACACCGGCCCTACGGACCAGTACACGCTGCACGGCGTCAGCGTGTCACGGGTCGAAGGCACCTTCCTGGATGACATGACCCTGGACCAGTTGACAGCCGATCTGCAGACCCCGGTGGTGCCCAGCGGCGCCAACCTCTCGCAATTGCTGGACCACCTGGAGGCGGCCGAGCGGTCGGCCGGATTCAGCGGCAGGGATCTGCAAAAAGTCTTCCACCAGGCTGGCCTGAACCTCCCCCAGGGCGCCTACAACCCCTGAGGATCAGCGATCCAGTTCGCCTAAAGCCGATCCCCGCGAAGGGCCGCGAAATCGCTGCGCTCTTTAGCCAGGGCCGCGAAAAATCTGTTTGTCTCGTGCATCGGCCTGGCCGATACTGAGAGGAATACCCATGCCAAAGGCACCCTCGGCATCGATTCTCACAGCGCTCCAGTCTGGATCGAGATCGCTTAGTAGGGCCCTGGCCGTCAGTACGGCAAAAGAATTTTCGCGGCCCTTCCTCCTTTTCCCTTCGCGGCCCTTCGCGGGCTGAACGTTTGGATGCATTCCGGACGCTCAGCCCGGCCGCTTCATGGTCATGGCGATCTTGATGTCATCCTCGTGCCGTTTGTCGCCATCATGCGGTTCCGGGAGGTACCCAGGCGTGCTGCGCCGAGCCTCGTCTCCCGCCAGGCGGATCGAATCCAGGATCTCCGTGGTGCGGTGCATGGGCACGGCCCCATCCACCTTGAGCTGGACACGCCGGGCCAGCCTCGGCTGGCGCAGCACCTCCGGCACGAGGCGGGCCACGAGCTGCTCCGAAGTGACCGGCTCACCCTGGAAAGTGCAGCTCCCATTCCTGGCAATGGTGATGACGGGAAAGTTGGGGGACCTGGAACTCCCAGGCACGGTGGCCGGAACCGCCACGGGATGGTGCCGCCCGGTCATGGGGACCATCACGATGAAGACGATGAGCAGCACCAGCACGATGTCGATCAGGGGCGTGACGTTGATCTCGGCGACGCGCCGAACTTGGCTTGCAGCCTGCATTTGAGCCTCCTGGATGGGATGCCCAAGGCTGCGTCCATCGCCCGTCACGCGCCATCACGGCCCTGTGAAATGTTCGTCATGGATGGCGCGAAGGTCACGGGTAGATCATCCCGGCTGCCGGTTATCGATTGACGGGCTCAGGGCGGAAAAAAGACACTCGCAAAAGCCGGTAGAAAATACAGAAATCCACAGAGCGGTGCCTTTTCTCTGCGGCCCTCGATTTCTTCCGCTTGCTTCTGCGAATGTCTGTTTTGCGTCCTGAACGAAAAAGCCCCGCGGAAGCGGGGCGATTTTCTTGAATGGCCGGTGCCTTGGAATCAGGCGCGGCGCTTGATCGAAATAGACACTTTAATGTCCCCGCCATCGGTTCCATCCGCGAATTTCTTCACGGATTCGACCTTGAGCCGGTCACCGGCGAGGCGGATCTGGTCCATGGCGTCAACAGCTTTTCCGAAAGGCATCTCCTCATCGACTTTCAGGTAGACCTTCCGGGAATTGCGCTCCTGCAGCCCTGCGGCCGCCTGGATCTTGTCCGCCAGCTCATCGAGCTTGATCTTATCGCTCTGCAGCATGTAGTTCCCCTCCTTGTCGATGGAAACGACCAGGGGCGGATTCAAGGGCTGTGTCGTGGGGGGAGGCGCCACGACCACCTGGGGCACCGTGACGTTCTGGGCCTTGGTGAGGCCCGGCACCATGACGATGAACACGATCAGCAGCACCAGCACGATGTCGATGAGCGGGGTGACGTTGATATCGGATTTGGCTTGGCCTTTTGGTCCACCAGCGTCCATTACTTACCCCCTTCCTTGTTTTCTTTGCTCTCTTTTTCCTCGGCCGTGACGATGGACGCCTCGTCGGCCCCGCCCTCGCGGCAGGCCTGGAAGAGCTTGTCCACGGCCGCGTAGGGAAGATTGCGGTCCGCCTTCACGAAGACCCGGCGGTATGAAAGCGCGGAGGTGCTCTTGGTCACGTAATCCACCAGAAGCTGCCTTGAAGCCGCGTCGTTGATCTTGAAGACGGTGTCCTTGGCCGCGGAGTCATCGATGATGATGTTGCCCGGGCCGTAGTCGCCAGCCGCATCCTTCTTGGCCTGGAACGTGATCTGCAGGTACTTCTCGCCTGTGTTCTTCTCCACCTTTGGGCTGTGCTTGGCGAGCGGCAGGCTGACGCTGTCGTTCACCGCCGGCGTGATCACGATGAAGATGATCAACAGCACGAGCACGATGTCCACCAAGGGAGTGACGTTGATGTCGGATTTGACACCACCCTTCTTGCCACCTACATCCATGGTGACCTCCTTTTTTGAAGGGGCGCGGGAGGTTCAGACCCCCGCGCCCCGGGGTTGAGGTGGATGGATCAGGCCTGGCTCTCGCGGCGGATGAACTCGTCGATCATCTGGGATGCGGAGTTGTTGATGTGGGTGATGACCTGGTCCTGCTTGTTGGTCAGCAGGTTGTACATCCACACGGCCGGGATGGCGACGATGAGGCCCAGCGCAGTGGTGGCCAGGGCCTCGCCGATGGAACCGGCCAGGGCATTGATGTCGCCGGCGCCCTTGGTCTTCAGGTCGCTGAAGACCTTGATGATGCCGATGACGGTTCCCAGAAGGCCGATGAAGGGGGACAGCGCGCCGATGGTGGCCAGCGAGTTCATGCCCTTCTTGAGCAGTTCGTGGACTTCCGCGGTGCCGCGGGTGATGGCGCGCTCGACGGGCTGGATCACGTCGTGGTTGGAGTTCATGGCCTTAAGCTGCTTCTCGTACTGGAAGATGTCCAGGCCGTGCTTGAGCACCAGGGCGACATGGCTCTTGTTGTGGGTGGTGGCGGCGCGCTTGGCGGCCTCGAAGTCGCCGCGGCGGAGGGTGTCCATGAAGAGCTTGAGGAACTTGTCCGAAGCCGAGTTGCTCTGGCGGTACATCACGGCCCGCTCGATGGCGGTGTAGATCTGCAGGGCCAGCAGGAGGAACAGGATCACGATGATGACCTTGTTCGGGAAGGAGGCCGAGGCCCAGATGTCGGCGGGGCCGAAGCCACCTGCGTGGGCGGTTTCTTGGAGGCCGAAATTCAGGAAGTTGAGGAGGTTCATGGTCATCCCTTCGAGGTGGGTTGGATGGAAGGAGGATTACTAGTTTGGACTAGTGGTTGAGGGAGCTTCGGAGGCCGGTTTGGATTCGGCCTTCGCAGGGGTTGCTTCGGGTGTCTGGGTGGTTTGATTGGTCTTGGCCTCGTCCGGCTTGTTCACGCCGTCGAGCATCGGAAGCGCCGCTTCCCCCGTGGGAGCGGAGATCGGCGCCGGGGCTGGCCTGCGGCCGCCCGTAAGGACCAGGATGGCCACCACCAAGGCGGTGGCGAGGCTGGTTCCGAAGAGGATCGTGCGTCGGGCGGGTGTGTTGTTCATGGTCGCTTTATTTGAATTCAACAATTGGCTAACGGAGGCGGAAGACGATGTTCAACTTGAAACGGCTGAACTGCGCGACGCCGTTTTCCTTCTGGGGCTCGAACTTCCACTGCATGGCGTAGTCTTCTGCGGCCTTGCGGAGCTGGATGGGGCCTTCTTTCGCCACAGCCTCGTTGGGAGTGCCATCGGGCTTGATGGTTATCTCCACTACGACCGTTCCCTGGATCTTCGCCATCTTCGCCAAGGGCGGGTACTGGAGGATGGGTGGCTGGTACCTGACCTTCACGGAGCTGAAGTCCACCTCCATGACCTTGCCGGTGCCGCCCACGACGCCGCCGACCACACCGCCGACCACACCGCCGACCACACCGCCGGCTTGGCCCACGACCTGGCCGACCGTGCCGCTCACCTTGGAAGACCGATCTTCCTTCGGCAACTCCTTCGGAGTGTCAGGCACGACATCGAGCTTGGGATCCACCGGCTTTTCCTCTTTGGCTTCAGCCTTGGAGACGATCACGGCCGGAGGAGGAGGAGGAGGAGGAGGCGGAGGAGGAGGAGGCGCGTCCTCGGGGTCCAGCATCACGTCGGCGATGGACTTCTTGATGGCCTGCCCCGCTTTGGTCTGGGAAGCCAGATAGACCGCCCCACCACCGAAGAAAGCGTAGGTGACAAGGGTTAGGGGGATGGTCACCAGCGGGCTGGCTCGCTGGACTTCGGAATGGCCAGCGGACAGCGATGATTTGTAGACCGCATCCTCCAGCGTCTCCGGCTTGGCAGCCGGGGTGGACGCAGGTTTGGAATCTTTGCTCATGCGGCTCCCTGAAAAGGTCCCGAGTGAAAAGGAATGAAGCCGGATCCGCTGAAAAAGCAGATTCGGCTTCGTTTGAGAAGGATAAAGATCTGGGGCAGGCCCGAAGGCTAAGATGACAACTGGAGTTCTTCCCGTCAAGGGCGAAATTCTTCGGAATTCCGCGCCACTGTTACATCTGGCGATTGTTCAATTCTCATGACATGAGCCGCCCCGAACGTCACAAACTCGTGACTTTGGCGGTTCCACCCAAAGGTTGTGTCACCGCTATGTCACAAAGTGCGAATTTCACTTTTTCCATTGAAGCGCCTTCCGCGTCCGTCACCCGGTCGAAACCTCGGGCTGGAAGATTCCAGACGTCCCATGGCGAGGTCCTCACCCCGGCCTTCATGCCTGTGGGCACCCAGGGAACGGTGAAAAGCATCACGCCTGCGCAGCTCCGCGACATCGGGCCGCAGGTGATTCTCGGCAACACCTACCACCTGGGTCTGAGGCCCGGAGATGAGCTGGTGGCGCGGCTTGGCGGACTGCACCGATTCATGGGCTGGGATGGACCGATCCTGACGGACAGCGGCGGTTTTCAGGTTTTTTCGCTCTCCTCCATGAGGAAAATCAACGAGGAGGGCGTCGCCTTTCAAAGCCATATCGACGGGTCCAGCCATTTCCTCAGCCCCGAACGCGCCATGGAGATTCAAGCAAATCTGGGCTCCGACATCGTCATGGCCCTGGACGAATGCCCGCCGGGCGGCATGGAGCGTGGACCGCTGGAACTGAGCATGGCGCGCACCACCCGTTGGCTCCGCCGCTGCAGGGACTTTCCGCTTGGGGCGCATCAAGGCCTTTTCGCCATCAACCAGGGCAGCACCCACCTGGATCTGCGGCGGGATCACCTGCAGCAGATCCTGGAAATAGATGCCGACGCGCCCTTCCAGGGCTTCGCCGTGGGAGGGCTCAGCGTCGGCGAGCCCAAAATGGCGATGAATGAGACGCTCTCGGAGTTCGTCCATGAGCTTCCCGCGGACCGGCCCCGGTATCTCATGGGCGTGGGCACCCCGGAAGACCTGCTCTTCGGCATCGAGCAGGGCGTGGACCTCTTCGATTGCGTCCTGCCCACCCGCGAAGCCCGGCATGGCAGGCTGCTCACGTCCCGGGGCCGCCTCAACATCAAGAATGCGCGCCACCGCGAGGCGGACATCCCCGTGGATCCGGACTGCGGCTGCTACACCTGCCGCACTTTCTCCAGGGCCTACCTGCATCATCTTTTCAGGGCCGGGGAGCTGCTGGCATTCACGCTCAACACGATCCACAACCTGAGCTACACTGTAGGGCTCACCCGCGCCGCACGCCTGGCCCTGCTGGACGGCCGATTCCCGGCCTTTGCGTCCGCGGCGCGGGAGAGATGGATCACAGAGGAGCCCTGATGTTTGAATTCGCCCTGCTTCAAGCCGCCGCCGGAGGCACTCCCCCGGCCTACATGCAGTTCCTGTTGTTCGGCGGCATGGCCGCGCTTTTCTACTTCCTTCTGATCCGGCCCCAGCAGAAGGCCCGCAAGGAGATGGAAGCCCGCCTCTCCAAGCTGAAGTCAGGCGACGAAGTGATCCTGAGCTCCGGCCTCTACGCCACCATCGACCGGGTCGAAGAAAAGGTCCTCTGGCTGAAGCTGGGCAGCGTCACCGTGAAGGCCAAGCGCCACGCGGTGGTGGCCCTGGCCTCGGAGCCGGATTCCAAGTCGGATTCGCCGAGTTGATTCCACGCGCCGGATCCGGACGCTTTGTCCCTGGACCCGCGCCCCTCGTACCGATTCGCGCCTTCAAGCCAGACGCCTGTTTAAAGGAATTCAACCCGTGAGCAAACGGTCCCTCATCCGCCTAGTCACAACGCTGCTCATCTGCGCGGCCTGCGGCTATTTCTTCATCCCCCTCTCCAAGGTCCGCCTCGGCCTGGATCTCCGCGGCGGCGTGCACTTCGAGTTGGAAGTCCAGGGCCATGAGGCCCTGGAAGCGGACCTGCGCGACACCAGGGACAGAATTTCGGAGCGGGTCCAGGAAAAATCCATCGCAGGCATCACCGTGAAGTCCGACACGACCTCGGTCCGGGTGGACGGCATCTCCCCGGAAAATCAGGCGGCCGTCACCAAGATCCTGGCCGCTTTCGGCGGCTATTCCATCGCCGAGCAGGGCGCCGCGCGGATCCTCACCCAGAAGGACCTCCACCAGAAGGCCTTGAAGGACGACGCCAACGCGCGCGCGCAGCAGATCATCGAAAACCGCATCAACCAGTTCGGAGTGGCGGAACCGGAGATCACTCCCAGCGGCGCCGAAGGCAACCGGATCATCGTGGAGCTGCCGGGCGTGGGCGAAGCCGAACGCGAACGCATCAAGGGCCTGCTCTCGACGCCGGGGCGCTTGGAAGTCCGCTTCCTCTCCAAGAAGCAGCCCAACCAGATCCCCGTGAAGACCGAAGCCGAGGCGCTCGCGGCGCTAGGCGGGCAGTTGCCCGAGGGCACGGAATTGTTCCCGGAGCTCGAAGAAGAGCCCGCGGTGGTCACCAATCAGATGAAAGCCGCCATCCGCGCCGCCAAGCCCGGAGAGAAGAAGGCCGACAACGTCCGGCAATGGGTGCTGCTGGAGAGCAAGGTCTACTACGAGGGCAGCGCCATCACCGACGCGAGCCGTTCCCAGGACCAGTTCAATTCCAACACCGTCAACTTCACCCTTAATCGCGATGGCGCCGAAGCCAACGCCAAACTCACCGAAATCGCCTCGAACGAAAACCGCCAGTTCGCCTTCCTGCTGGACCGCAAGGTGATCAGCGTCCTGCGCTCGGAACAGAAGATCATCGGCAGCGGCGTGGAGATCAAGGGCAACTTCACCCAGACGCAGGCCGACGACCTCGCCTTGAAACTCAAGAGCGGCTCGCTGCGGGCCTCCATGAAGTTCCTGGAAGAGCAGTCCATGGGCCCCAGCCTCGGCGCGGACTCCATCAAGCACGGCATCACCGCGGCCGTCATCGGCTTCGGCGCGATCATCATCTTCATGGTGCTCTGGTACAAGTGGTCCGGCCTGAACGCCATCGTGGCGCTCACCGTGAACCTCATCGTGATGCTCGGGCTGCTGGGGTCCTTCCAGGCCACGATCACGCTGCCGGGCATCGCCGGATTCGCCCTCACGCTGGGCATCGCCGTGGACGCCAACATCCTGATATTCGAGCGCATCAGGGAAGAACTGGATAACGGGCGGAGCGTGGCCGGCGCCATCCAGCTGGGCTTCGACAAGGTGTTCTGGACCATCGTGGACAGCCACGTGACCCAGCTCTTCGCCGCCCTCCTGCTCTTCATCTTCGGCACGGGCCCGGTGAAGGGCTTCGCCGTGTCCCTGACCGTCGGCGTGGTGGCCTCGCTCTTCACCTCGATCTACGTGAGCCGCTTCATCTATGACTGGATCCTCGAGCGGCATCCAGGCACCAAGACTCTTTCGGTCTAAGCGGCCGGCACCTCTCGGGATAAACAATGCACATATTCAAAAAGCTTCCCCACTTCGACTTCATGAAATGGAAGGGCGTGGCCCTCACCATCTCCTGGAGCATCATCGTCATCTGTTTCCTGCTGGCCAGGCCCTGGAGCAGCAACAGCCGCGTGAAGGTGGGCATGCAGTTCACCGGCGGCATCGACATGATGGTGCGGTTCACCATTCCCATGGGAGCCGACCAGATCCGCACCGCGCTCCAGCAGGGTGGCATCCACGATGCGGCCCTGGTGAACTACTCGGCGCCGGCGGGCACCGAGGACTACTCCATCAAGGTGAAGGCGAAAAAAGGCCAGGACTCCAAGGACTCCACCCTCCAGATCAACAAGATCGTGGATGTGCTCAAGAAGCTGGATCCCCAGAGCAAGACCGATCCCCGCCATGACCTCAACACTGAATCGGCCCTTGCCCTCTCGGGAAAGTGGTACGACGCGAACCTGCTGGGACTGAAGGGGGACGAGCAGTCGAAGCGCGCCACCTACGATGGATGGGCCGGGAAAGTGACCGAAGCCAGGGACATCAAGGGCTCGATTTCGAATTACAACGAGTTGCCGGCCGACCTGCCCGCTCCGCTGAAAGAGATGCTCCAAAAAGAATTCCGGCTGGGCCACGTGACCCTGCGCAGGTTCGAGAGCTTCTCCCCTTCGATCTCCGGGGAGTGGACCAACAAGACCCTGACCGCGGTGTTCTGGGCCAGCGTGGCGATCCTGTTCTATGTCATGTTCCGCTTCACCATGAGCTTTGCCGTGGGCGGCATCATCGCGCTGCTCCACGATATCCTCATGGCGCTCGGACTGTTCGTGCTGTTCGGCTATGAATTCTCGGTGCCCGTGGTGGCCAGCTTCCTCATCCTGATGGGCTATTCCATGGCCGACACCATCGTGGTGTTCGACCGCATCCGGGAAAACAGCCACAAGCCCGAATACCGCCGCGTGCCCGTCACAAAGCTGATCAACGACTCCATCAATCAGACACTTTCACGAACGATCCTGACCTCCCTGTCAGTGCTCTTCGTGGCCTTCTGCCTGTTGGTCTTCGGCGGCCCGGCGCTCCGCGACCTGAGCTTCCCCATCTTCGTGGGCGTCATCACCGGCACCTATTCGTCCATCTACATCGCGTCGCCTGTGGTGGTGTATTGGGACAGGTTCTTCGGCGGCAAAGACAAGCTCAAGCAGCACGCATAGGGCGAAGCTGAATTGAATGATTTTTAACCGCGAAAGACGCGAAATCACGCGAATGTTTTTTCGCGACTTTCGCGGTTCCTGGTTGAACTCGATCTGAATATCAGCTTTCGAAACTGAGCCACCCGGCCCTGCCCGGCACGTCGCGGCGGGTCATTTCCTTCGCGGGCGGATGGGCGGCTTTCAGTTCCGGGAGCCAGTCGGCGTGGGTGCGGGCGCGCACGTCGCGGTCCCGCAGGCCTTGCAGGAACGCGTCGAAGGCGCCATGCAGCATGCCGCCTTCCACTTCGGTGTGCAGCGCATAGACGTTCAGGGCGTCTTCCCGGATCAGGGACCAGACCCGTTCGTTCACTGCCCGCTCGCCCATGCCATCAAGTCCATAGAGTTCGTCCAGCGTCGGCAGCGTCGTGGGAATCTGCAGCGTCGCCAGGGTCCTGCCCTTCACGATGGGATAGAAGGGCGCGAGGCCGCGGCAGTCCCCGGCATAGTCGAGCCCATAGCGCTCCTGCAGTTCCAGCGTGGTGTCGTTGCTGCGCCAGGCCGGGCTCACCGCGCCCTTGGCCTTGCATCCGAAAACGGATTCAAAGGCCTGGTGGCTGCGTTCGTACCAGTCTTGCAACCACTCCCTGGATTTCCGGTCCAGCAGGTCGTGGTACTGCACGTGGTCCCAGGCGTGGATGCCCACTTCGTGTCCGGCTTCCCGCGCGGACCGCATCTGCTCCGCGGCACGTTTGTGAATGATCGGAGCCGGAAGCAGGACACCGTACATGAGGGTTTTCAGGCCGTACATCTGAGGCGCCTTGGTGCGGCGCATTTTTGCCAGGAAGCCTTTGCGGAAGATCCGGCGAAGGGCTTTCCCGCTGTTGTCCGGCCCGAAACTGAAGTAGAAGCTCGCCTGCATCCGGTGCTTTTCCAACAAGCGCAGCAGCGTGGGAATCCCCTTGAGGGAACCCTCCAGAGTGTCCACATCCACGCGCAGGGAAATGGTTTTCAATGTCTACCTCAATCCAGTTCCTCGGGCTCCCGCAGGCTCTGGGAACGGTCTGTGCGCCGATCCTGGATGAAGCGGCGCAAATCCTCCTGACCCTCGCCAGGCTGCCCCCAGAACACCACGCCGGCCCGCGTCGGAAGCGAATCGCCTTCCATGTGCATCAGGTGGCGGATCTCGCCGTGGCAGCTGAACACCGCGCCCCCGGGCAGGGTGGTCCGCACCTGGACCTTCTGCCTCAAAGGCAGGTTCGCCGAGGCGGGGAGCGCGAGGCCCATCCCGGTTTCGGTGAGGTTCAGCACTTTCACTTCCCAGGTCTGATCGAGGGCCGTCAAGGTGCCGTGCAGCGGAGCCTGGTCCGCCGAGGCCATGCGCATGTCCCGGCGCCGCTTCAGCTCAATGCCCCGGGTGGGCCAGGCGATGCGGAGGACCGGGGGAAACATCGTGTCGCCTTCGGCCGCCACCAACGGAGCCAGCACCGGGCTATCCAGGGACACCACCTGGTCGCCCAGGATGATGGATAGCGTCACCATGGTGCCTTCCACCGGCAGTTGGTCGCGCCGCTTGGCGCCCATCAGGTGCATGGCGATCCCCGGTTCGAGGCCCGCCAGGCGCAGATCCCCCAGCATGCGGTTGGTGCCCATGGCGCGCAGGCTCAAGGAGGCCTTCAGGTCTTTGGCCTCCCGGAGCATCGTTTCCAGCTCTTCATCGCTCGGGAAAATCGGATCGCTCATTTCTGACCTCTTTGGCTTGTGGATGCCTTAAACAATCGCTAGATTCCGTAGCCCAGCCGTTCCGCCAAGTGCGCGTGGAGTCCCGCCTGGCGGATGGCCCGGGCCGCGCCCCGGTGGTCATAGTCCAGCCGGTGCAGCCGCAGGCGGCGTTTGGACGGGTCGAAGGTCATGAAGGAAAGGCGCGGATCCCGGTCCCTCGGCTGCCCCACGGAACCCGGATTCACCAGGTAGCGACAGCCCTTGCGGAGGCTGAACCACTCGCCTTCCTGGAAGGTGATCCAAGTAAGCTGGTGGGCCTCCTCATCCAATTCGAAACTGCCCGGCAGATGCGTATGGCCAAAAAAACAAAGCTGCCCATCAAAGCAATCAAAGGCCATGAGGGCGTCCCGGGGATGCAGGAGGTAGGCGTCCTCGTCCAGGGGGGACCCGTGGGCCAGCACATAGTCCTCGCCCACCGCCAGAGGTCCCACAGGAAGGGATTCCAGAAAGTGCAGGTTCTCCCGGGAAAGCCGTTCCTGGGTCCATTCCGCCGAGCCCCGGGCCGGGCCGCTGAAGGCGAGGGCCGGTTCCAGCCCGGCGCAGACCTTGTCGTGGTTTCCCCGCACGCCGATGCGCGGCTTGAGTTCCCGGACCAGTTCCAGCACTTGGTTGGGCTGCGCGCCATAGCCCACCAGGTCGCCCAGGATCGCGAACCGGCTCACCGCCCGCCGCTTGGCATAGCGCAGCACCACCCGCAGCGCGTGCAGGTTGGAGTGAAGGTCGGAAAGGATGATGTCCATGGGCAGGTGGATCAGTCTAACCCGGCCGCCACCTTTCCTGCGATTTCCTCCGCCGGATGGCCCAAGGGCAGGATCATCGGGAGTCCGCCCCAGTCCGTCATGCGGACGCGGTGCCGTCGCAGGAATCCATCACGGTCTTTTGCAAGGGGCCGGGTTGGGTCCGCAGCAATCCGCGACCAGCAGGCCTGAGGCGTCTCCGCGATCCAAAGCACGGCGAAGCCTGCAACCTTCAGGGCATCCCGGACCTCGGGGCTTGCCCAGGCTCCGCCGCCCAGAGCCATCACCGATGGTTGATCCAGGTTTGAGCGCAGGTTTTCCGCTTCCAGGCGGCGGAATTCGGCCTCGCCTTGCGCTTGAAAGAAATCCGCGATGGTCAGGCCCGTTTTGGCTTCGATGAGGGCATCCAGGTCTAGCACCGGAAGTCCCAATCGCGGCCCCATCATGGAAGCGAGCGTGGATTTCCCGGAGCCGCTGCTGCCCACCAGGGCGATGCCCTGGCCGCGCCGGAATGGAGGTCTCGCCTTCCACCGCGAGGCCTGGGCTTCCCAGGCGAGGTCCGAAGGGTTGTGGCGGTCCAGCTCGCTGATGAGCGCGATGCATTCGGCGCCTGCGCCGAAGACATCATCAAAGTCGCCGTGGACGATTCCCCCGATGGCGATGGGAGCGATGTCCCTCGAGCGCAGCGCCGCGCATCCCTTTTCCATGCCTTCCAGGCCGATGGGTGCCGCATGGTCCGCTTTCGTGGCGGTGGCGCGGAAGGGGCCGAGGCCCGCATGGTCGCAGGCGGCATCCACTCCAGACCACTCGGACCCATCATGGGTGGACGTGCCGATATGAGCTTGTTCCAGACCCGGCAGCCGGCCTGCCTCGGCAGGTGGCAAGTCCCTCTGGCCGAGGTGCAGCCCCCAAGGCGTAAAGCCCTCCTGCGCCGCCAGCACCGCCAGATCCGCACGATCGTTCACGCAGATCATCGGCCAGCCACCGTTGTCATGGGCCTGCCGAAGCGAGGTGGTCAGTTCCACATATTGCGCCTTCGCATCCAGCGGCTTGCCCCGGAACTGGACAAGCGGCAATCCCGCTTCGCCGAAAGTCCGCACTTGTTCAGATAACGAAGCAACCCGTCGCGGGTCGGTGATCGGGTAGATGGGCGGGAGATTAATCATTCAAAAACATCACGCGGAGGGTAGCGGAGGTAGCGGAGGGTAGCAGAGAAAGAAATGATGGGATCTCATGCCGCTTCCTCCTGTGGCATTGGCATCGCCATAGGCGAGGCTACAGCAATCCTGGTTTTGTTTGGCTTCGCCCTCCCCAGGGAGTTTCGACTCATCAGGAATATTGTCCCCGCTGAGGGGAGCAAAGAATCCCCGTTTTCCTCAGCTACCCTCCGCTTCCTCCGCTACCCTCCGCGTGGTCAATTTTTCCCTTCACGCGGCCTCTTCCTCCTCGAACTGCAGCCGCACGAGCTTGGCGTAGTGGCCGTCGAGGTCCATGAGGGCGCCGTGGGTGCCGCGCTCGATGATGCGCCCCTGGTCCATGACCCAGATCTCGTCGGCCTCCTTGATGGTGCTCAGGCGGTGGGCGATGGTGAAGGTGGTCAGGCGGTGGCTCACGTGCTCGATGACGGCCTGGATCTTGGCTTCAGTCTCGGAATCGATGTTGGCGGTGGCTTCGTCCAGCAGCAGGACTTCCGGCTCCAGGTAGAGCATCCGCGCGAAGGCCAGCAATTGCCGCTCCCCCGCGCTGAGCTTTTGTCCGCGCTCTCCCACTTGCGTTTCGAGCCCCAGCGGGAGGCGGCCCACCAGATCCTTCAATTGGCTCTGTTCCAGCACTGAAGCCAGGCGCTGCTCGTCGCGCGGCCTGCCCAGGACGATGTTGTCTTCGAGGGTGCCTGAGAAGACGAACACATCCTGCAGCACCAGGCCGAAGAGCGCACGGTGGCCGAGGACTTTCAGTTCCCGCACGTCCACGCCATCCACCGTTATTTTTCCGGCACCTGCATCGTAGAACCTCATCAAAAGGTTTATGAGCGTGCTCTTGCCTGCGCCGGTGTGGCCCACCACCGCGATGCGGCGTCCTTTGGGGATGGCGCCGCTCAGTTCGTCCACGACGCGGCGGCCGCCTTCCTCGTAGGCGAAGGAGACCTCCTCGAACCGGATCTCCTGTTCGAATTTCACGGGCTTCGGCGCGCCGGCCTCGGGAATCTCGTCCCGGTTGTCCAGCAGTACGAAGATGCGTTCGCTGGAGGCCATGGCCGTCTGCATCACGTTGTAGCGTTCGGCCAGTTCGCGGATGGGCCTGAAGAAGCGCCCCGAGATCTGCACGAACGCGAAGAGCAGGCCCCAGGTGAGGGCTCCCGTTTCAAGTTTGATGCCGCCGTAGTAGATGATGGCCGCCAGCGTGGCGGAGGTGATGAACTCCACCACCGGGAAGAACACCGCGTACGCGAAGATCGTCCGCAGGAAGGCGTCCAGGTAGCTGCGGTTGAGCTGCTTGAACCCCTCGTTGCTGTCGGCTTCGCGGGCGTTCATCTGCACCAGGCTGATGCCCGAAAGCTGCTCCTGGAGGTAGGACTGGATGGCGGCATAGCGGCCCTGGGTTTCGCGGAAGGCTTCGCCGGCGTTGCGGCGGAAGACTTCCGTGGCGATCAGCAGCGGCGGCATGATGGCCAGGGCCACGATCGCCAGCCCTGCGTGCTTGGAGAACATCCAGACAACGATGGCCAGCAGAGACAAGGCGTCCCCCACGATGGCCACGAAGCCCGACGAGAACATTTCGTTGAGGTTCTGCACATCGCTCGTGACGCGGGTCATGAGCCTTCCCACCGGGTTGCGGTGGAAAAAATGGGTGGACCTGTTCATCAGATGGGAGAACAGCTCCATGCGCAGATCCAGCATGGCCCGCTGCCCCACCCAGGCCAGCAGCACGAAGCGGCCCATCTGCACGACAAAGCCCGCCGCCAGCACCCCCATGAAGCCCGCCACCAGGGGCCCGGTGCCCCGCATGGAGCCCGTCTCCATGAACCGGTTGATGAGCCACAGGGTGAATTGGGAGGGCATCACCTCGAGCGCGGCCCCGGCGACCATCAGCCCCAGCAGGCCGAGAAGGCCCACCCAGTAGGGTTTCAGGTACTTGAGGAGCCGGAGCAGCAGGGTGTGGCGCAGCCCGCGCCCGGAAACCTGGTCACTCTGGAAAAAAGGCTCGCCCTTGAACGCCATGGAGCGATTCTCCCACGGATGGCGGCAAGACCGTGCCGCTCCCTGCCGGACGTGGTGAAATGGAGTGTCCGGGCCATCAGCCACCCGCCCACGGCGCTCTGGGAGCAACCGCATGCATCGCGCAACGAAAATCATTCTCGCCCTTGTTTCCGCCTTCCCGATTCTTGGCGCCCAGACTCCCGCGGCCAGATCCCAGTCCGGAACCCGCATGAAGCGGGAAGTCGCGATCCTGTCCGCCCCTCGCATGGAGGGCCGGGGAAACGGCAGCGAGGGTCTTGCCCAGGCCGCGGACCACATCGAGCGCTACTACCGGTCGCTGGGAATCAAGACCAAGCGGCAGAGCTATCCGTACCTCACCGGCGTGGAGGTGAAGGAAGGCAAGGCGTACCTCGGGATGGGGGACGGCAAGCAGTCCCAGCTCCAATGGGGCAAGGATGTCGAGGCCTACAGCTTCAGCGGCAACGGCGTTTTCAATTCCAAGGCCCTGGTCTTTGCGGGCTATGGCATACAGGCGGGCGCCTACAACGATTTCAATGGGGTGGAATCCGTGGGCAAGGTGGTCATCATCGGCCGCGACCTGCCCGACATCCCTGCCTTCGCATCCTTGAGCGCCCAGGAGAAAAGCCTGCGCGGAAGGCTGCGCCGCT
This sequence comes from Holophagaceae bacterium, assembly GCA_016720465.1. Lineage (NCBI taxonomy): Bacteria > Pseudomonadati > Acidobacteriota > Holophagae > Holophagales > Holophagaceae > Holophagaceae bacterium. The sequence goes on from JADKKO010000003.1 coordinate 45,393, forward strand.
TCGAGACGGCCCGCATCGGCGGCCTGATCCTGCTCGAGGAGGGCGATGCTCCGCGGCCCCTCAAGCTGATTTCGGAATTGCCTACCCTTCCCTTTCCGGTCCTCAGCATGCCCTCCAGGGCCCTGGACGCGGTCTGCGGCGATCTGAAGGACCGGCTGAAAAAGATCCGCGAATCCGGCTCGCCGCAGAGCAAGGACTTCGTGTGGGCGCCCTGGTCCTACATGGGATTGACCCTCGAGCTGGAGCGCAAGCACAAGGATGTTCCCAACCTCATCGCGACCATTCCCGGACGGGATCCGAAATTGAAGGCTGAAGTCATCGTCCTGGGCGCGCACATGGACCACCTGGGGCGCGGAGAGCGGCACAGCCTGGGCAGCGCGCCCGCCGCGGGTTTGATCCATGCGGGCGCCGATGACAACGCGTCGGGCACCGCGCTGCTCATGGAGTTGGGCCGGCAGATGAAATCGGCGAAGCCGAAGCGCACCATCCTCCTCACCCATTTTTCGGGCGAAGAAGAAGGCATGCTGGGTTCCGCCTATTGGATCAAGCACCCGACGGTTCCGCTTGAGAGCGTGAAAGCGATGCTGAATTTCGACATGGTCGGCCGGCTGGATCCGAAGAAGCCCCTGTTGCTGCTGGGCGGCCTCGGCGCGCCGAAAGCGGCCTTGGAACGCGCGAAATCCCTGGCTCCGGCGGGGCTCGCCATCGGCGGGGACCTGGGCGCGGCCGCCGGTTCCTCGGACCACCTCACCTTCGCCCTGGCGAAGATTCCCACCTTTTTCTTCTTCACGGGGCTCCATGCCGATTACCACAAGCCCTCGGACACCGCCGACAAGATCGATGGCGCGGGGATGACCATGGTGGCGGCCTACGCCCGATCGGTCGCCATGGATCTCGCCGGCTCCGCCCAAGCGCCGGCCTTCGACCCCGAGACCGCCAAGCTCTCCACCGGAAAAGGCATGGGCGGCGTGAAGGTGAGCTTCGGCGTCATCCCCGATTACGCGGAGCACACCGACGGCTTCCACATCAACGGCGTCATGCCGGGTTCTTCGGCCGAAGCCGCCGGACTCAAGTCCGGGGACATCATCCAGATGTTCGCGGCGCGTCCGGTGAAGACGATCTACGACTACATGGATGCGCTGGCCGCAGGCAAGGCCGGAGACAGCGTGACCGTGAAATGGCTGCGGGACGGCAAGCCCATGGAGGGCCAGGCGGTGCTGAAAGCGAGACAATGAGCAGATGAGGCTCAACCTTCCGATCGATTTCCCCACCGAGGTCCTCGTCGCGGAAGCTCCGGGGGAAATGTTGCTCCCGGATCCGCGGAGCCGGTGGGTGCTGCTGGGCGATGAGTCCGTGAAGGAATTCTGGACCTTCGCGGAACTTCCGGAACCCGAGGGCAGCCTGTGGATCAGGACTTCGGAAGACGCCAAGCGATTGGACACGCTCATCCCGATCCTCGAGCATTGGGCGGCGATCCCCCTGCACCGCGATGCGGTGCTGGTCGCCGTAGGCGGCGGCGTCCTCACGGATATGGCCGGCCTGGCCGCCAGCCTCTATCTGCGCGGCATCCATTGGCATGCCTGGCCTACCACGCTGCTGGCCCAGGTGGACGCGGGCCTTGGAGGGAAAACAGCCGTCAACCTGTCCGCCGGCAAGAACCTGGCGGGCGCTTTCCATGCGCCCAGCCGGCTGGTGGCCTGCCGCAGCTTCCTGCGGACCCTCCCGGTCCGGCAATTGGAAGCGGGCCGGTGGGAGATGGTGAAAATCGCGGTGATGGCCGGCGATATGCCTTGGGCGGAAGCGATTCTCAACCATGACCTGCCGCCCGCGGAATTCATCCAGCGGACCCTCGCGGCCAAAGCCGAAATCGTCCACCGCGATCCGACCGAGCAGGGCGAAAGGCGGTTGCTGAACCTGGGCCACACCCTGGGCCATGCCCTGGAAGCCGCCAGCCGCTTCCAACTGCTGCATGGCGAGGCCGTGGGGCTGGGCCTCCTGGCGGCCTGTTTCCTGGCGGAAGAGCTGGGCCTGGAGCCCTTTCCCGTGCCCTTCCTGAGGCGCCTCGCAAAGGCGTTGAAACCATTGGCCCCCTTGGCCGCATCCTGGGAGGAGTGCAGGCCCTGGCTGCTGCGGGACAAGAAGGCCGCCCACGGCTTATCGCCATGGCCGGAGCTACACTGCATTCTCCCGCTTCCCTCCGAGCGGGCCAGGCAGATGGCCTTGAAGGCCGATGCCTGGATGATTCCCCACCGCCGCCTCCTCGCAAGCCTCAGCTAAGGATTTCCGTGCGCCGCTCCGCCGCCATTCCAACCGCCCTCCTGCTGCTGCAGCCAGGCCAAATCATCGCCCAGGCCCCGCAGGAGGATCCCCGCGCCCTGATGATGCAGGCCAGGGCCAAACAGCGCCGGGGCGGCGGCGATGATCCCTCGGGCGCGGCCCATATCTACCGTCGCGTGGTGGCCTTGGTCCCCCAAAGCGCCGAGGCGCATCTCAGGCTTTCGGAATCCATCGAGGAGACCGGCGACATGGACGGCGCGGTCCCGCCGGCCCGGAAAGCCCTTGAACTGGACCCCCGCAATGCCGAAGCCGCGGGGCACTTGGGATTGTTGCAGTACCGCCGGGCCATGGCCTCCTCCTCGGTGCTGCCGGAGGCCCGGGGGGACCTGCAGAAGGCCTCCGAATTGCTGCCTGGAGATGCGGAAGTCTGGGCTCGCCAGGGCGAGGTCTCCGAGCTGCTGAAGGATTCCGAACTGGCCCTGCGTTCCTGGCTGCAGGTGGGGCGGCTCCGGCCCTCCATCACGGTTGCCTGGGAGCGCGCGCTCATCCAGGCGAAATCCCTGGACCGCTATGATGCCCGGCGCGAGGCCGCCATGGCGCTTTGTTCCGGCAAGCATCCCGACCCGCGGCATCTGCGGATGCTCGATGAATTGTCCCGGGAGCAGATCAAGCTCGGCTATCTGGCCCACGCCGAGGATAGTTTCCGCCTGCTGAGCCGCCACCTGCCGGAATCGCCGGAGATTCTGGAAAATGTGGCGCTCGTCCAGGTGCGCACGGCCCGTTTCGACGAGGCCCTGAAGAGCCTGCGGCAGGCGGAAAGCCTGAAACCCTCGGACCGCATCTCCTTCAATCTGGCCCTGGCCCTCATGAACCTCGGGCGGTTCCGCGAGGCCGAGGACAGGTGGAAGCAGTTGTTGCCGCACCTGGTGGGCCGGAACGATGAAACCATCTCCCAGCAGAACGCCCGGATCCTCTACGCCAGTTGCCTGCTGCTCCAGGGCCGCGGCGCCGAAGCGTTGCCGATGATCAACGCGTGGCGGGTGACCCGGGATGATGGGGAGCTGGCGACGCTCCGCGCCGAGGCCCTGTTGGCCCAGGAAGACTGGAAGGGCACCCGTGCCGCCCTGCGGGAAGGCATCGCCAGATTCCCGAAAATGCCACTCTTCATCCAGGCCGCCGCGCTGCCGAAAAAACTTTTCAACGAAGGCTTCTTCGCGAAGAAGGAATCCAGGGGCGCCTTGATGCAGCTCTATTACGAAGGCATCGCCAACGCCTTCGCGGAATTCCGCCAGTGGGACCGCTGCCTTGACTACGCGGGCAGGGCCCGGAACGCATCCAAGCAGCGGGAGATCGAATTGCTGCTCCTCCAATCCAACGCGCTGGACCAGTTGGGCCGCGCCGATGAAGCCCTGAACGTGCTGCGGGAAGCCCAGAAGGTGGATCCCGCCAACAGCACGCTGCAGAACAACCTGGGCTACCTGCTGCTGGAGCGGGGCGGCGACCTCCAAGAGGCTTCGGAGCTCATCGAAGCCGCCGTGAAACAGGATCCGCAGAACGGCTCCGTGATGGATTCCTGGGGCTGGGTGCTGTTCAAGCAGGGCAAGTTCGAGGAATCCGAGAAGGCCCTCCGCCGCGCCTCGGAGCTGAACCCCTTCAGTCCCGATACGCGGGTCCACCTGGGCGAGGTGCTCCTGAAACTGAACCGGCCGGAGGAAACCGTGGAGCAGTGGGAACGCGCCTTGGCTTTCATCTTCCCCGGCCGCGCCGGGCTGGATAAACGCCTGGCCACCCTGCGCGCCGACATCGCCAAGCGCAATGCGTCGGCCAAAGGGCCGGCGCCGAAGGATGCCGCCAAGGATGCGAACCCGCCCGAAGACAAGGACGACGAATTCGATGAGGACGGCCATTGACCAGGTTGATCAGACTGACCGGTTTGCTGCCGCTGGCGCCCGCGATCCTCTCGATGGCCAACCTCCCTGCTGCCCAGGCAGCGCCTCCGTTGGATACCAGGGTCGTCCGGGCCCAGTACTCCTGGGGCTACCTTGGCCCTGATGGCGAGGGAAAAGGCACCCTGGCGGTGCTGGTGGATGCCGCCACGGGCCGTGTGGTGCTGGAGCTGCACGGACTCGGCGAACGGCTCATGCTCCTGGAAGGCGACCGCGCCAAGGGCTATCGCGTGCAGATTCCACGGCAGAAGCTCGACGAGCAGGCGCCCGGGCTGGGCGGCCTGCCCCTGCCCTTCCTGCCCCGGCTCGGCACGCCCGAAGCCCTCCGCGCGCTCATCACCGATGGCACCGGCGAAGGCGTGAAGGTCACCAAGAAGGATGCCAAGGGCCCCGTCAAACTCAAATACCAAGGCAAGGACGACTTCGGGAAAGACGTCCAGGTGTGGCTGGTGCGCACCCGCCTCGATGTTTCGGATTGAGCCTGCGGCCGCTGGGTTGCCCTGCCGCGGGGCGGTTGGACCTGGTCCTGCCTATGGGTAGAATGGGCGCTCCTTTGGAAACCCTGCCGTGATCCAACCCCTCGTCAGAAAGGCCGCCCTGGACCTCGCCATTGAGCGGGGCCTCGTCAGCGATGACGGTGGCGGACAAGAGGACTTGGGGGATTACGCCCGGCGCGGTGCCATCGATATCGAAACCATGAAATTGCTGGAGCGGGAGGCCGAACTCCTGCTCAACGGAAGGTATCCCGAGTACGGGAATGAGCCGACGGCCCTCATGCCCGACGGACCGGAGCCGCCGCCGATCCCTCGTTTGGGACTCTACCCCTGGAAGGACTGGAGCCGCTTCAAGCCGGAGGTGTTTCTCGGCGAAGGAGGCATGGGCCGGGTCTTCCGGGTGCAGGACATCCGCTTGAAGCGCCGGGTCGCCTTGAAATTCTTCAGGGCCGCCCTGGACAACGCAGCGAAGGTTTTCCTGCGGGAGGCCCAATCCCAGGCCCGCATCGACCATCCCAATGTGGCCAAGGTGTTCGAAGCCGGCGAACAGGAGGGCATCCCCTTCCTGAGCATGCAGCACATCCAGGGGCCGACGCTCTCCGAGGCCGCGCCCGGCCTGGATCTGCGGGAAAAAGTGGAACTGGTCCGGCAAGCGGCGCTGGGCGTGCATGCGGCCCACCGCCTGGGCATCGTCCACCGCGATCTCAAGCCCGGGAACATCATGCTGGAGCGGGACGAACAGGGCCACTGGAAGGCCTTCGTCATGGACTTCGGCCTGGCCCGCGACCTCGCCGACACCCCCACGGGAATGACCGCAGTCATGGGCACGCCGGCCTACATGAGCCCCGAGCAGATCGAGGGACCATCGGTCCTCGTGGGACCCCATTCAGACATCTATGCGTTGGGGGTGACCCTCTTCGGGTTGTTGGCGGGCTGCCTGCCCTTCGTGGGAAGCAACCAGGCCGAGATCTTCCGGCTGATCGTGGAGGCGGATGCGCCGTCCCTCCGCAAGATCGACCCCACCCTCCCGAAGGAGCTGGAAGGCATCGTCCAGCACTGCATGGAACGGGATGTCCTCCGCCGTTACGACAGCGCCCTGGAACTGGCCGAGGATCTCGAGCGCTTCCTGGCCGGACGGTCCGTCCGGGCCAGTCCCGTGGGCGCCTGGGAGCGCTCCCTGAAGCGCGTCCGCAGGAATCCGCTTCCGGTCCTGAGCCTCTCGGCCGTCTTGCTGCTCTCGGGCGGATGGCTGGCCTACGCGCTGGCGACCCGCTCGCGGGAGCGGGCGCTGGGGCTCCGCGTGGAAGCCCAAAGCCAGGATTTGAGCCGGATCCTGTTGGAACTCGAGCAACTGAAGTCCCGCCAGGCCGAAGAACGGAGACGGTCCGAAAACCTGCTCCGCGAGGTGGCGCAGGCGCCCACGCCCGCGGCGCGGCAGCAGGCCGAAGAATTGCTGCAGGCCAGCCAGCTCCGGGAGCAGGAGCTCGCCAAGCAGGTGGAGGAGGCAAAGCAGCGGATTCCAAGCCCAGCCAATTCCGAGGCCAATGGGCGTCCTTCCGCCGCGAATGCGGAGCCTGGGCGCGCCGCAGCCGAGCCTTCCCAGAAAGAACCGGACCCCAGGGTGGAGGCGAGCGCCGTGGATCAAGCGGGCCGGAACCCACCTGCGGCCGAAGCCCCTGCCTACGCCCCGCCCAGGGTCCTGTACCTGGCCTCGGGCCGCTATCCCAGCAGGGCCCTGTCGGATACGTGGAATCCCTACCGGCGGCACGAGGTTTCCATCCTCCTCCGGGTGCAGGTGGACGCGAATGGCAAGCCGGACAAGATCACCGTCCTCCAGGATGTGCCTGGCTCTCTCGGCTACAGCGAATCGGCCATGGACGTGATCCGCCGCTCCACCTTCGAACCGGCCATGAAGGCGGGAAAGCCCGTGCCCGGATCGATCGATATCCAGGTCAAGTTCACCAAAGCCGCCAAGTAGGGACCAGGGTTACTGGGCTGGAGGCCGGCCGGCCCTCACCCAGGCACTCAGTATGAGATCCCCCAAAGCTTCGGCGCTCTGTTCCATCCGCTTCAGGACCGTCTCGCGCTGCCCGGCCCAGAAGATCAGCCAGTACGCGCCCTCCCGGCGGGTGCCCCGGCGATCCATCGGTGTGGTGCGGTCGGCTGCCTTGTCGCGGGCCAGGACTTCCGGCACCAGCGCGTAGGATTCCGTCAGCCATCTCCAGGGAGCTTTCATCAAATCCGGATCCACCTTCGCCGGGCGCACGCCCAGGTCCCCCTCAACCACATAGCGCTCCACCAATCCAACTTCCCAGCGGCCGTGGACACCCCGCTGGCCCGACTCCCCGCCATCATGGTTGCGGGTGCTGTGCAAGGGCACGTGGGCATCGCCGACATAGTGGCCGAGGATGGCGGTGGCGAAGGCGATCCTGTCCCTGTCCCCGCTTTGGAAGGCCTCCACCAGGTCCTTCCAGCGATCTTGGACCACCCAGGGCAATTGGCCATTCTTGACGAAGGCGGCGCGGCCCACCTGCTGGATGGCCTGTTCGATCTCCAGCGGCACCTTGCCGGCGCCTCCGTAGATTTCAGTGTCCAGGTAGTGGCGAGAAGACTCCTTGCGGTCGTGGTCGCGCCAGGCGTCGGGATCGGAGGCGTGGTCGCGGAGAAACGCCTCCTTCCCCGCATACCAGGCCTTCACCTCCGGAGGCAGCGTCTTGAGCATGGTGCCGTTGATGATCCGGTGGCCTTTGTCGCCCCAGGCGCGGAGCAGGCTTGCGCCGCAGAACAGCAGCCCGACAAGCGACAGGGTACGCAGTTTCATATCCATATCAGCGCGGAATGGTGCCGGTGCGTTCCCACCGGGTCCACGTGAAGAAATGGCGGGTTCCGTCCATGAAATTCATCACCACATCCCCCGGACCAGCGGGTTCTTTGGCCCTCGTATCATCACTGCCACCTTCGCGAAAGCTCCACCACACGATGAAAGGCCGGCCTCGCAGCTGCTCTTGGGGAATGAAGCCCCAAAAGCGGCTGTCAGCTGACCGGTCGCGGTTGTCGCCCAGGCCGAAGATGCAGCCGGGAGGTACGGTGACGGGGCCCAAGTTGTCACTGAAACCATACGTCTCCGCGTGTCCCTGCATGTCTGCTTTGGCGATCTCAGGATCCAGAAAAGGCCAAATTCCAGGGGAGGGATCAGGGTCCTTAAGACCCATGTCCGCACCCTCCGGCCAAGGACCTTCCACAGGGCCTTTACCTGGGTTCAGAATGTGATGCTCGAACTCGCCGGTGACGAGCTTGCCATTCACGTACAGGTGTTTGCGGCGAATTTCCAGTTTATCGCCAGGCAGGGCGACGCAGCGTTTCACGTAATCCATGTTCCGGTCCATGGGGTAGCGGAACACGATAATGTCGCCGCGGTCCACCTTCCGCATGGGGAAAAGCTTGGCTTCCCAGCCCCACTGCGGCGTGGCGAAGATGAATTTGTTGGCCAGAAGATGGTCCCCGATCATCATCGTGTTCCGCATGGAAGCCGATGGAATCACGAACTGCTGCCCCACGAAAGTCTTGAAAAAAAGGATCATGGCCACGCCAAAGCAGGCCAATTCCAGATTGTCCCGGATCACGCCCCTGGCTACGCCTGCAGGCAGCGTGCGCAGATCTTTGGTTCCGTCCGCCTCCATGTCAGCGGGGGATCGTGCCCGTGCGCTCCCACCGGGTCCATTGGAAGAAGTGCTGGGCGCCATCCGCGAAATTTTTCAGCACGTCCGTGGGTCCCTTCACCTCGCGGGCCCCGGTATCGTCATTGCCGCCTTCGCGGAAGCTCCACCACACCAGGAATGGCCGTCCCCGCAGCTGCTCGATCGGGATGAACCCCCAATAGCGGCTGTCCGCGGAATTGTCGCGGTTGTCACCCATGCCGAAGATGCAGCCCTGCGGCACGGTGATGGGGCCCAGGTTGTCGCGGAAGCCGGAGGTCTGCGCGTGGCCCTGCATGTCCACCTTGACGATCTCGGGATCCAGGAAGGGCCAGATGCCTGCGGAAGGCTCCGGTTCCAGGGGGCCCACGTTGGCGCCCTCGGCCCAGGGGCCGTTCACCGGGCCGTCGTCCAAGTTCAAGATGTGATGCTCGAACTGGCCCGTGATGAGCTTGCCGTTCACGTACAGGTGCTTCCGGCGCACCTCCAGTTTGTCGCCGGGCAGCGCGACGCAGCGCTTCACGTAGTCCATGTTCCGGTCCATGGGATAGCGGAAGACGATGATGTCGCCGCGGTCCACTCTGCGCATGGGAAACAGCTTGGCTTCCCAGTCCCACTGCGGCGTGGCGAAGATGAATTTGTTGGCCAGCAGATGATCCCCGATCATCATGGTGTTCCGCATGGACGCTGACGGGATCGTGAACTGCTGGCCCACGAAGGTCTTGAAAAAGATGATCAGCAGCACCGCGAAGCAGGCCACTTCCAGATTGTCCCGGATCGCGCCCTTGGCCACGCCCACGGGCAGCTCGCGAGATTGCTTGGTATCGTCCGCCATGGTTTTCCTCAGTTCTTATTCTGCCGCGACGGCGAAATGGGCAAATCAGAGAAGCCATAGCTGAAGAGCCGGTTGACCACGATCCATCGGCCTTCCTGGAACTCCTGGGTCTCGATCTCCCCGAGCCGCGGCAGATAGAAGGTGCGGCGCCGCGGCCCCTTGCCATCCAGCGTTTCAGAAGCGACCCAGACGCCCACGCGGCCCAGCGTGTCCGGCAGCGCCAGGCCTGTCTCCGGCATGGCGGCCCGGCCCTCCACGCGATGGCGGCGGCCCCGTTCTTCCCAGGCCTGGACATCGGGGAAATGCGGAGGCAGCACCACCAAGGCCTTGGTCTTGGGATCCTTCATCAGGTCCACGCCGCCGTTCTCGCAGCAGAACAACACATCCATCTGGCCTTCAAACGTCGTGAAGGTCTTGGTCACGAACAATTTCGCATCCTCCTTTTCCACCTTGGCGATGCGCACCTGCATACGTTCCTGGCCGCGCCGGGGCTGTGGAAGGCTGGGGTTTTCATAGGCCAGGGTCAGGCCGGCCTCGGCGGGCGCGTAAAGCGTTTCGGGCGCGGTCCGCTCGCAGGCCAAGCCCGATCCCAACAGCGCAACGAGGAGGGCGAGCTGCCTCACTTGTGTCCCCGGTTGAATTTCGCCAGCAGATCCGAAAGGCTCGCGGGCTCGGTGGAACTTGCCGCCTTCTCCGGCGGCGGTTCGAAGAGCATGCGTTCGGGCCTCGACTCAGGCCTGGGACGATCGCTTTTGGAATGTTCCCGGCGGGGACGGTCGGGGCGGCTTCCATCCCGCTGTCCTTCCGGGCGCGGCCCGCGGCCGCCTTCCGGACGGGGGCCCCGCGGACCTTCCGGCCTGAAAGGCCTGGATTCGGGGCCTGGCCGGTCGGCGCGGTCCGGGCGCGGTGGGCGCTCGGATTTCGGCGTGCCCTCGCGGCGGGCTTGTGGGGCGGGTCTTTCACCCGGCGGCAGCGATGGCGGTGCGGGCCGTTGCGCCCGCTCGGGCCTCGGGCGGGGTTTTTTCTGCGCCGGCTCGGGCGGCGCCAGCATGGCCTTCATGGAAAGCGCGATGCGCTTGGCGGGATGGTCCAGGGCCATGACCTTGACCTTCACCACCTGGCCGACGCTGACAACTTCCGAAGGGTTCTTCACGAAGCGATGGCTCATTTCGCTCAAGTGGACCAGGCCGTCCTGATGGACGCCCACATCCACGAAAGCTCCGAAATCCGTCACATTGGTGATGACGCCCTGAAGCTCCATGCCGACTTCCAGATCCGCCGGCTTGTTCACGCCTTCCTTAAACTGGATGGCTTCGAATTTGTGGCGCGGGTCGCGGCCGGGCTTCCGCAATTCCGCGAGGATGTCCCGCACGGTTTCCGGACCGAACCGCTCGTCGGTGAACTGCGCCGCGGCCAGGCCGTTCAGCACGGCCTCGTTGCCGATGAGCTCCGCGACGGTCTGGTTCACGGCAGCGCAGATGCGCTCCACGATGGCGTAGCTTTCGGGGTGCACCGCGCTGGAGTCCAGGGGGTTGTCTCCCTCGCGGATGCGCAGGAAACCCGCCGCCTGCTGGAAGGCTTTTTCACCGAACCGGCTCACTTCGAGCAATTGCTCGCGGCGTTTGAAGGCCCCGTGCTCGAAACGGTGCTGCACGATGTTCTTCGCGAGGGTTTCGCCGATGCCCGCGACGTAGCTCAGCAGCCGATACGATGCTGAATTCAGGTCCACGCCCACGCGGTTCACGCAGGATTCCACCACGTCATCGAGCCCCTTTTTCAGGGCCGTCTGGTTCACATCATGCTGGTACTGGCCCACGCCGATGCTCTTGGGCTCCACCTTCACCAGCTCCGCGAGGGGATCCTGGAAGCGCCGGGCGATGCTGATGGCGCCGCGGACGGTGACGTCCAGTTCGGGGAATTCTTCCCGGGCCACGGGGCTGGCGCTGTAGACCGAGGCTCCAGCCTCGCTCACCGCCACGCAGGTGATGTAGGCGCGATCCGAATCCCGCAGCCATTCCTTGAGGAACAGCTCCACTTCCCGGCCCCCGGTGCCATTGCCCACCACGATGGATTCCAGCGGGTACTTGGTGGCGATCTGTTCGAGGATGGCCCTGGATCCATCAATATCGCGCTTGGGTTCCAGCGGGTAGATGGTGGCCGTCTCCATGAACGCGCCAAGGCGGTTGATCACCGCCAGCTTGCAGCCCGTGCGGATGCCCGGATCCACGCCCAGCGTGCAGACCTGGCCCGCGGGCGGCGCCAGCATCAGATGATCGAGGTTGTTCTGGAAGACCTTGATGGCCTCTGCATCGGCCTTCTTCTTGGCCTCGATGCGGACATCCACTTCGATGGAGGGCGCCAGCAGCCGGTCGAAGGCATCCTGGGCCACGTCGCGCAGGAACCGCAGGTAGCCCGAAGCCGGATCGCAGGGGATACGCACCAGCAGCTGGCTCACCAGGTTCTCCCGGTCCACGGCGAGTTTCACGTGCAGGATCTCTTCCTTCTCGCCGCGCCGCAGGGCCAGCAGCCGGTGGGATGGGATTTTCTTGATGGCTTCCTTGAAATCGAAGTAGGGCCTGAAGCGCAGGGCCTCCTTGCCCTCCTTTTTTTCATCGCGGATAAGGCTCACCAGCACGCCGGTATCGTGGAAGACCTGGCGCAGCCAGGCGCGGTTGCCCGCGTCCTCGGCCACGCGCTCCGCGAGGATATGGCCGGCGCCTTCCACGCATTCGCTGGGAGCGTTCAGGCCTTCTTCGCCTTCCTTCACGAAGGGCGCGGCCAGCAACAAGGGATCGGCGCCGCTGGTGTCGGCCAGCAGCGCGTCGAGCAAGGGCTCCAGGCCCCGCTCCCGCGCGACGGAAGCCTTCGTTTTCTTCTTGGGCTTGAAGGGCAGGTAGAGATCCTCCAGCTCCGCTTTGACCCAGGCTGCGTTGATCTTGGCCTTCAATTCGTCGGTGAGTTTGCCCTGGTCCTCGATGGACTTGAGCACCGCGGCGCGGCGCTCCATCAGATCCTTGTAGTAGGACGCGCGGTCCTCGATGGCGTGGATGGCCTCGTCGTCCAGGGACCCGTGGGCTTCCTTGCGGTACCGGGCGATGAACGGCACGGTGTTGCCTTCGTCCAGCAGCGCGATGACTGAGGCGACCCCCGCGCGGGGCAGCTTCAATTCGTGTGCGATTCGGTCGAGCACTGACTCCACGGGTGTCTCCTAGAACTTCCGCCTGAAATTTCGCGAGGATCCGGAGAGCTGTAGGTCCAGTACCGGCGCTTTCCAGATCAGCGCGACCGGACATGATAGCGCAGCAGATTCCTCCTGGTCATTCCATATGGGCTGTTCCTGCCTGGCCCGGTAATCTGGACGGTCCGGACCTCTCGAGTCCCGTACTTCCAGTCCCAGGTTTCCTCTTCCGAGCCCGGCATGCCCAAACCGCTTGAAAAATTCCGCATCATCGACCTGTCCCGCATATTGGCCGGGCCCTTTGCCGCGCAGTTGCTGGCCGACCTCGGAGCGGACGTGCACAAGCTGGAACCGCCGGAAGGCGATGCCACCCGCGGATGGGGCCCGCCTTTCGATGGCGGCGAGAGCGCTTATTTCCGCTGCTGCAACCGCGGCAAGACCACGGAGATCATCGACCTCCATACGGATGATGGCAAGGCGCGGCTCTTCGAGCTGCTCAAGGATGCGGACGTGCTGGTGGAAAACTTCCTGCCGGATTCGGCGGACCGGCTTGGACTCGGGTGGAAGGCGCTGCACGCGAAATTCCCCAAGCTGGTCCTCGCCAGCATCCGCGGATTTGCGAGCGATGTCACCAATTCCCGCCGCCCGGGCTACGATTTCATCCTCCAGGCCGAAAGCGGGTGGATGAGCATCACGGGCGAGGAAGGCGGCCGCCCCATGAAGGTCGGCGTGGCGCTCGTGGACGTGCTGGCGTCGCTTTACTGCGCCAACGGGATCCAGGCGGCGCTGCTCCATCGGGAGCGCACCGGAGAAGCGATGCACATGGAAGTCCCCCTGATGGAAGCCGCCCTCGCAGGCCTGGTGAACGTCGGCGCAGGCACGCTGATGACAGGCCAGGCCCCGAAACGCTATGGCAACGCCCACCCGCAGATCGTGCCCTACCAGACCTTTCCCTGCCGCGACGGGGAGGTGGCCATCGGCGTGGGCGGAGACCGTCAATTCGAAGTGCTCGCCCTCATGCTGGAACTGGATCTCGACCGCCATCCGGGCTGGCGCAAGAACCGCGGTCGGGTGGAGGACCGCGCCAGGCTCATCGAAGCCATCAGCGCCGCCCTCGCCTCGCGCAGCGTGGATGAGGTGCTCGCATTCTGCGAACAGGACGCCATCCCCGCCAGCCGGGTGCGCACGGTCGACGACGCACTGTTCAAGCAGGCCGGCCACCTGCATCAGCTCATCCAGCCCCTGTTCGACGAGGACACCAACATGATGGTGCCCACCCTCGCCAGCCCCATCCTGCTCAATGGCCAGCGGGCCTGCGCCTCGCTGCCGCCGCCGCGGTGGAAGCCGTGAAGGCGCCGCCGCCGCTGCGACCCATCGCCGAGGCCGGCCTTCGCGGCGCGGAATCCGCAGCCGCCAACCTCCGCGCGGAAGCAAAAATCCGGCGGGCATGGGCCCTTTCGGTCGGACCGTCATTGCAACGCCACACGGTCTTCCTCCGCCTGGTGCAGGGCCGTGTGGTGGTCGGCGCATGGGAACTGGCCATGATCCCGAGCCTTCGGATTTCCGCAGAGGCCGCCTGGCCTCAGGTGAAGGAGCGCCTGGAGCGTCTGACCGGCCTGCGGCTCGCCCGGCTGGAGCTGGTGCCGACGGACCCGCCCGTCCCCTCCGTTCCGCGTCCCGCCAGGCCAGTGGACGCCTTCGCCGAAGTCCTCGCCCGCCTGCAGAAGCCACCCGCATAGAATCAGCACTGGACGCAGCGGCCAGAACGAATTAGCATCAGAAGTCATTCGGGGCGTGGCTCAGCCTGGTAGAGCGCTCGGTTCGGGACCGAGAGGTCGGAGGTTCGAATCCTCTCGCCCCGACCAGTTAGCAATGAAACGGCACTCCACCCTGAGAGTGCCGTTTCCATTAATTGAGGAAGGATTCGAACCTCCGATCGGCAACGGCGCGGGAGTAGGAAAAGGCTGAGACGCGCGAGCGTCGAAGCCGGTCCGCGAAGCGGATTTCCGCCCGCAGCCGTGCCGCGGCAGATGGGTGGTGTTAGGTCCCAGTTGGAGGGCGAACCCAATCCTCTCGCCCCGACCAGTTAGCAATGAAACGGCACTCCACCCTGAGAGTGCCGTTTCCATTAATTGAGGAAGGATTCGAACCTCCGATCGGCAATGGCGCGGGGTTAGGAAAAGGTTGAGACGCGCGAGCGTCGAAGCCGGTCCGCGAAGCGGATTTCCGCCCGCAGCCGTGCCGCGGCAGATGGGTGGTGTTAGGTCCCAGTTGGAGGGCGAACCCAATCCTCTCGCCCCGACCAGTTAGCAATGAAACGGCACTCCACCCTGAGAGTGCCGTTTCCATTAATTGAGGAAGGATTCGAACCTCCGATCGGCAACGGCGCGGGAGTAGGAAAAGGCTGAGACGCGCGAGCGTCGAAGCCGGTCCGCGAAGCGGATTTCCGCCCGCAGCCGTGCCGCGGCAGATGGGTGGTGTTAGGTCCCAGTTGGAGGGCGAACCCAACCCGAAGCGCCCCGACCAGTTAGCAAGAAACGACACTCCACCTGAGAGTGCCGTTTCCTAATTGAGGAAGGATTCGAACCTCCGATTGGCAACGGCGCGGGAGTAGGAAAAGGCTGAGACGCGCGAGCGTCGAAGCCGGTCCGCGAAGCGGATTTCCGCCCGCAGCCGTGCCGCGGCGGATGGGTGGTGCTTAGGTCCCAGTTGGAGGGCGAACTAATCCCGATGCGCCCCGACCATCGCGACCGGTTCAAGGGAGAACTCGAGCCGGTCCTTTCCTTGTCCCAAAAGGGGGCGCGAGAGGATTCGAACCTCCGATCGGCAACGGCGCGGGAGTAGGAAAAGGCTGAGACGCGCGAGCGTCGAAGCCGGTCCGCGAAGCGGATTCCCGTGCGTAGCCGTACCGCGGTGGATGGATCGCGCCCAGATCTGGGGGGCGGAGCCAACCTACCCGCACCTCATTCCTCAAGCCTCGCAACTCATACCTCGCCACACGTGCCCTTCGCGCCATGACATTCCCGTGGCACACTTGGAGGCTCGCTTGAACGCGCGGAGCCGCCGACCATGACAGACGCCTGCACCATCATCACAACCTGCGGCAGCGAGGAGGCGGCACTCACCATCGCGGCGGCACTGGTGGACCAGGGCTTCGCCGCCTGCGTGAGCATCCTGCCGAACGTGAAGAGCTACTACAACTTCAAAGGCGAGACCCATCTAGATGAAGAGGTCATGCTGATGATCAAGACCACCACCGAGCTCTTTCCAAAGGTGTCTGAGATCATCACGGACCTGCACACCTACGAAGTGCCGGAAATATTGATGCTGCCCGTGCAGGAAGGCAGCGGGCCCTTCCTCGAGTGGATCCGCGACAGCGTGCGGCGCCTGGTTTAGGCGATCGGCTGTGGACGGTCGGCTGTAGGCTGTAGGCTGTAGGGATGAAGGATACGCCCAGGGCCTCGCGCCCCCAGCCTGGGAGAAGCCATGGAACAAACACTCAGCCTTGAATTCCTCCGCGTGGTGGAGGAGGCGGCCATCGCCTGCGCCCGCAGCATCGGGCACGGCCGCCGCAAGCACTCGGACAAGCTCGCGGTGGAGGCCATGCGCCACACCATGGAATCCGTCCGCATGGACGGCACCATCGTCATCGGCGAAGGGGAGCGGGACGAGGCCCCCATGCTGTTCATCGGCGAGAAGGTGGGCATGGGCGCCGGGCATGTGCCGGTGGATATCGCGGTGGACCCCCTGGAGGGCACCAACCTCTGCGCCACCGGCGCCGCCAACGCCATCGCGGTGCTGGCGGCATCGGACAAGGGCGGCCTGCTCCACGCGCCTGATCTCTACATGCAGAAACTCGTGGTCGGCCCGGCTTCCAAGGGCAAGGTGCATCTCGATGCGCCGGTAGCGGAAAACCTAGCCGCCATCGCCAAGGCGCTGGACCGGAAGATCGGCGATCTCACGGTGACGGTGCTGGACCGGCCCCGGCATGAGCAGCTCATCGCGGACATCCGCGCGGCGGGCGCCCGCATCCAGCTCATCGGCGATGGCGACCTGAGCGCGGCCATCAGCGCGGCGGTGAGCGGGACGGGAATCCATGCGGTCATGGGCATCGGCGGCGCGCCGGAAGGCGTAATTTCCGCTGCGGCCCTGAAATGCCTCAATGGCGAGATCCAAGCGCGGCTGGTGGTGGATACCAACACCGCATCCCGGGAGAACGCGGAAAAAATGGGTGTGGACTTCGACCGCATCTACAAGACCGAAGATCTCGCGCCCGGCAAACACATCGTCTTCGCCGCCTGCGGCGTGACCTCCGGAAACCTGCTCAAAGGCGTGCAGTTCTTCGGCCACGGCACCCGCACCAGCTCGCTCGTCCTGACCTATGAATCAGGCCTGGTGAGGTTCATCGACACCGTGTACAAGCACCAGGGCGAAAACATCACCGTGCGGTTCTGACCACGAAAACTCAATAAAAAATCACCACAAAGAAATACAAAAAATATTTTTCTGCTTTTCCCATTTGTGTCTTTGTGGTCCAAGTTTTTTATGTCTTTGTGGTCTTTTTTCGTCTTCGTGGTTCCTTGGAGGCTTGGTGGTGAGCGAATCCTGGCGAACGCGGTGGTTCCGCTGGACCATGAATTTCTGGCCCTGCTACCGGGGTTCCGGCGGGCGCATCACCTACATCGCCGGGGATTGGAAGGAAGTGCGCGTGCGGCTGCGGCTTTCTTTGCGCACCCGCAACTACGTGGGGAGCATCTTCGGCGGCAGCCTCTATGCTTGCGTGGACCCGATCTACATGCTCATGCTCATCAAGTGCCTGGGGCCCGGCTACGTGGTGTGGGACAAGGCGGCCTCCATCCGCTTCCGCAGGCCTGGCCGCGGCACGCTGACCGCGGCGTTCAGGCTCGGTGATGCCGAGCTGGACGAGATCCGGAGGCTGCTCGAATCCGAACCCAAACTGGACAGGTCCTACCGCGTTGAATTGGTGGACGCCAATGGCACTGTCCACGCCGAAATCGACAAGGTGATCCACATCAGCAAGAAACCGGAATCCTGACCGGCCTATTTCGCCAGCGCCCCGGCCTTGACGAATTTCACTTCGCCCTTGGTGCGCGGCACCAGCTTTTCAAGGGCTTCCACGGTTTCGGGGTAGATGTGGGCGATGATCAGGACTTCGCCTTCTTTTTTCGCGATCGCCAAGGCCCGGTCCCACTCCTTTTCCATCGCCGCGAAGGCCTTGTCGTCATCCAGGAAGACCTTGCGCTGCACGGATTGGACACCCAGTTCCTTGGCCACATCGAAGGCCACGCTCTCTTTTTCGGTGCGGCTGTCCACGAAGAAGGCGCGGCGGGCCTTGATTTCCTGGAGCACCCACGTCATCCGCGGCTTGTCCGGCGTGATGCGGCTGCCCATGTGGTTGTTGACGCCGGTGCGATGGGGGATGTCATCCAGCGCCTTGCGGACCCGTTCCCGGATTTCCTTCTCGGTCAGATTGAACATCACCGCATCGGGGCCGGGATTCGACTTGGGGAAGCCGATGGGCTCCATGGGCAAGTGCAGCATCACCTCCTTGCCTTTTTCAAAGGCGATGTTGGCGCTCTCCCGGGTGAATTCCTGATACGGGAGCACCGCCACGCTGAACGGGATGGGCTGGGCGCAAAGCCGCGTCACCAGCTCCGGCGCGGCGTAGCCGAGGTCGTCCACCACCAGCGCGAACCTCGGCAGCCTGGATTCCGGCTGCTGTTTCGCGCCCACCGGCTTTGCAGGCTCGTTGGGCCTTGGCGGGTTTTTGGGCGTGCGGGTGGGCCCCGGTTCCGGTTCAGTCTTGGCCGGAGCGGGCCTTTGTTTCCGTTCGCAGCTCGTCTGGCTCAGGAGCAGGCCCAGCCCCAGGCCCGCAAGCAGCATGAGGGCGCCCAGGCCCAGCAGGGCTTGAGTGGATGGACCAGCGCTTTTCCGGCGGGCCATGTCAGGCCGCGTTCTGGCTATCGTCCTTGGGCGTGGGCTTCTCGTTCAAGCCCGCCAGGATCTTGGGGATCGGATCCTCATCGGGCTTCAGCCCCTTCAACACGTGGTCGGGGACGATGCCAGCGCGATCCAGTTTCTCGCCTCCGGCGCCGATCCAACGCCTGGACACCAGTTCCACCGCCCCGCCCTGCCGCAGCAGCAGCCGGGTCCGCTCGACGCCGAGGCCCGGCGTCCGCTCGCCAAAGGTGGGATCTCCCGCCTTCTTGAGGGTGGAGGCCAGCGCCTCGGCGGGGCCCAGGGTGCTGGGGCCGACGAGCAGGATGACCTTGGCGAACGGGGCCTCGCCCGCACTCTTGAACTCCACAATGCGATCCTTCTGGCCGTGCTCCTGGATGGTCACGAAAGTCCCGCCCGCTGCGAAGAGCCCCGCCACCAAGGCCGCCTCGTCCAGGCTGCCCTCCGAGCACCGGCGAAGGTCCAGGATCAGCGGCAGCTTGCGGTCCAACGCGGACAGCGCGGACTTCAATTCAGGCGCGCGGCCCGGCAGGAGATCCGGGAGGCTGGCCATATGCGCCTGGCCGCCTTTCTGCAGCGTAATCTGCGCCTGCCCGGGCAGCTCGCGAGTGACGCTCACGGTCTTGAGCTGGGCTTCGCTGGTGGCATATCGGAGCAGGCTCACGGAGGTTCCCGCGGCCCCGCGGAGACTGCGCTCCAGGGCCCAGGCGCTGAGCGGTCCGACGGATTCCTTGTCGATCTTCCGGACCACATCCCCCACCTGGAGGCCGGCCTTGTCGCCGGGGCCGCCGGGCCGCACCGCCACTACCTGAGCGTAGATGCCGCGTTTCACCAGCCGGATGCCGAGGTCCGCCGGGCCGGGTTCCGGCAATCTCAGGTCCTCCGGGGTCAGGTAGGCATTCAGGGGATGGGCCCGTTCCAGCACAGCCTGGATGCCGCCGGAAATGACCTTTTCCATATCCGGGCGATCCACGTAGTTGTCCCGCACCAGGCCCAGCACATCCTGGATGTCCGCAAGCCCAGCCAGGGGATCCTGGGCCCGCGCTTCGGCGGCGGGTTTGCTGGGCGCCTGCTGGATGAGCGGGTAGGTGAACGTGGCCACGATGGGCAGCGAGATCAGGGAGAGCCAGGTGCGCTGATGCATGGAATAAGTGTGGCATGGGGGACGGGAAGATTCCCATGAAGGTATGGGCTATCAGCCATGAGCCATGAGCTGGAAAACCTGCCGATCCAAGCTCATGGCTCATAGCTCAACGCTCATAGCCTGCCATCATGCGTACCAGCTTGTCCCGCTCTTGAATCCCTTGTCCTTGGCTTTCATCTGCGCGTGGCGGGCCAGGGCCAGGTCGATGAGGCGCGTGAGCAGATCCCCGTAAGGGATGCCGCTGGCGGCCATCATCTTGGGATACATGGAAATGCTCGTGAAGCCAGGGATGAAATTCAGCTCGTTGAGGAACACCCGGCCCGTCAGGCGCTCCAGGAAGAAGTCCACCCGGGCCATGCCGTAGCCGTCGGACACGCCGAAGGCGCGGCCCGCGAGCTTGCGGATGAGGTCGCTCAGTTCCTCGGGGATCTCCGCGGGGATCCTGGTGCTGCTGCGGCCCGCGATGTACTTGTCCTCGAAGGTGTAGAACTCGTCGGCCACCAGCACCTCGCCGGGATTGGACACGAAGGGCTGGTCGCCGCCCAGCACCGCCACTTCGATTTCCCGCACGTCCAGGCCCTGCTCCACCAGCACCCGGCGGTCATAGGTGAAGGCCCGGTCCAGCGCCGCCGGAAGGTCCTCCGCCCGTTTCACTTTCTCGACGCCGATGCTGCTGCCGAGATTCACGGGCTTGATGAAGAGGGGCAGTCCGAAGGCCAGGGATTCCGAAAGGCAGACCTCGCGCTCCCGCTTCCAGCGTTCCTCGGTCAGGCCCACGTAGGGCACCACCGGCAGGCCGTCGGATTCCCACAGCCGCTTGGTGATCCATTTATCCATGCCCGCCGCCATGGCCAGCAGGCCCGCCCCGGTGTAGGGCCGGTGCAGCAGCTCCAGGTAGCCCTGGATCTGGCCGTCCTCGCCGCCGGCGCCATGCAGCGCATTGAAAAAAAGGTCCGGCAGGGGCGTGTCTTCGGCGCCCTTTTCCAAGGGCAGGAAAGGATGGCTGCTGCGCTTGGGAATTTCGTTCGCCGCCAGCCGCGCAAAGGGATCGCCCTTCAGCACCCACACCCCATTGCGGGCGATGCCGCAGGGCCTCACCTCGAAGCGCGCCGGATCCAGATGCTGCGCGATGCTCCGCGCCGTAACGATGGAAACCTCGTGCTCGGGGCTTTCGCCGCCGAAGAGCAGGCCGATGGAAAGGCGTGGCTGGGACATGGGAATAGGGTAAAGGGATTCTGCCTGGGGGCGAAGCGCCACCAGTCCCGGGGATCAATTGGATGCGGCCGTGAGCCCTTCGCCGCGCTACCCTAGGCGAATCCAATCCGGAGCAACCGTGCGCACGGCCATTTATCCCGGCTCTTTCGATCCCGTGACCCTCGGCCACTCGGACATCATCCAGCGGGCTGAAAAATTAGTGGACCGCCTGATCGTCGCGGTGCTGCACAACCCCGCCAAGACCTCAGCCTTCTCGGTGGAGGAACGCGTGCAGATGCTCAAGGATCTGGTGGCGCCCTTCCCCAATGTCGAGGTGACCAGTTTCCATGGCTTGCTGGTGGATTTCGCCAGGCAGCATGACGCGGACTGCATCGTCCGGGGCGTCCGGGCCTTCAGCGATTTCGAATACGAATTCCAGATGGCGCTCGTGAACCGTAAGCTGGCGCCGGATCTGGAAACCATCTTCCTGATGCCCAAGGAGAAATACTCCGCTGTGAGTTCCAGGCTGGTGCGGGAGATCGGCAGCATGGGCGGCGAATTGAAGGAACTGGTGCCTGAGCCTTTGCTGGAACGCATCATGACCAGGCTCGCGAAGGGTTAAGGGCGATACCGTTCAATCAATGCAGCCATGAAGGGACACGAATAAAGGCCTTCGTGTCCCATTCGTGTCTCTTCGTGGCTACTGTCTTTCCCGAAGCGGGCGGCACTGGGTTTGGGGGGATCCGTTCCGCGCGATCTCAACCTTTTCAACCTGCCGGGAACTTCTCCGGGGCTAGGCTTGTCCAATCCCTCAGACACTCAACCGGACCCAGGCGAGGCCTGGCCATTCCTTCAGGATTACCCAGCACCCAAGGAGTTCCCATGTTGATGCGCGGCCTGCTCGCCTCCAGCTTCCTGGCCTTTGCCTTGCTCGTTCCGCGCCAGAATGAGGCAACCAAGAGCCAACCACCTCCACCGCCACAGGTCACCACGGTCCAGCCTACCCGCCCGGCGATTTTCATCCCGGGCGAGGATGGCAAGAAAGCCCCGGCCCAGCTCCAGGCTCTGAAGATCGATGTGCAGGTCGTGGGCGCGCTGGCCACCACCACCTGGGACATGACGATCCACAACCCGCAGAACCGCCTGCTGGAGGGAGAGCTGGTGTTCCCGCTGGGCGAGGGCCAGACCGTTTCGCGCTTCGCCATGGATGTGAACGGCGTTTTGCGGGAAGGCGTGGTGGTGGAGAAAGCCAAGGGGCGCCAGGTCTTCGAGAGCATCGTGCGGCGGGGCGTGGATCCCGGCCTTCTCGAAATGGTGGCCGGCAACAGTTTCAAGGCCCGCATCTATCCCATTCCGGCGAACGGCGCCAAGCGGGTGGTCATCGCCTACGAGCAGGAACTGCCCTTCGTATCGAAAAAGGATGGTGACGCCCTGAAATACACCCTGCCCATGGGTTTCGACCAGCCCGTCGGCCGCTTCAGCCTGACCGTGGAAGTGCTGGAGCAGACCCAGCAGCCGCAATGCTCCTCCAGCCCCATCCAGAATTTCGAATTGAAGCCCTGGCAGCGCAGTTTCAAGGCCGAGGCCGTCCGCGAGCATTTCCAGCCGGAAGCCGCGCTCGTGCTGCTCGTGCCCAAGAGCGCCGAGGCCAGCGGATCCTACGTCCAGCGCTTCGGCGATGAACGCTTCTTCTATGTGAGCCTCCTGCCCCGGGCCTCCCGGGAACCGCGGCCCGCGCCCAAGAAACTGCTGATCGCCTGGGATGCATCCGCCTCGGCCTCCAGCCGCGACCGGAGCAAGGAACTGGAGCTGCTGGACCTCTACTTCAAGCGCATCGGAAGCTGCTCCGTGGAGCTGGTCGTTTTCCGGAACGCCCCCGAGAGTCCGCGCGCCTTCACGGTCGCCCAAGGGGGCTGGAAAGCCCTCCGGCAGGCCCTGGAAAGCGCGCCCCTGGACGGCGGCACGGCCCTGGGCGCGCTTGATTTGAGCGGCTCTGGCTGCGACCTGGCGCTGCTCTTCAGCGATGGCATCAACACCTTCGGCCCCGCGGCGCCCAAGTTCCCCCGCTGCCCGCTGCTGGCCATCAACACAGCGCTCACGGCCCAGCACGACCGGCTGCGCTTTCTCGCGGAATCCACCGGCGGCGAATACCTGAATCTTTCAGGGGAAACCGCCGAACAGGGCGCCGAAGCCCTGAAGACCCAGGCCCTGGCGCTGCTCCGCGCCACCTATGAACCCGGCGCGGTGCGGGAGCTGTATCCCAGCGGCGGCGCCCTCGTGCGCGGTTCCCTGGGCATCGCGGGCAAGCTGTCGAAGGACCGCGCGCGCATCACCCTGCATTTCGGCTACGGCAGCGCAGAACGCTTCACCCGCGTCGTCTCCGTGGGCGGCGAGGAGAGCAGCGCCGCGCCCGTGGCGCGGCTCTGGGCCCAGAAAAAGCTCCAGCAATTGATGCTGGAGCCGGACCTCCACCGCGCTTCGATCCTGAAGCTCGGCCAGGATTTCTCCATCGTCACGCCCGACACCTCGCTGATCGTGCTGGACGCCCTTTCCGACTACGTGCGCTACCACATCGTGCCGCCCGCGGAGATGCAGGCCGAGTATTTCCGCCAAGTGCGGGAGGAGCAGAGCGGAAAAAAGGAAGCCGAACAAAGGCACCTGGAATCGTTGTTGACCCAATTCAAGGAGCGCCAGGCCTGGTGGGAGAAGGAATTCAAGCCGCTGCCCCAGGTTCAGAGAACCCGCGATATGAAGGATGTCCAAGGCGCGGCGGGCGTCGTGGCGGGTGGAGCGCCGCCGCCTCCAGCGCCACAGCAGAACCAGCTCGCGCCCCGGGCGGAAGCGCCCCGGCCTTCCGCGGTTCCCGCGGAAGTGGTGCTGTCCGCCGGGGAGGACAAGGAGGAGCAGGACGCCGTCGGCCACCGCAGCAGGGATGGCGCCGCCTCGATTTCGAGATCCAAGAAGGAGAGCGCCAAGCCCGATGCGGAGCCCGAAGCCAGAGGCACCATCACCCTGAAGGCCTGGAATCCCGACACGCCGTACCTGAAATCCCTCGCGGGCACGCCCAAGGCCGACCGCTACGCGGCCTACCTCATGCTCCGCGCCGAATACGGCTCTACGCCGGGCTTCTTCCTGGATGTCTCGGACCTGTTCTTCCGGGAGGGCGACGTCGACCTGGCCCTGCGGATCCTCTCCAACATCGCGGAACTGAAGCTCGAAGATGCGACGCTGCTGCGGGTGCTGGGCTACCGGCTGAAGCAACTCGGCCGGCACCGCCTGTCCGTGTGGGCTTCCGAGGCGGTGCTCCGCATGCGGGAGGAAGAACCCCAAAGCACGCGCGATCTGGCGCTCGCCTGCGCCGCGAATGGCCAGGAACAACGCGCCGCGGACTTGCTCTGGGGAGTGGTCCGGAAGCCATGGGACGGCCGTTTCAGGGACGTGAACCTCATCGCGCTGGGAGAATTGAATGCGCTCATCGGCACCGCCAAGGCCAAAATCAATACGGGAAGCATGGATTCCCGCTTCATCCGCAACCTGCCGGTGGATGTGCGCGTGGTGCTGAACTGGGACACGGACAATAGCGACATGGATCTCCACGTCATCGATCCCCGCGGGGAGGAGTGCTTCTACAGCCACTCCCGCACTGAACTGGGGGGCCGCATCAGCGTCGACGCGACCGGGGGCTATGGACCCGAAGAATTCCTGCTGAAGAAGGCTGTTCCGGGCACCTACAAAGTGCGGGCCAACTACTTCGGCACCCGGCAGCAGACCGTCATCGGCGCCACCACCGTCGTGCTGGAGCTCTACCTCCGCTATGGCAGCGGCAGGGTGGAGAACAAGTCCGTCATCCTGCGCCTCACGGGCGGCAGCCGGCTCGCGGATGTGGGGGAATTCGTGTTCGTGAAGTGATGGGGTCGAATCAATCCGGCATAAAAAACCACGCGGAGGAGGATTCCCGCCTCTGCGAGTGGAAGGAGCAGGAGCGCGTACACGCGCGATAGGCGGGAGCGGAGGAGCGGATGGAAGCTGAAAAAAGAAAATTATTCCTGATTACCCACGAGCCTCAGCCGAAAAAAGCACCCCACGAAGGGCCGCGAATAGCTGCCATGGCCCATGTATGAGCTAGGCTGATACCGAGAAGGGGTGAAGGAAGGGCCGCGAAATCTCTATTGCCGCACTAGCTCTTTGGCGACCAGGAGACTCATCATGGGCCAGCCTCGCGGATGGAATTCAGGCGGCCCGGCGCGGATCACACCTTGGTGCGAGCCCGTCGCCGGGCCGCCTGAATTCGCGGGCCCAGAGGCCCGCGGGCGCTACGCGCCCCCGCGAAGCGATACCGGGTTGAATTCACTTTTCGCGGCCCTTCGCCAGAGCGCAGCGGCTTCGCGGCCCTTCGCGGGCACGCTTCCTCGGCTGAGATTGGGGGATAACCAGGAAATTATTTCTCAGCTTCCCTCTGTCTCTCCTCCGCTACCCTCCGCGCGGTTCTATTCAATAATTTCGCCCTAAGCCATCAATTTCGCGACGGTGGGACCGGGATCCCAGAAGGCGCGGAGCTCGGCGATGCGGCCGGAAGCATCCAGGCGGATGACGTCGATGCCTTCGAAAACCACGTCGGCGCCGTTGCGGCCCCTGCCCTCCCCGCGGAAGGCGATGGCCCGCTCGGAGCCCGCGCCATGGACCTCCCGGGGGCTGAGCCGCACCGAGGCGAAAAGCGAACCAAGGCCTTCAAAAAATTGCTTCACGTCCGCTGGTGAGGTGTTCACGGGGCTGCCGATGGGGTCCTGGTGATGGCAGGGCGTCGTGAAACAGGCCGAGGCCTTTTCGAAATCCATGGCTGTAATGGCATCGAAGTAGGCCTGGACCATCGGGGGCAGTTCGGATGAGCTCACGGGATCTCCTGGATCGTGGATGGCTGGTAATCCACCTTGGATGCCAAGAAGCGTTCGCGGTGTGACGAAGCGCCAGGCGCAGGCACCCCTTTCCGGGCTCATACCACCTCGGCCAATTTCAGCCGCTCCCGCTCCCGTTGCAGCCATTCGCGCTGGGCCTCGGTCAGGCCCACCGCAATGGACCTGGCCGCCGCCTCCCGGCAGCTCTGCAGGAGTTGGCGGTCCTTCACCAGATCCGCCACCTGGAACTGCGGCAGGCCCGCCTGCCGGACGCCGAAAAATTCGCCGGGGCCGCGGATCTCCAGGTCCCGCTGCGCGATCCTGAACCCGTCCTGGGTTTCCACCAGGATGTGGAGCCGTTCGGTTTCAACGCTTGAAATCATCACGAAAAAGCTGCGATGGGCGCCGCGCCCCACGCGTCCCCGAAGCTGATGCAGTTGGGACAGCCCGAAGCGCTCTGCATGGTCCACCACCATCACCGTGGCGTTGGGAACATCCACGCCCACCTCGATGACCGTGGTGGCCAGGAGCAGCTTCGCATCCCCCTGGACAAAGCGGCCCATGCGCGCGGCCATGTCCTCGGGTTTGAGGCGCCCATGGACGACCTCCATGTCGATGCCCGGAAAGCGCGCGCGGATGAGCTTCTCCATGGCCTGGATGTCGCGCAGCTTCACCTTGGTCTCATCGGCGGGATCGATGGCCGGACTCACCACGAAAACCTGGCGCCCCCCCTTGATCTCCGTCCCGACGAGGTCCCAGGCCCGCTCCGCGGCGCCGGTCTCCAGCAGGCGGGTGGTGATGGGCTGGCGGCCCGGCGGCAGCGCATCGAGCACCGACTGGTCCAGATCGCCGAACAGCGAAAGCGCCAGGGAGCGGGGAATCGGCGTGGCGCTCATCACCAGCCAATGGGGGTCGCCGCCCTTCTGCTTCAGGGCCTCGCGCTGTTTCACGCCGAACCGGTGCTGTTCGTCCACCACCACCAGGCGCAGGTCCTTGAACGCCACGGCCTCCTGGAACAGCGCGTGGGTGCCCACGAGGTAGCGGGCCTCGCCGTTGGCGATGCGCGCCAGGGCCTCGCGCTTTTCAGCCGCCTTCATGGGCCCCAGGAGCAATTGGATGCGATGGGCTTCGTCCCCCAGCAACCGCTCGAAGCTCTGGGCATGCTGGCGGGCCAGGACCTCCGTGGGTGCGAGCAGGGCGCCCTGGCCACCCGTTTCGGCGACCATGGCCATGGAAAGAAAGGCGACCAGCGTTTTTCCGCTGCCCACATCCCCCTGCAGCAGGCGATGCATGACGCGCCCGGAGGTGAGATCGTCCACGATCTCCTTGAACACCTTGCGCTGGGCGCCGGTGAGGTGGAAGGGCAGGAAGGCTTTCAGGCGTTCCCGCAGGTCCGGCGACGTGGGCACCACCAGGCCGCGGCGTTTCATCCGCCCCGCGCGGCGGAGTTCGACGCCCAGGGCGAAGGCGAACAGCTCTTCCGTGGCCAGGCGCTGGTGGGCGGGCGTTTCGCGCTGGTTCAACAGCCGGCCGTCGCTTTCGTCCGGCGGCTGGTGCAGCAGCCGCAGCGAAGCCAGTGCATCCGGCAGGTGCCGGCAGAGCTCCGGAGGCAGCCACTCTTCGGGGGGATGGGCCCGGAGCAGGGCCTCCTCCACCAATTTTTTCCGCACCAGGCTGCTGATGGGCCCCAGCTTCCGGTAGAGCGGCAGGTAGCGGCGGACCCAGAGCCCATCGGCCCCTCTGGCCTGTTCATTCCCGGCCCGGCCCATGAGTTCGATCTGCGGCCCGCGCATTTCCAGGCCATGGCGGCCCTCCACCAGCGGCCCGAAGGCCAGCAGCCGGTCGCCGATCTTCAGGCTGCGTCCGAGGTAGGGCTGGTTGAAAAAGACCAACTTCAACACGCCTGTGCCATCGTTCAGCAGCACCTCGGTCAGGGCCATGCGCTGGATCCGCGTCAGGCTCTGGCGAAGATCCTGGACCTGGCCGAGCACCGTGATGATCTCCCGGTCTTCCAGGTCCGGTTCGAAACCGCGCATATCCAGA
This sequence comes from Holophagaceae bacterium, assembly GCA_016720465.1. Taxonomy (NCBI): domain Bacteria; kingdom Pseudomonadati; phylum Acidobacteriota; class Holophagae; order Holophagales; family Holophagaceae; species Holophagaceae bacterium. Next base: position 73,070 of record JADKKO010000003.1, read on the forward strand.
TCGCCGAGCGGCTTGATGGAGCCCCGGTCCACGTAGCGGTAGGGCAGGTGCATCAACAGGTCCCGCAGGGTGTGGATGTCCGCTTCCTGCAGGGCCGCCGCCCGCGCAGGCCCCAGGCCACGGAGCACCGAGACCTGGGTGCTCAGGGGCAGTGGCGCGAGAGTGGACATGGCACTAAGCGTATCGGCTCCCTCGGAAAGCCATGAGTCCAGAGCTTCGGCCCCTGCCTCTCGGCTTTTCTGCCCATCGCCCAGGCTTCGGCCTATCATTAGCCTTAATTATCCAAATCGTGTTCTGGAGTGATGCATGGCGAAGCTGGACAAGTTCCTGGCTCAGATGGTCGCCAAGGGCGCGGCCACGCTGCACCTGGACCCGGGGCAATTCCCGACCATGGAACTCCCCGGAGGCCATCGGGTGACCCTGAGCTCCCAGGAGCTGGTGGGGGCGGTGCTGGACGGCCTGGCCAAGGAGATCCTGCCGAACGAGATGTCGACCAACTACCTCCGCGGTGAGCAGGTGCGGTTCGACTACACCTTTGAAACCGAACCCTTCCAGTTCCTGCTCCAGCGCAGCACCATCGGGACGCGCATCCTGGCCGGCCGGCTGCGGGCCCTGACTTCAGACGCCATGCCGGCCCCCAAGGAGGCCAGCACCGGGGATTTCCTGATCCCGAAAGGCCCCGCCCCCGCCAAGGTGCTCAGCATGGACAGCCTCATCAACTGGATGCTGGACCTCGGCGGCTCGGACGTCTACCTGAACGCGGGGGAATCGCCCCTGCTGCGGCACCAGGGCCGCATCGGCTCCGTGGAGGGCTTCAAGCCCATCCCCGCGCAGGAACTCTCGGACCTGCTCAAGGGCATCACGCCCAAGGCCAACTGGGATGCTTTTGAAAGGGGCATGGACACCGAATTCGCCTATACGGACGATGTGCGGCACTGCCGCCTGCGGGTATCGATCTTCCACGATGCGCTGGGCCCCGCGGTCGCCATGCGCATCATGCCCAAGGAGGTGCCGGACGCGGACACGCTCGGCTTGAGCGTTCCCATCCGCCGGCTGGTCCAGTTCAACCATGGCCTCGTGATCATCGCCGGGCCCAGCGGCAGCGGGCGCACCACCACGGTTTCGGCCCTGGTGGCCATCGCCCACGAATCCCGCCACGGGTTCATCGTGACCATCGAGGACGCTGTCGAGTTTCCCTTCCTGCAGGGGAACGCGCTAGTGCGCCAGCGGGAAGTGGGCCGCGATCCGGCCCGCCAGAAACAGGCCATCCGTGCGGCGCTGCGCCAGGCCCCGGACATCCTCATGGTGGGGGAACTGCGGGACGCGGAAACCGTAGAGCTGGCCCTCGACGCGGCGGGCTCCGGGCGCCTGGTTTTCGCGATGCTTTCGGCTACCTCGGCCCTGGACGCCATCAGCCGCCTGAGCGAGGTCTTCGGACCGGACCACCAGCCCTTCATCCGGGCGCGGCTGGCGAGTTCGTTGAAGGCCGTGCTCTGCCAGACCCTGCTGAAGAAGAACGGCGGCGGACGGGTGGCGGCCATCGAGACCATTTTCAACAACCCGCAGATCATGGGCCTGATCCGCAAAGGCGACATCGAAGAGATCCCGGCCGCCATGAAGACCGGCCGCCAATACGGGCAGATGCTGCAGAACGAGGTGCTCGTGAAGCTCATCAAGGACAAGGTCATCGAGCCCATGGAGGCCTACCGGAAATGCCATGACCGCGAAACCTTCATCCAGGCCTGCAAAAAGGCCGCGATCCCGTTCGACCCCAGGAAGGATGGCGAAGAAAAACCCGGGGACTGATCTCGAATCGCCACAAATTGCAAAAAACATAAAATAACAATTATATTCCTGTAACCACGGATTAATACGGATTAACACTGATAACTAAAACGACACCGCGCGGAGGGCAGCGGAGAAAAGCCAAATTAATATATCCTTATCCGTGTTAATCCGTGGTTGAAATATTTTTTCTTTTCACTCCCTTAGGCATCCAGTTGATAAGTTTTTAAAACTACGGATTGATACGGATTTTCAACAAATTTTCCTAAGAGTGCTTGTTTTAATATCTACGCTACGTGAATCCGTCTTAAGTGATAATTGGCCACAAAGGGGCACAAACATCGCAAAGAAAAACAAAATTTTTCTTTGTGCCATTAACGTCAAATTATGATTAATTATTATTAATTATCTATTCAGTTAATTCACTTTTTTAACAGCCATTTTTAATTCCGTTCCATTGCGTATTGCGCGATGGCCAGGCAGGCGGTGAGTCCTGGGGAATCGATGCCGAAGAAATTGGTCAATCCCGGCACGCCATGGTCGGCTTCGCCCTGGATCAGGAAATCCCGGGCCGGCTCGCCGGGCCCCTGGAGCTTGGGCCGGATGCCCGCGTAGGCAGGTTGCAGGGAAGCCTCCGGCAAGCCCGGCCAATAGCGCCGCACCGCCGCATAGAAGGCCTCGGCTCGGGCCGGGTCCACGCCATAGTCGATGGCCTCCACCCACTCGGCGTCGGGTCCGAACCGCGCCTGCCCCGCCAGGTCCAGCGTCAGGTGGACGCCCAGCCAATCGTCCACGGGCACTGGATAGACCAGCCGTGAAAAGGGCGCAGCGCCCGGCAGTGAAAAATAAGTCCCCTTGGAGAGATGCAGGGGCGGGATCGCCTCCGGGCGGATGCCGTCGATGCTCATGGCCAGGGCCTGGGCGCCCAGGCCCGCGCAGTTGAAGCAGCGATCCGCGAGAAGGCTCGAGGGCTCCGGGCCGCCCACCTCGAAAAGGACGCCTTCCCGCAGCGAGCAGCCCCGCAGCACCGGGCTCCGCAGGACGAGCTGGGCGCCCTGCTGTTCCGCGTCCAGCAGCAGGGCCCGCATCAGGCCGTGGCTATCTACGATGCCGGTGGCGGGCGAATGCAGGGCCGCGGCGCAGCGGAGCTTGGGCTCCATTTCGAGGGCGGCGGCGGAGTCCAGCCATTCCAGTTCGACGCCATTGGCCGACGCCTGGACCTGGACACCGCGGAGCGCGGCGATCTGATCCGCTTCCGTGGCCACGATCAGCTTGCCGCAGCGCTGGTGCGCTACACCCCGGCTCGCGCAGTAGTCGTAGAGCAGGCGGTTTCCGGATACGCACAGCGAAGCCTTGAGCGAGTCCTGCGGATAGTAGATCCCCGCGTGGACCACCTCGCTGTTGCGGGAACTGATGCCCGTGCCGATGCGGTCCCCGGCTTCCAGGATCAGCACCTCATGGCCCGCCTTCGCCAGCGCCCGCGCCACCGCCAGGCCCACGACCCCAGCACCTGCCACCACGCATTCGACCCGGTCCATGCCACCAGTCTAAGAGAGTGTCTTTAAAAACACCCGCGCCGCGCAGAGCGAGCAGACTTATGGAGCCGGCGTCCTCTACTCCAGATCGAAAGTGATGGTCACGTTGCCGCGGACGCTCAAGGTGCCGGGCGCCAAGGGGCCGTCCTGGCTTGAACTGGAGCCTCCGGCGGATTGGGAGATGTTCTGGGACATGCCCTGGTAGCCGCGGCCCCACCAGCCGCCGTAGCTGGACCACCAGCCGCCCGAGCCCTCTTGGATGGACCGCGGCTTCCCGACCTTCTGGCCCAGGGCGCCCGCCAGCGCGATGGCCTTTTCCTTGGCGGCCTTCATGGCCAGCGCCCGCGCCTCGTCGCGGTGCTTCCGCAGCTCGCTGGTGCGGAAATCGATGCCGTGGATGTATTCGACGCCGGCCTGCAGCACCGAGGTCAGCAGGGCTTCGAACTTCGAGACATCCCGGAGCGTGACGACGATGGTGGTGCGCTGGATGTATTCCACGAAGGTCCTGCGGTGGTTCTGGTGGTCGTACTCGGGCGCGAGGTTCAGGTAGTCGGTGCGGATGTCCTTGCCCGCGACGCCCGCCGCCAGCGCCGCCGCCAGCACCTCCTTCATGCGCTGGTCGTTCAGCCGCCTGACTTCCGCCAGTTCCTTGTGCCGCGTCTCCACGCCCAGCGTCAGGATGACCTCGTCCGGCGCCACCTTCATCTCCGCTTCGCCCGAGACCGTGATGGTGCGCGGCGCGGGCTCTTCAAGCGCCAGGAGTGGTGCCTGGGCGCTCATGAGTCCTATTGCCAAGGCCGAAGCCAGAAAGCGTTTCATGGAACCCTCCTGCGGATTCATAGGGGAAAAGTTCAACTTCAATGGTTCTTTGGTTTCCACCCAGGCCACCAGAAGGAGGGCCGGGCCCCCGGAGGGTATCGCCATCTGATCGTTCCAGGCTGTGAAGATATTTCCTTTGATGAAAGCATCGGGTCGGAATTGGAGAGACTTTTTCAAGGATAGAAAACTGAAACTGTGCTGATCACCGTGTTGTAAGGCATTCCGGAGAAGACGACGCGGCCGTCCGGCAGAAGCCCAATGGTGCGTTGGGTCTGCCAAGTCCCGCCTGGAAAACCACCGGAATGGAAGGTCCCCAGAGCGGGATCGAATATCTCAGCGCTGCCGTCGGCCCGCCCCCCGGCGACCGCCATGGCCATGCCGTTTGGAAGGAGCACCATCCCGAAGGCGTAGCGGGGATTGGACATCCCGCCCGTCGGCTGGAATTGGTTGGTCGCAGGATCGAACAGCTCCGCAGAAGTCAAACCGGAAATAGTGGTGGTATTGGAGGGGATATACCCACCGGCCACAAGGACCTTCCCCGAGGGCAGCAACACCGCGTTGTGCCTGGCCCTCGAATGGGCGAGCGGAGCGGAGGCGGTGGACGCCTGGGCGTTGAAATCCCAGATCTCAGCTCCAGAAAAAACATCGGTGGGGGCATTCGGGCCGTTCACGCCCCCCGTGATCAGTACCCTGCCATCCTTCAGGGCTGTTGCCGAATGCCAATATCGTGCAGTCGCCAGCGCACTCAATGTCTGGAACTGCCCTCGACCGCCATCCGCACTGGGATCAAAAACCTCCACCTTGGCCGTCGGGGAATTGAACGATTGCCCATTCCAAGGGCCTGGTGAGAGCCCTCCAGTAATGAGCACCCTTCCGTCCTTCAGGAGGGTCGCCTGGTGGCCCACACGTGGAATCGCCATGTTGCCTGAGGCCGTGAAGGTGCTTGTCTGGGGATTGAAAAGCTCGGTGGAAGCCAAGATGTTGGATCCGCTGGTTCCGCCAGTCATGAGCACGCGCCCATCATTCAACAGGGTCGCAACGTGGCCCCGCCGCGCTTGGGCCATGGGGCCGGTGGCCTGGTAGCGGCCCAGCCGATCTCCCGTCTGTAGATCCAGAAGGTCGGCCGAGGCAAGAGCAGGGCCGAAGAATTCGCTCCCGCCGGCAATCAAGCATTTCCCGTTGGCGAGCACCGTGAGGGTCGGCCCGGTGATCGTGTACCAGTAGTCCGAGTACCCGTCTCGAAAGGTCGGGAAACCCCTGACCCCACCCCAGACCCCACCGCTGGCTTTCACCTGGATGGAGGCGGTAGCTGTGCTATTCGGGTCTTTTGGATGGGTGGCTTTGAGTTGAAATGTGCCTTCCAGGGCTGGGGATTGGTAAACGACCGAATTGGAATATTGCCAAGTCGTGACTGAGCCGCCATTGGGTTGGGCGATCTCCCAGTCAAGGGTGGCCCCATCCGACGCTGAGCCCACGAACTCGACACCACCCCCGGCCACAACAGTGGCGTTGGGGGGAGAGATGGACACTTTGAACAGCGGAGGCGGGGGCTCCTGTTTCCCGCCTCCGCCACAGTGGAAGGAAAGGAGGGTGATTGCCGCAACGAGAAACAATTTGGGATTCATGGATGTTTCTTCCGTGAAAGTCCCCCGGATTCGCTCAGACGAGATTGGCCTCGTCTGCACGGGGATGTTTTCAATCATGGCCCAAAAGGTGAAGCAGCCAAAGCCGGGATGAGGCGTGATACGAATTTGCATTCGAAAAAATAATATTCACCACCAAGACACCAAATTCCAATTTGTCCCGCGTATCGGATACTCCGATACCGAGAAAAAGCGCCAACCTCCAACATGCTTGATTTCGACTCAAAATCGCTTCGCGAGGCGCGTAGCGCCTGCGGGCCGAAGGCACGCAAATTCAGGTGGCCCGGCGCGGATCACACCTAGGCGTGAGCCCGCCGCTGGGCCACCTGAATTTCATCCGCGAAGCTCGCACTTGACGGGTCTCTTTGTGCCCTTTGTGGCTTGGTGGTTCATATCTTTGAATGCAACTTGGTATGAACCTGCGTTTTGTCGGCACAAGCCAAACGCATGAAATCACATTTACCGAGAATGGGCGCTTCCAATTTTAACTTCCCGCCCCGTAGGCCAGCGCCGACGGCGTCCGGCAACCGACGATGGCTGGGGCCTCATGGACGAGCGCATCATCCTCGAGGGCCGCGACCATGAAGAGGGCGAAATCCACCCGGCGCGTGAGGTTGCTTGCCAGGACGGGATCACCCACATGCCTGCTCCAGACGGGCAGGCCCTGGCTCTCCCCTTCCTCCAGATCGCTCCCCCGCACGACGGTCCACCGGGTGTCGCTGGCGAACACTCTCCGGCAGGCCTCCACTTGGTCGTCGAGCTCCACCAGGCGCAGTCGCCGGGCAATCCATCCGAACGCCGCAACGAAGGCCTTGAAGGTCCGCGAGTACACGTCCTTCCCGTCGCGGGAGATGTGCCAGCCGCAGGAAAAGACCAGGCGCGCGCCCGGCCGCGCGTGATCGAGCACCGCCTGCACCGTCCCGGACGAGTACTGCTGGACCCCCCACGGCACCAGCACGGTGAGCACCCCGTCGCACCCTTCGACCGCCCGCTCGATGACCTGTGCGTCGTTGGTCGCTCCGGGGAAGATCGCGATGCGGCCCTTGAACGGGTCGAGTTTGCCCACGCTGCGCTCCCGGCAAACGCCGACCACTTCGTAGCCCCGATCCAGCGCATGCTGCACCATGTACCGCCCGAGCTTTCCGGACGCGCCGACAATGCAGACTTTCTTCATCGCCTCCCTCTCCCGGTGCAGCGCGTGGTGTTGGCTGCAGCAACTATACGTGGAATGGCGGATGCGCGGAATTCCTTGACCAAGGAGCCCTTTCTAGGATCATTGGTGTCTTATTTGTGTTTTTCTATCATTATTTAAATCAATCTGTATCAACCTTGCGCGGATTCCCGGGTGACGAGGTTCTCCAGCACGGCGAAGGCGGCTTCCACGATCCGGAGCGCCCCGGCCACCAGGTGGCCCTCTCCTGCGCCGGCGCGGGATTCCAGGAGAGCCGCCGCCTCCGCCAGGGGCCCGGCTCCCACCATCCGGCTGGCGCCCTTGATCCGGTGGGCCCCGCGCGCCGCTTCCGCCAGATCCCCCCGATCCACTGCCAGCCGCAGGCCCGCCAGGTCGATCCGGCAGGTGTCCCGGAAGTCCCGCAGGATTTCCAGCGTGGCGGCGCGGTCGCCCTGCGACAGACCCTCCAGGACGGCGAAGTCCACGGGAGGCGCCCCCGGAGCTTCCATGGCCGCTTGCAAAGGTTCCGCATCCGGGTCGACGGGCCTCGGGGCCATGAGGCCTGCCGCTCCCGGAAGCCATTGGCGCAGCTTCGCGTCGAGGCCGGGGATGCTCACCGGCTTGATGATGCAATCGTCCATGCCCACCGCCTGGCAGCGCTCCAGTTCGCCGTGCAGGGCGTTGGCGGTCAGGGCAAGGATGGGGATGCGCGGGTTCCCGGTCTCCGTTTCGATCCTGCGGACCTCCGCGGCCACCTGGTAGCCGTCCATGTGGGGCATCTGGATATCGGTGAGCAGCAGCCCGTACTTCGTCTGCCCCAGGGCTTCCAGGGCCGCCAGCCCGTCCTCCACCGCATCCACCTGGTAGCCTGCGAGCTGGAGCTGCCGCGTCAGCACCATGCGGTTGGTGGCATGGTCTTCCGCCAGCAGGATCAGGCACCCCGCAGCCAGGGCCGCTTCCCGGCCGGGCGGCTCCACGGGCTCCCAGACGGCGGCCTGGGCGGCGTTGCCCAGGTCCGCGGGATCCGCCAGGGGGAAGGCCGCGATGAAGGACATGGTGGTGCCCTTGCCTTCCTCGCTGTCCATGGTGATGCGGCCGCCCATCATCTGGGCCAGGCGCAGGCTGATGGAGAGCCCCAGGCCGGTGCCGCCGAAGCGTCGGGTGGTGGTGGACTCCGCCTGCACGAAGGGTTGGAAGAGCCGCTTCTGGTTTTCCGGCGAGACGCCGATGCCCGTGTCCCAGACGCGGAAGGCGAGGGTCTGGGCCTCCGCGTCGGAGCCCAGCAATTCGGCGCGGATGCCCACCTTGCCCTGGTGGGTGAACTTCAGGGCGTTGCTGAAGAAATTGTCGAGGATCTCCCGGAACCGCACTGGATCCGCCACGTGGGCCTCGGCGATCCCCGGGTCGATCTCGCAGGCCACCTGCAATCCCTTGCCGGCGGCGGCTCCGGAGTAGCTGGCGAATTCCTCTTCCACGATTCGCCGCAGGGAGACCGCCACGGGTTCCAGCTCCAGTTTTCCCGCCTCGATCTTGGAGAAGTCCAGGATGTCGCCGATGATCCCCAGCAGGGCGCGGGCGGAGGACTGGATGGTGCCCAGGGCGCTGCGCTGATCAGGATCCAGCTTCGTATGCGACAGGATCTCCACCATCCCCAGCATGCCGATCATGGGGGTGCGCAGCTCGTGGGTCATGGTGGCCAGGAATTCCGACTTGGCCTGGTTGGCGGCCTGGGCCTCCTCCGCGCGGATGCGGAGCGACAGGTCCGCCATGGCGCCCACCATCCGGGTGATCCGGCCGTCGGCGTCCTTCACCACGCACCCGCGGTCGAGCACCTGGGTGTAATGGCCGTCCATATGCCGGAACCGGTACTCGTCGGACCAGACGGTGCCGCCTTCCTCGATGGTGGCCCGGATGCCGTCGAGGGCCCGCTCCCGGTCCTCTGGATGGATGCGGTCGATCCACCACTGCCGGGTGGCGGGGACTTCCGCGATGGGATACCCGAAGGTGGCGGTGATGGTGTCGCTCCAGGCCAGGGTGTCCGTGGCGATGTCCCGGACCCAGATCACGTCACTGGTGGCCCGCTGGACCATCAAGTAGAGGTCGTTCTGGTCCCGCAGCTCCTGCTCGGCCTGCTTGCGTTCAATGGCCACGGCCACCTGGCCGGACACGAATTCGAGCAGGGCCTTGTCCCGGCTGGTGTAGGCGATGTCCCCGGAGTAGCTCTGCAGCACCAGGGCGCCGAGGGTGCGCGACCGGGACTTGAGGGGCACGCCGACCCATTCCATGGAATCCGAGCCCACCACCGGCAGCAGTAGTCCGGTGCCATCTTCCCGGGTCTCCCGGGTCAGGAGCAGCGCCTTTCCCGTGCGGATCACCTGGCCGGTGAGGGTGCCGTCGTCGAGCTTCCGGATCCCCGGCGGCGGGTCCTGTTCGTCCACGAAGTAGGGGAAGGTCAGTTCATCCTTCCGCTCGTCATAAAGCGCCACGAAGAAGTTCGGAGCCGGCAGCAGCCCGCCGATGATTTCGTGGATCCGGCGGAACAGGTCCGGGAGCGTCGCGGCGGAATGGGCGGCTTCGGAAATGCTGTGCAGCGCCTCCTGCGTCTTTTCGGCCTGTTTGCGTTCGGTGAGGTCCATGCAGGCGCCGCCGATGCCCTTCAGCAGGCCTTTTTCATCAACGAGCACTTCCGCATAATCGAAGATGACCCGGACTGCGCCATCCGGCCGGACGATCCGGGACTCGTGGCTGAAAGGTTTCAGGTCGACCTTGGCCTGCTCCACCAGCCGCTCGATCTCCGCCCGGTCCTCGGGATGGACGCGCTGAAGGAAATCCTCGAAGGACGGCTTGTGGCTGTCCGGGTCGACCCCGTAGATGCGGCATAGCTCGTCGGACCAGACCAGCACCTGGGTGGCCAGATCCCAGTTCCAGCTTCCCAGGTGGGCGAGCCGCTGGGCCTCCTCCAGTCGGGATTCGCTCACGCGCAGCGCTTCCTGGTCCCGGACGAGTTCGGTGATGTCTTCGGAAATGAAACAGAACCGCGGATTCCCGCCGGCGGTCGTGCCAAGGGGGGCGATGGTCACCGAGAGGCTGCGTTTGCGGTCCCGCATCTGGCCGGCGAGAACGAAGTGGATGGGATGCCCCGCCGCCTCGGCTTCCCTGTAGTGCTTCAGCCAGGTGTCGTGGTCCCCGGGCCTCATCCCGACCTGGCGGGCGGTGGCCCCGGCGATTTCGGACGCCGGCCTGCCGAAACTGCGGGCCATAGCCTCGTTGATGGACACCGCGAGCATCTCCCCCTCGGGAGTCACCTCGGAGACGCCCATCATCATGGGCGCCCCATCGTAGAAGGCCCGGAGGGTGGCTTCCCGCTCTTCCAGGTCCCGGGCCAGCCTGTGGCGTTCGGTCACATCCTCCACCAGGTAGGCGAAGCGCGGACGGCCATGGGGGCCCGGCCCGATGTAGGCGAGCGTGATGGCCCAGCGAAGGTTCAGGCCCGCGAGGGACAGTTCCCTTTCAAAATGCACCGGCTCGCGGGTTTCCAGGGCCCGGCGGTACTCCTCCACCCAGACGCCCCGGTACGGCCCCGTGAAGCCAAGGTCGCCGATGCGCAGGCCCGGGGCGTCTTTCACGCCGATGCCCATGGAATCTGCGGCGGCGGTGTTGACGGAGACCAGGACCACATCCTGGTCCTCGGTGAATTCCGTGACGCCCATCTGGAAGGGGGCTCCATCGAAAAATCCGCGGAGGATGCCCTGGCTGTTCTTCAGGGCCGCTTCTGCATGTTTCCATTCCGAGATGTCCCGCATGAACACCCGGGCTGCCACTTCCCCCTGGAAACGGACCCGCGTGATGGTGACCTCCACGGGCGTGACGCGGCCGCCATGGCCCACCACGCGCAGTTCCTGGGCCGGCATCATGGCTCCGGTCTCAAGGAAGCGCCAACCCCTCTCCTCCATCATGATGCGGTCCTTGGGGTGGAGGAAATCCAGCACGGACTTGCCGAGGACCTCCTCATCGGACTCCACTTCGAACAACTTCAGGCCCGCGGGGTTCACATAGCGGAACACGCCGCCATTGGCCACGAAGATGCAGTCTGGCGAGTTCTCCACGAGCTGCCGGTAGTTCTCCTCGCTTTCGGCCATGGCCTGCCAGGCGGCATTGCGTTCGGTGATGTCGCGGAGGAAGACCCGGCCTCCCACGCCCCCTTTCCAGGGAATGGGGGAGGTCATGGCTTCCACTTCCACCACCTTGCCGTTAGGCCGATGAAGCCGCAGACCCGTCCGGCGGAGGGCCTCGGGATGTTCCTGGAAGCCCTGCACGCGCTCCTGGATGCGGGGTTTGTCGTCCTCGTGGACATTCTCCAATACCGAATGGCCGATCAATTCTTCGGCTGAATGCAGGCCGAAGAGTTCCACCGCGGCTGGATTCAAGTAATCAAACCGGCCTTCGAACTCGATAAAGATCGCCTCGGGCGCGGTCTGCACCAGCTGCCTGTAACGGTCTTCACTCTCGGTCAGGGCGGCGGTGCTCCGCTCCACCCGCCGCCGCAGCAGATAGATCCAGGCCAGGAAAACGAGGATCACCCCGGCCACGATCATAGCCGTGAGGATCAGCCGGTCCTTGGTCCGGGCGGATCTCAGCCGGTCGGGGTCGAACAGGAATCCATCCAGGCGCATGGTGGCGGGCAGGATCCCGAGTTGTTTGTAGATCGCGAGGGTCCTGTCCCATCGTTCCTTGTTGATCGAGCCCACCGGGACGATGTCTGGAAGGATGAGGATCTTCATGGCTTGGGCCTCGGCAACCATATTTCCTGGACGGAGGCCTCGCTCCTTGGCTCCTGGCATTGCGAGGATCCAGCCGCTGACCTCTTCCGGGTGCTGCAAGGCGTAATTCCAGCCTTTGGCCACCGCCCGGCGGACCGCTTCCACCCGCTCCGGATGGTCCCGCGCCTCCTCAGTGGTCGTGAAAAGGCAATCGCCGTAGAAGTCGATGCCGTGCTCCGCGGGCCGGATCAGCTTGACCGGGATCCCCGCCTGCTCCAGTTGGTAGGGCTCCACGCCGTAGTACCCGGACATGGCGTCCGTGCGGCCTTCCTGGAGGTCCCGGAAATTCCAGGACTGCGGCAGGAAGGTGATGCTGGAAGGGTCGATGCCCTCGTGCATGAACATCGCCCGGGTCTGGATGTCTCCCTGGTTGAATTCCACCATCACCCGTTTGCCCACCAGATCCTTGGGCTCGATCAAACCGTCCGCGGCGCGGGTCATCAGCACGTAGGGCGAGTGCTGGAAGATGGCCGCCACCACCACCACCGGCAGGCCCTGGGCCCGGGCCACCAGCAGATCCGAATCGCCGATGCCGTAGGCCGCCTTGCCCGCCGTCACTTCCCGGACGGGGTCCCGGTGCGGGCCGCCCTCCACCAGGTGGACGTCGAGCCCCTCAGCGGTGAAGTACCCCATGCGCTGGGCCGCGTAGTAGCCCGCGAACTGGAACTGGTGTTTCCATTTGAGCTGGATGGCGACTTTTTCCGGTTTGGGCGCTGCCTGCAAAGGGGGGCCACCCCAGGAGGACCAGGACCGCCAGGAAGCCCCGGGCCAGCCTAGAAATGGCCCACGGCTCCACTGGATGAGCCAAGCTCGCAGCGGCAGGGGTGGATGGTGCGTGTGGGCCCAAACCAAGTCTCCCAATGCTACTGAAGCCTACTCCTCAATTTTGATTCTGTTAGCAAATTATCGAGGCGCGATTGAACTTTACAATCAAATCGCATTGCCCCAGTTCCTCGTGCTTCGAACCCATACAAGTAGCCATCATCGCTGCCGCCGATGGCGAAGCCGCCGTCGCGGGAAAGCTGGAAGGGCCAGTTCATGGCGGAGGTGTCGAAGCTGCCCAGGCCCGCGCCATTGTTGGCATCCAGCACGTAGAAGTGGCCGGGCGTCAGGCCGCCGCCTTTTTTGGGTTCCCCGGTGCCGAAGGACACCAGGTTGTCCTGGCCGCCCAGGATGTGGTTGCTGGGATTGGGCCAATATTCCACATCCGTTTTCCAGGCCAGGGTTCCGCTGGCGCCGGCATCGTCCACGCGGTAGGCATACCCCACCAGCGGCGCGCTGCTGTTGCTGAGGCCCACCACGAAGGAACCGTCTGCGGACATGCCCACGCAGCTGGAGGTGGAGATGCCTGGCTGGACGTACTGCCACTGGGAAGCGCCGGTGCTGATGAAGGTGCCCCGGTCGAAGTAGTAGATGCCGTTGGTGCCGCTGATGGCCGCGGCGAATCTGCTGCCGTCCGCGGACATGGCCACGGATTTCACGTAGGCGCCGCCGGAGGTGGATTCCGCCTTCAGATTGCGGCTGGCCAGGGCCGCGAAGTGCTCCTTCACGAAGCCCCGCGGATCAGCGCCATCGGGTTCCGCCGCCGAGCCGCCGGCGGGGATGGACCAGGTCTGCGACTGCACCAGCCCTGTCGAAGTGATCTGGAACAGGATCAGCGCCGGCGCCGAGCCGTTGGGGTAGAAGCCGGCCACCAGCCATTTTCCGTCCTCGGACATGGCCAGGCTCTGCACGCTGTTGTTGGCGGACGTCAGGCCCGTGAGCGCCTGGTAGGCGCCGCCCTGAAGGTTGTACAGGTAGATCTGCTGGCCGCTGCCGCTGTAGGTGGCGCCGCATCCGGCCGCGAGGATGGTTCCATCCTTGGACATGGCGATCTGGTTCACGCGGGAGCCTGTGGATTGCGTCAGCAGCGCGCTGCCGTCGGCCACGGAGATGGCGCGCAGCTGCCCGGTGTAGGTGCTGGTGAGCCAGCCGCCGCCCGCGGCGATGGTGCCGGCCGCGTTCAGCTTCACCCAGAACACGCCTTCGTAGGCGCTGTCCCACACGTCCGACTGGAGCACCGCGCCCGCCCGGTTCAGCACGTAGAATCCGAAATCCGCCGTGGTATCGAACTCGAAGGTCCCGCCCGCCAGCACCGTCCCATCCTGGGAGGCATCCGTGGTGTTGAACCAGAGCCCCGGGGAGCTTTGGGGATAAGTCCAGGACGAAGTCATGGTGGGCGGTTGGGCCGGTCCGGTCATCGATAGCTCCTTGAGGGGTGCAGCCAGCATAAACGAGGGCGGAGGTTTGAGCTATGGGCTTTGAGCTTTGAGCTTTGAGCTTTGAGCTTCGAGCTTTCAGGTTGCGGCTTTAGGCCCGGATCATGGGTCCAGAGTTTCAATTCGGATCCGGCCTTCGGCCGCGCATCAAGGTGCGCCAAAGGCGCCACCAGATTTGCTCATAGCTCATAGCTCATAGCCCATAGCTCTTTATTGCCGCTCCAGGAGGATGCTCCGGAACGTGCGGCCTAGCATCACACCCTGGTCGGAGATAGTCCGCAGGGGCAGGCCCGCGACCAGATCGCCGAAGCGGCGGTTGATGTCCGTGAAGGGGAGCACCAATGCCTGGAGGCCCTTTCGCCAGAAAGGGACGCGCGCCTGGCCATCGGGCAGGAATTTGTCCACCACCGCGAGGCGGCCGCCGGGCTTCAGGACGCGGCAGGCCTCCGCCAGCACCGCATGGCCATCGGGCGCCACGGCGACGATGAGGTGCAGCAGCGCCGCATCGAAACCCGCATCATGCAAGGGCAGCGCCTGGGCATCCATGGCCGCGAGCCGCACGTTGGCCAGGCCCAGCCGTGCGCGCCTCCCACCGGCCCTGGCGAGCATGGCCGGCACCAAGTCCCCGCCCAGGACGTCCACATCGCGCGGCAGGAAGGGAAGATCCAGGCCTGTGCCGATGCCCGGAATCAGCAGTTTTTCGCCGGGAGCCAGCTTCAGCGAGGCAATGGATTCCCTCCGGATGCCGCGCATCAGGCCCGCCATGGCCAAGTCGTAGAAAGGCGCTCCCAGGTGGTAGACCAGGTCCCGTTTCACGGTCGGCCCGGATCGCCCAAGGCCCTCGCGAGGTCATCCAGGCACAGTTCCACGGCACGGTTGGGCTCGGGCGCCTTGCCGAGCTTGATGCGGGCGTAGGCGTTGGCCATGTGGCTGGCGGCGTGGGCTTCGATGTGGTCGGCCAGATTGGGCTGCTGGCTCACAAGCACGGCGCGGTTCTCCAGCCCCAGCGCTTCGGCATTCTTCTTCTGATGGTCGTGGGCGGAGTTCGGCAGCGGGATCAGGATGGCGCCCCGGCCCGCGGCCTTCAGCTCCGCGCAGGTGCTGGCGCCGGCCCGGGAGACGACCAGGCTCGAGGCCTCCATGGTTTGGTCCATGGCCTCGATGAACGGCACGAGCTGGTGCCGCTCATGGCGCGGTTCCGATTTGATCCGTTCGTATTCGGCGGCGCCGGCCTGGTGCAGGATCTTCCAATCCGGGAATTGCTCCAGCAGCGGCGGCGCGGCCAGCAGCATCGCGTCGTTGATGGCCCGCGCCCCGCCGCTCCCGCCCAGCACCAGCAATTGGAAGGGCGGCTGCAAGTCCTTCACCCTGCTGAATTCCCGCAGGAAGGAAGACCGGATGGGCGTGCCCACCGTGAGGCAGTCGGCTTCCGGCAGCAGGGGCCTGACCGCGTCCATGCCGCACCACACGCGGCTGGCGCCCTTGGAGACGCGGCGCACCAATTCGCCCGGGGCCGCGTTGCTTTCGTGCAGGAAATAGGGGATGCCCAGGGAGCGCGCCGCCAGCAGCGCAGGCGCCGCGCCGTAGCCGCCGGTGCCAATGACCGCCCTGGGGCGATGCTGTTTCCACGCGGCTTTGAGGGCCGATTCCGCGCGCCACAATTTCCAGGCGGCGCGAGCGATCTTCAGCGGCGAACGCCCCAGGAAGCCTTCCACGTCGAAGAGCAGATGGGGCCAGGACGACTGGGGCAGGAGGATGCCTTCGATGCCGCGCAGGGCGCCCACGAAGGCAATGGTCAGGTCCGGCCAGCGCGCCTTCGCGCCCTCGGCCAGGGCCACCGCCGGGAAGAAATGCCCACCCGTTCCGCCGCCGGTGAAGACCATCGCATCCTTGAATCCAGGTTCTGCCATGCCTTCAAGACTAGCGGAGAGCAGAGCCTACCTTGAAACGGGAGCACGAGGAGTCCCAGGAAAACCCGCGGGGGCATTCAACCGGAATCCGGGTTAAATTGGGTGGCATGCAAGCCCGCCGATGCCAGAGCTGCGGGGCCCCGCTGCCGGAGGCCGCCGCGGAAGCCTCGATCACCTGCGATTTCTGCGGCACGACCTACGATCCCCGGTCCGCTTTCCTGCTTCCCCTGAAGGTGAAGGTGGCCCCAGGAACCTGGAAGCGGATCCTCTGGATCCTCCTGGCAGCCATCCTCGTTCCATTGCTCGGCATTTCCGCCGCCACCTGCGCGCTCATGGTCTCGGCGAAAAAAGCCATGGACGGCGCCAGGACCGGCGGGCGGATGCGCGCCGCCGAGGTCCGCGCCCCGCGCAGCGGGTTGATCAAACCTTCGGCGCTGGCCGACCTGGATTCGGGTGGCTGGCAGAGGTTGGACTGTGCGCCGCCGCCGGGCGGCGCCGGAAACCTGGAGGCGGTCGCGGCCATCCCTTGGGCCCTCTCCCTCGCCCAGGCCTGGCGCAAGGACGCGCGGCTGGACCGGGTGGACGTGGAAAAACTGAGGCCCGACGGCCTGGTGAACGCACAGGATGACGAATCGGCATCCGTGACCTACCGGTTCCTCTCGCCCTCCCAGTTGGAAGAACAGCGCCGACAGGCGGACCTCGCCCGGAGCGACGCGAAGACTGGCCTCTTCATCGAGATCAGGAGCGGCAGCGCGCGGGCCCTCCTGACCGGCGGCCACCGCCGGGACGGACTTTTGCCGCCCCATCCGGCCAGCCTTCCCCTCCAGCGGATCCTCGGAGGCCTGGAACGCGCGGGGAGCCTGCCTTCCAAACCCTTCTACCGGGGCTACCTGATCCACCTCGAAGGGGAAGGTTGGGTCTGGTATCTCAGCACTCTTTCGAAGCAGGATTCCATTCCCAGGGCGAGGGCCACCGACGGAAGGCCGTATCCGTATCGGTGAAGGCCGGGGGTGCAGGCGGGTTTAGAAGCAGTGGGCGGGACAGCAAAATGGAGCCCGAAGATGCTACCCGCGGTCAGGGCCGCCGCGACGGAAATCACATTTCCCTTGCCTGCCGCGCGTACCCGAAGAACCGCAAAGGAGTTAGGGTTTGGCGGGTCCGTGGAGGGCGGGATCCGGGGAATTCTTGGCAAGACGATGCCCGGGCTCCGCGATAGGATAGGGGCGATGCTGAACTGAAGTTTTCCAAGTCCAGACGGACCCTTTTTCGGAGTCTCCATGAAGATCCTCGTCGCTCTAAAACAGGTGCCCGACACCGAAACCCGGATCAAGGTGGCTGCGGACGGCAAGTCCATGGATCCCGCGGACGTGAAATGGATCACCAGCCCCTACGATGAATACGCGCTGGAGGAAGCCATCCGCCTCAAGGAGAGCAAGGGCGCGGAAGTCACGGTGGTGAGCCTGGGCGCGGATAGCGCCAAGGATGTGCTGCGCAACGCGCTGGCGCTGGGGGCCGACAATGCCGTGCTGCTCAAGAGCGACGCCTCGGACCCCCTGGCCATCGCGTCGGCCCTGGCCGCCTGGGCCAAGGACAAGGGCTTCGACCTCATAATGGCCGGCAACAAGGGCATCGGCGGCGACAACGCTTCCGTGGGCCCCATGATCGCCGAGCTGCTGGGCATCGCCCAGGCTAACGTGGTCGTCAAACTGGAAATCGGGGACGGCGCCTTCCGCGCCGAGCGCGAGATCGAAGGCGGCTCCGAGGTGGTCGAGGGCAAGCTGCCCGCCGTCATCACGGCGCAGAAGGGCCTGAACGAGCCCCGCTACGCCAGCCTGAAGGGCATCATGGGCGCCAAGAAGAAGACCATCGAAGAGCTTGATGGCGCCGCGCCGTCCGGCTCCACTTCCGTGGTGGGCATGGTGATGCCGCCGGCACGCCCCGAAGGCCGCAAGCTGGACGGAGAACCCGCCCAGCAGGCCGCGGCGCTCCTGAACGCGCTCAAGGACGAAGCGAAGATTTTCTAGGCCCTGCACTTTTCCGATTGAAAAAACGCAACTAATTGACTCGGGGATTCCAATGATTCTGGTTTTTTGTGAATTGAAAGACGGCAAGCTTCGCAAGCCCTCCACCGAAGCCCTTTCCGAGGGCCGCCGCCTGGCCGACGCTTCCGGCAAGAGCCTGGGCGCGCTGTTCGTGGGCGCCTCCAATGCCGGCGCCGCGGACGCGGCGAAGTACGGCGCCGATGCGATCCTGACCTGCGAGGCCGCGCATCTGGCCTCCTACAGCAGCGATGCCTTCGCCAGCGCGATCACGGACGCGGTGAAGGCCAAGGGCGCCACGGTGCTGCTGGGCGGCGCCACGGCCATGGGCAAGGACGCCCTGCCCCGCGCGGCGGCGAGGCTCGGCGCGGGCTACGCCGGCGACGCCACCAGCCTCTCCATGGTGGACGGCAAGCTGCAGGCGGTGCGCCCCATCTACGCGGGCAAGGCTTTCGCGACGACGGCTTTCAGCAGCGCCGTGCAGGTAGCCACCACGCGGCCCAATGTATTCACCGCCACGGAAAAAGCCGGCGCGGGCGCCATGGAATCGATCCCGGCCCCCGCAGGCGACTTCAAGGCCATCGTGAAGGAAATCCTGGCCAAGGGCACCGGCAAGGCGGACCTCACCGAAGCCAACATCATCGTGAGCGGCGGCCGCGGCATGAAGAACGGCGAGAACTTCTCCATCCTGGAAGAGCTGGCGGATGCCCTCGGCGCCGTGGTGGGGGCCTCCCGGGCCGCGGTGGACGCGGGCTGGGGCATCTCCCACAGCATGCAGGTGGGCCAAACCGGCAAGGTCGTGAGCCCGACGCTCTACATCGCCTGCGGCATCAGCGGCGCCATCCAGCACATCGCCGGCATGAGCGGATCGAAGTACATCGTCGCCATCAACAAGGATCCCGAAGCGCCGATCTTCAAGCTGGCCTCCTATGGCATCGTGGGCGATCTCTTCGAGGTCGTCCCGGAGCTGACCAAGGCCGCCAAGGCGATGGGCCTCGCCACGCAGTAGCCGCGTTCACGGCCTGGAGCCTCATACGAATTCGCATTCGAAAAGATAAAAATTCACCACCAAGACACAAAGACACCAAAAAAGCACCAAGCTCCAACATGGCTGATTTCGGCTCAAAATCGCTTCGCGAGGCGCGTAGCGCCCGCGGGCCGAAGGCCCGCAAATGACGAGTCCCTTTGTGCCCTTTGTGGCTTGGTGGTTCTATATCTTTGAACGCAACTTGGCATCAAAGGCCAATGGTTAGGCCTCGTCTTCATCGCCCGTCGGCAAGACTTCGAACATATCCCCGTCCAGCCCGTCGTCCTTCGCCTTCGGCGGCGGCTTGCGCTCGGGGGCATCGCCCTTGTTGGCGTTCCAGGCGTGGATCTTCAGGAAATTGTCGTGGGTGATGCGGCCTTCGAAGAGGTTCTTGTTCCAGCGGAGGAGGCAGAGGGACTTGCGGCGGCCGGGCTGGGGATCGTCCGCGACGGTCTTCAATTCCCCCCGCTTCACGACCTCCACCCGGGTGCCGTCCACAAAGGCGACGAGGGCCCACGGGCCGTTGAAGCACACGCGCCAGACGCCGTGATACTCGGCGTCCAGCTGCAGGTAGAGCTTCCAGTTCTTCAGGGTCGCGGGCACGGTCGTGAACTCGGCCCAGGGGTCCTCGAAGGTCGGCGATCGGTCCAGGGCCGGAGCCAGCAGCTCCTCGATCTGCATGACGTGGTCGATGGGCGCCGGCTTCGCCAGTTGCTCGGCATGGAGGCTCTGGCGCTGGATGCGGCGCCGCCAGTTGGGGAACTGCTGCACGTAGTAGAAGGCCGGAAAGAGGATCGACAGCCAGGGGAACACCGTGTTGATGGTGGGCAGGCCCGGGAGGTCCAGCGGCATCACCTTCCAGATTTCCATGAACGCGATGAAGCCCAGGAGCAGGCCATTGATGGGGTAGGCGAGGATGGCGATCCGGTAGGTGGACAGCGTGCCTTTCGGCATCAACCTCGGCAGCGCGAGGGGCCCCAGCACGAGCAGCAGGAGCAGGAACAGGAACCACGGCACGCTGGCCTTGCGGGGAAAGGCGAAGGAGCACGCGGCCCCGATGGCCAGCGTCAGGAGGCCGCCCAGGTGCGTATGCTGCACCTCGGTCTGGGAGCGCAGGTAATCCGCGGCGGGGACGGCTTCTTCGAGGGTCAGCATGGGTGGAGGATTTCCTGAAGCCATGATGCCAGGGATCCCGCGGAGCAGGGTGATTTGTCGGAGGCGGAATCCGGGCCGGGCCGGCCGGCGGGCATCAATCCACGGGATCGAAGCCTTCGCTGCGCAGGAAGGTCCGGCCATCCTCCGGATCCCCGAACCTCGCGATGACTTGGGCCCCCTCGCGCGCGTCCCCGTCGGCCCGGTCCAGGGACGAAAAGCATTCGCGGATGACGCAGGCGCCGCCGATCTCGTCCAATCCGAGCTGCACGAGTTCCCAGGTGACGCCGTGGCCGTCCCGCCAGACTTCCACGCTCATCATCGCGATCACTGCTTTTCGAAAAACATCACCACCATGCCGAAGCCTACGCGATCGCCGGGCATGGTCTCCCGGGCGTCTCCGGCCTGCAGGCGGTCGCCCTTCACGTAGGTGCCGTTGGTCACGCCGGGTTCTTCGACGATGAAGAAGCGGCCATGCTCGCAGAGGATCCGGGCATGGCGGCGGCTGATGCTGAGGTTCGGATCCTCGTCGGTCAGGTCGATGTCCGGATACAGTCCCGTGGCCGGATCGAAGCGCCCCACCAGGGCGCCATGGCTGTTGATCGGATAGCGCTTGCCGGTGATCACCGACACCAGGCTGGAACCGAAGGTCGGGGCCGCAACGGCCTGCGGGCTCTTGGCAGGGTCATCGACGACGCTCTCGACGCGGATGGACAGTTCGCGGTTCCGCTGGGCCAGGCGCTGCATCATCTTCACGGAGACTTCAGGGTTCTGCCGGATCATGCGCAGGAAGGTCCCACGGGTGATCGCGATGAGCTCCGTGTCTTCCAGGGCTACGGCGGTGTGGGCGCGGGAAATGGCTTCCAGCAGGCTGCCCTCGCCGAAAAATTCCCCCTTGGCCAGCTCCTCCGTCCAGTCCCCCATGGGCTTGTCCCCGGTGTAAAGGCGGACCTTGCCGTTCAGGATCACATACATCTGCTGGGCCAGATCCCCCTTGGTGTAGACCACTTCACCTTCGCGAAAGCGAAGCTTGCTCTGGTCAATGAAACTGGAATCGGCCATCAGGGGTCCAAGAGAATGAACTAGGTTAGCCTGCCCCGGCCTGGAATGGGAAAGAGGCTTCGAAAAGCTTTCATGGGCTCAGGCCCCGCCGATGGGCCGGGGGGCGCCAAAAACCTTGTGCAACAAGGCCTGGAGCAGGTCGGCTTCCCCATGGGAAAAACCATCGGGTGCCGCGCAATCCAGATCCAGCACCGAAAAGAGCCTGCCCGCGCGGTCGAACACCGGCAGCACCAACTCGGAGCGGGTGGCGTCATCGCAGGCGATGTGGCCGGGGAAGGCCTCCACGTCTGGCACGAGCTGCACGGCCCCCGTCCGGGCGCAGGCTCCGCACACCCCGCGCAGGAAGGAAATCCGCAGGCAGCCCATGCCGCCCTGGTAGGGGCCCACGGCCAGCTCATCCTCCGCCACACGCCGGTAGAATCCGCACCAATTCGTCTGGACCAGGGTCTCCCAGAGCAGGCAGGCCAGCGTGGCTTCCAGGGCCACCTCATCCGTCTCCCCCTCCACCGCCGCGAGGATCTGCGGCAGGGCGGCTTTGAGCCGCGCCACACGTTCCAGGGGCGGCAACAGCGTGCCGCGATCGAGCCGGGGGAGGAGGATGCCTTCGGACATGGAACGATTGTAGGTCCGATTCCCGATGGAGAACCGGGGCGAGGTGGAGGCCCAGGTCCCTCCGATCGAAATATTATCGGAACGTCTGCGGATTCCGCAGCCGAGGACTTATGGTTATTGCATGACCCTGCTCCGCTGGCTGGCTGCGCCGCTCTCGCCGTTCTACGGCGCCGTGGTCCGGCTCCGGAACCGCGCCTTTGATGCGCATCCGGAGCGGGCTTCGCGAGCGGGCGCGCCGGTCATTTCCGTCGGGAACCTCAGCACCGGCGGCACGGGCAAGACGCCCCTGACGCTGCTGCTGGCGGAATCGCTCCAGGCCGCCGGCTGGGCCAACGCGGTTATCTCCCGGGGCTATGGCGGCAAACGGGCCTTCGATGTGATGGACGTGAATCCGGATTCAAAGGCCGCGGAAACGGGCGATGAACCGCTCCTCATGGCCCGGCGCCTGGGCGCAGGCCGCGTGGTGGTGGCCCGCGAGCGCGCCGCCGGGGCCGCGCGAGCCCTGGCGCTGAATTCCGCCGCCAGAGTGCTGCTGCTCGACGATGGCTTCCAGCACCGGGCCCTGCACCGCGATCTGGACTTGCTGGTGCTGGATGGCGTGCGCAGGTGGGGCAATGGAAAAATGCTGCCCATGGGCGATCTGCGCGAGCCCCAGGACTCCGCGAAACGCGCCCATGCGCTGGTGGTGACCCGTGGCGGCCTGGCGCCGAAGGATGAGATCGAGGCCTGGTGGAAGCAGTACGGCAGCGGCGGACCGGCCTTCTACGTGGACTTCGCCATCGGCGCCCTGCGCGCCTTCAACCCCAAGGACGGCCCCCGGCGCCTGGAAGTTCCCGCCAAGGGCCAGGGCCCGCTGTTCGCATTCTGCGGCCTCGGCCATCCCGAGGCGTTCTTCGCGGATCTGCTGGTGGCTGGCCTTTCCTGGGTAGGCACGAAAGTGTTCAGGGACCATCATGCGGTCCGTCCCAGGGAGTTGTGGCTGGTGCAGGAGGCCGCGGCGAAGGATGGTGCGGCCGGCCTGGTCTGCACTGAAAAAGATGCCGTGAAGTTCGGCCCCGAGCACCTCGAGGTGTTGCAGATGCCCCTCTGGATCGCGGAGCAGAAAGTCACCGGCGCCGATACCCTGCTGGCCTGGGTCCAGGAGCGGCTGGCAAGCCTCGCGCGCGCCCAGGAAATTCGGGCCTGAAGGATCTCGGGGTCCCTGGCGTTCAGGAGGCGCATCCCATCGCGCCCGGCGGAGTATGCTCGGTCCCGGAGGACACTGTGGACAACAGAGGACCGGAGGACGCCTACGGGCAGATCCAGTACCGGGGGCTCATCGCCTGGCCCGAGCGCCTGCGGCGGGAGGCTCCGCTGCTGGAGCGGGTCCTCGGAACGGCACCGGTGAAGGCGATCCTCGATCTCGGCTGCGGCACGGGTGAGCACAGCCGTTTCCTGCGGTCGCTCGGTTACCAGGTGACGGGGGTCGACGCTTCCGAGGCGCAGATCCGGACGGCCCGGGAAGCGGATCCCGAGGCGGGGGATCCAGGCCCGGCGAAGTATGTCCTCGGCGGGTTGGACCGCCTTGAGACCCTCGTCCCGGAGGGATACGGAGGGGCCATCTGTCTGGGCAACACCCTGCCGCACTTCACGGAACCAGACATCCTCCAGCGGGTCTTCACGGAACTGGCCAGCCGTCTGGTTCCAGGCGCGCCTTTCCTGCTTCAGCTTCTGAACTACGACCGGATCCTGGACCGGGGCGAACGCGCCTTCCCGCTGAACCTCCGGCCCGGCGGGACCGATGGCGGGGAAATCGTGTTCTTGCGCCTGATGACCTCCCGGCCCGATGGATCCGTCATCTTCACCCCCGCCACCCTGCGCTACCGGCCAGGGATGGAACCGCCCCTGGAGCTGGTCTCCGCCCAGAATGTCCACCTCCACGGGTGGCGCCGTTCCGAGCTGGAGGAGCCCCTCCGCAACGCGGGATTCGAAATGCGCGGCGCCTTTGGCAGCGTGGGCGGGGATCCCTGGCACACCGAGGCTTCGGACCTGGTCCTGTGGGCGGCCAAGGTCTGATCTCGACTCGCGATCAGTGGCTCCGCCGGCATGGCCGGCCTGGATCGCAGAGCAGAAAATGGATGGAATGACGCAGGCCCCGCCATGAAAAAGGGCCGCCCGGGAGCGGCCCTTCTTTGCGTCATTCCGCCAGGCTCAGTAGACCTTGAACTTGCGGAAGCCTGAATTGCCGGTGCCCGACGGATTGGTCACGGTGATGGGGCCGTAGGTGGCGCCCGCCGGGACGATGGCCTTAAGTTGCGTCGCGGACACCAGGGTGAATGCGGCGGAAACGCCGTTGAACCTCACCGCGGTGGTGCCGGTGAAATTCGACCCCAGGATGGTGACTTCCGTGCCGACCGGACCTGAACTGGGCGAGAAGGATGTGATCACAGGCGCCAAGGAGACGACCGTGAAGGCCTCGGAGGTGAACCCGTAGCAGGTGGCGGTGGTGAGCAGGATCCGGCCCGAGGTGGCCCCAGCGGGGACCGTGGCCTGGACCTGCGTGGGCGAGAGGACGGTGAAGGCCGCGAGCAGGCCGTTGAACCGCACCGCGGTCAGGCCCGTGAAGTTGCCGCCCGTCAAGGTGACAACCGTCCCCGCCGGGCCGGAGCTGGGCGAGAAACCGCTGATGTCCAGGGCGCAGGCGGGCAGGAGATTGACATTCAGCGTCACGGTGGCGAGGTTGGAGGTCAGGCTTCCATCGCTTGCCCGGTAGGTGAACGTATCGGTGCCGCTGAACGTGGAGGACGGGGTGTAGGTGAAGCTGCCGTCCGAAGCCAGGGACAAGGTTCCGTGGGCGGGTCCAGAGACCAGGATCGCGCTCAGGGCGGGGCCGTCCACATCCGTATCGTTCCCGAGCACGCCCGGGGCAGGCACAGTGAAGGCAAAGTAGGTTGGCACCGCGTAGACGTCGTTCCCCGCGATGGGAGCGTCGTTCACCGGATTCACGGTCAGGCTGATGGTGACCGGCAGCGAATCCAGCGCGCCATCGTTCACCTTGAAAGTGAAGCTGTCCGGGCCGCTGTAATTGGCGGAGGGCGTGTAGGTCAGGTTCGGGACCGTGCCGGCAAGGGCGCCATGGGTGGGATTCGTAACCACTGTAAAGGCAAGGGCGGAGCCTTCGGGATCGCTGCCGGTCAAGGTGATTGGCAGAGCTGTGTCTTCATCGGTGCTCAGGCTCTGGGCGCCTGCCACGGGCTGGCCATTCACGGTGAAGATGAAGTTGTCGCTGGCGCTGGCGCCAAAGGCATCCGTGACGGTGATGGTCACCAGGCTCGTGCCGGACTGGTCCGCGACCGGCGTGAGGGTTAGGGTCGGGCTCCCGGCGCTGCCACCGAAGATAATGCTGGCCGCCGGAATCAACGATGGGTTCGACGAGGTGGCCGAGAGCGCGAGGCTCAGAGGTAGTTCCGTGTCGTTCACTGTGAAGGCCACGGAGCCCAGGACCGTGTTGGTGTTGGTGGTCTGGGAGGGGATGTCCGAGATGGTCGGCGCGTGGTTGTAGATGTGCACGCCCAGCCGGTCGGTCAGGATGGCCGTCCCGCCTGCGTTCACGGCGGCCAGGGAGGTGGTCGCCGGAGGCGGATTCCCGGGAGTCACGATGGTCCATTCCGAAAAGGTGTAGGTGGGGTTGGGTGTCGTGACCGCAAAATTCCGGAAGTAAGAGGTGTCCTTGCCCTGGGAGGTAACGCTTGGACCCGAGGCTGTGGTGGTCGTTCCCACCCACGCCACGGTGGGCTCGCCGACAACATCGGTGCGTGCGAGATAGCCCGCATAACCCTTCACTTGCTCTGTCGTGATGAAGAAGATGTCATCCCCATTGAAATTCGCCACGCTGCTGGCGTTGGTGGGGGTGCCCGTGACGTTCGCCGCGGACGGAGTGACCGTCGCGGTGTTCTTAAAGAGTCGTGTCTCACCCGCGGCCATGGCCGGAATCGGGAAGGTCGTCTGGAAGGCAGAATCGAGCGGAGCGGCCGGCTTGGGGGAGGCATTCACCCAGCCCTGGGGGTTCGACCAGAGGCCGATGTACAGGATGTTGGTGACGCCGTCGTAGGCGCCGGTCCCCACATTCGTGATCTCGATCCACTTGTTGGTGCCGCTGCTGCCCTCGTAGAACTGGGTGATGATGAGCTTGGATTGCCCGCTGGACGCGCCCACGGTGACAGCCACATCCCGGAAGGAACTCAGGCCCTCGGGATCCGTGACGGTCACGCGCACCGTGGCGCTGCCCGTCAGATCCGGCGCCGGTGTGATGTCGAGGGTGAGCGAGGCGCTGGAGCCGCCCAGCGCCAGATTGGCGTTGGGGATCAGCGTGGGGTTGACGGTGGTGACCGCCGTGACCGTCAAGGCGCTGGCGGCGCTCTCGGCGTCTCCAACGGTGAACGGAATGCCGAGGATGGGCACATTCGGCTGGGTGATCTGGGCGGGGATGGCGGTGATGGTGGGGGCGGTGTTGGATGCCGCGCTGGGATTGACGATCACGAGGCGTGTGGCGCTGCCCGTGGCGCCCAGGTCGTCCGTGGCCGTGTAGGTCACGGTGAAGGTGGTGGGTGCGGCGCCGCCATTCACGAAGGTGTGGTTGACGCTCGGGCCGGTGCCCGTGCCGCCGTCGCCAAAGGTCCAGTCCTGGTTGGTGATGGATGTGTGGGTAGTTGTGGCTGATCCCGTGAACGCCACATTGGTGCCCGTGGCCACCGTCACGGTGGCCGAAGGGGAAGTGATGGAGGCGCTCACGGCGCCCGCCGCCTCGCTCACCCAGATGGGGGCCGACCAGAGCGAGTCGCCGTTGTCCTGGATGATGGATGCGTAATAGAAGTGCTCGCCTGCAGTGGGCGTGATGGTGAGGGTGCTCAGGCCGTCGCTGAGCTGGGTCACCGTGCCGTTGCGGCCGGGCACGCCTTCCCAGATCTTGATGCTGCTTGCGCTGCGGAGGACATTGGTGCTGCTGAAATAGACATTCAGGGTCAGGGATCCGCTGTTGTTGATGCGGTCGCCCATGATGGCGCTGCCCGCCGTGAGCATGATCTGGCTGCTCTTGTCCATGGTCGCGAAGGCGTGGCGGGCCTTCAGGGCGTTCACGAAAGCGTTCAGCGTCAGGGTCGTGCCGGTGGGCAGCAGCACGCCGGTGCGGTTGGGGTAGCTCAGGCCCCAGTTGGAGCAATGGTTGTCCTGGTCCGTGGTGGGCGCGACGTGGTAGCCGGCCTCCAGGATCTTGTTCCAGGTGCTGGTGTAGAAGCTGCGCCTGGTCTCAGATTCCGTGGTGTTCGGGGAGAACGCGTTGGTGTTCATCACTTCGCAGAGCGCCATCACTTCATCGCCATCGGCGGTATAGACCAGGGTTCCGAACTGGCTCGAGGAGGGGTGGTTGAATTGCCCCACCCAGCCCTTGGATTTCATGAAGGTATAGAGAGGGGGATAATCACTCTTGGTGGTGAAGTAGTCCCCAAGGAGCTGGCCGCTCGCGTTGTATTCCCAGGTGGCCAGGCCATCGGGGTTGATGATGTTTAGGTGGCCGCCATTATTGATGACGCCCCACTCCATGCCATACATGGCGAGGAAGCCGGGGTGGTCCGTCCGGTAGGTCGAGGCGGCGGCCAGGCCCGAAGCGAAGAGCGCCGATCCATGGTTGGGATCCGCAGGGTCCATGGCGGTGTTGGTGCCCGTGGATCCGTCGAACATGTGGTTGTGCTCGGAGGTCAGCAGGAAGTCTCCGCCAGCCTGGACGCGCATCATTTCATAGGCGATCGCGGGTCCCGAAGTGCCCCCCTGCGGGACTTCCGAACCGCTGCAGGATGCGGGAGCCGTGCCGCCATCGCTGTGGTTGGTCTGGCTGTGCATGTTGCCGAAGTAGATCGTGTAGGGCAGCGAGGCCGGGGCCGGGGCCGAACCTGGCGCCAGGGCCGGGCGGAAGCCGCCGGCGCTGACGGGCAGGTCGAGGGCGGGCACTTTCAGGCGCGGCGCGGGGCCGACGCAGATCGTGGTTTCCTCGGTTGCGGCCTCGTCGATGCTCGTGGCGAGGTGGGCCTCCACGCGGTCCGGCTGGTTTCCACCGGGATAGTAGCGGTAGGCCGCCTGGGCCATGGGTTTGGAGGTCAGGCGCAAGGTGTAGAAACCTCGCTCCAGGGCGCGGCCGGCGGCATCCTTGCCGTCCCACGCGATGCGCTGGGATCCAGAGCCGCCCACCAGGAAAGTCTCGCCGTGCCAGGTACCGCGCACGAGGCCCTGGGTGTCCACCAGCTCCAGGCGCCAGGCGCCGACGGTCAGGGCTTCGGCGTCCAGGAAGCCAAAGCCCACTTTGAAGGTCCGCGCTTCGCCCAGTTCACCCACGAAGGGCGCCCAGAGCGCTGCCTCGAATTCATGGTGGTCGGGATGGGCGATGCGCACACCCGGCGCCAAAGGCACCTGGGCGGTGAGGGAGACCCACGCCAGCAGGGCAAAGAGGCAACGGGACAAATACCGCCGGAAGGGGTTCATGGAAACTCCGAAAGGGTGGGCTGGATCAAAGGTCAGACTGTCTAGAGTCTCTAAACCGTCGCCGAAAAACAGTGAAATTTGCGTCACATTTCCACGTATCCAGGCGCACCCTCGAGGAGGCTCAGCCACGGCGCGGATTCGATATGAAAATCCGGGCCGAGGTTTGATCCGCGGTTATCAGGTGAAGGTGCTTCGTCGCCCGATGCCTCCGTGTGGACTGGCCTGTTCAATGGCCGGCCAGCAACCGTTCGAGGTAGCGCGACTTCACCTGCCGGGACGCTAGGGCTTGTTTTAGAGGCGGAAGTTTCAGCACCGCGCCGAGGATGCCGGCCACGGCGCGATGTCCGTAGGAGGACTGGCCGTCCACCAGCAGCTCCGCAAGCTGGCCTCGTTCGATGGCCATCATCACCACGCGGTGAGCGGTATTCGCTGGAGTCAACACCCGGATCGCCCGTCGCCTGAGTTTGATGGCGCTGCGGGAACACGTCCTTACGCAGACGCCGCATCCCAGGCAGGGTTCCTCGTCTAGTTTCGCGGCCTTCATCTGCGGGTGGCTGGGATCGTGGGCCGAGACCAGGCTGAGCGCCTCCACCGGGCAGGCGGCGACGCACTTCCCACAGCCATTGCAGCGCGCCGCATCGAGTTCCGGCAGGTAGTTGGTGGTGTGGACCGGCCGCATGAACCCGAAGCGCCGCGCGGCCACCATGGCTTCGCAGCAGCACCCGCAGCAATTGCAGATGAACCCGACCTTCTCGCGGACGTTCTCGCCGAACTGGACGAGGCCCCGCTCCCGCGCCTGCTGCAACAGGTCCAGGCATTCCGCGGCCTCCACCCGGCGGGCGTTGCCGTGTCGGACGAGGGAATCGGCGCTGTTCCCGAAGGTCATGCAGATGTCCATGGGGGCGTCGCAGGCCCGGCCCAGATGGGACATCTTGTGGCGGCAATAGCAGAGGCCGATGCCGATGGCCCTGCTGCCCGCCACCACGCCGCTGGCGCGTTCATAGTCCAGCACGGTCAGGGCGCCGTCCGTTTCTGGAATGGCCGTTTCGTCCACGAAGACGCGCCCCAGTTGGGTCTCGCCGGTGGCAAAGAGCTTCCGGACGAAGTCCTCCTCCACGTTCAGGTACTGGTGGAAGAGTTCAGACAAAGCCTTCTGGTCCAGGTCGCCCCGGACCCGCATGAGTGAGAATTCGAAGAACCCTGCCATGGGCGGCGGCAGCACGTAGCGCGTCTCCTCGCCATGCTGGAGATCCAGCAGGAAAGCCCGGCCGGCGAGGCCATCGAGCACCTTCCGGGCCTCCGCCTCGGGTACCTTCCAGAGCTCCGACGCGCGCTTGGCGGTGAAGGGACGGATGGGCAGCCGGGCCAGCAGCGCCGCCTCCCGCTCGCTCACCAGCAGCTTCAGGATCCGGAACAGCAGTTCCGACGGTGGCGCGCCTTGGGGGAACCTGTTCAGCCGCTCGGCGAGCTGTTCGAAGCTCCCGTTTCCACCTTTCAAGGTCCGATGTCCCATGGCGTCGTCGCCTCCTACCTTGCGGGAATCTCCACGGGCGACACCTTCCAGATATCGCGGCAATAGTCGCGGATGGACCGGTCGGAGGAGAAGTGGCCCATGCGGGCGACGGTCAGGATCGCTCGGCGGGTCCATGCGGCAGAGTCGCAGAAATCCTTGGAGGCCTGTTCTTCTGCCTCGACATAGGCCCGGAAGTCGCTTAGCACCATGTATTCATCCCAGCCCAGCAGCGAATGGATCAGCGGCGCATACCGCTCGCGGTCGCCGCCGGAGAGGCGGCCCGATCCGATCAGGTCGAGCGCCGCGCCCAGCTCCGCGTCGCGCTCCGCCAGCTCCCGCGGCCGGTAGCCCCGGGCCTTGGCCTCGCGCACTTGCTCCGCGGTGAGCCCGAACAGGTAGAAATTCTCCGCGCCCACCTGCTCGCGGATTTCCACATTGGCGCCGTCGAGCGTGCCGATGGTCAAGGCGCCGTTCAACGACAGCTTCATGTTGCCTGTGCCGGACGCTTCCTTTCCGGCCGTGGAGATCTGCACGGACAAATCCGCCGCGGGGTAGATGCGCTCGGCGATCTTCACGTTGAAGTCCGGAACGAACACGACCGAGATCCACTGTCTCGCCGCAGGATCAAGCCGGATCCAGGCCGCCACATCATGGATCAGCCGGATCACGAGTTTGGCCATGAAGTAGCCTGGAGCGGCCTTTCCGGCGAACACGAAGGTGCGCTTGACCGGGGCAGAAGCCCGGCCTGGATCCGCTGGCAGGAGGTGATGACGTTCAGGAGGTTCAGGACCTGCCGCTTGTATTCATGGATCCGTTTCACCTGGACGCTGACCAGCGTGTCCGGGTCCAGGTCGAGCCCCGTGGCCAGGGCCACGTGCTCCGCCAGCAGCCGCTTGTTTTCCTGTTTCGCGCGGCGAAAGGCCTCCCCGAAGGCGGCATCGTCCGCCAGCGGCTCGAGCTTGCGCAGCCGGTCCAGGTCCACCTGCCAGCCATCGCCCACGGCTTCCGTGACCAGCCGGGCGAGGCCTGGATTGGCCAGGGCGAGGAAGCGCCGCGGGGTCACGCCGTTCGTCACGTTCGAGAACCGCTCCGGATACATTTCCGCGAAGTCCCGCAGAATGGTCTCGCGCAGCAGGTCCGAGTGCATCTCGGCCACGCCGTTCACCGCGTGGCTCCCGACGCAGGCCACATGCGCCATCCTGACGCAGCGGTCGCCGTGCTCGCCGATGAGGGACATGCGCTGCACGCGGGCCTCGTCGCCGGGGTACTTGGCGCGCACCGCGGACAGGAAGCGCTGGTTGATCTCGAACACGAGCTCCAGATGGCGCGGCAGGAGGCTTCCGAACAGGGGCAGCCCCCAGGTCTCCAGCGCCTCCGGCAGCAGGGTGTGGTTCGTGTACCCGAAAGAAGCTGTCGTAATCTCCCAGGCCTCCTCCCAACCCAGGAAGTACTCGTCCACCAGGATCCGCATCAATTCCAGGACCGCGAGCGCCGGGTGCGTGTCGTTGAGCTGGATCGCGTATTTTTCGTGGAAGAGGTGGATGGCCGGCACCCGCTGCAAGTAGATGCGGACCATGTCCCGCAACGAGCATGCGACGAGGAGGTACTGCTGCTCCAGCCGGAGCTGCCGGCCCGCAAGCACCACATCGTTGGGATACAGCACCTTGGAGATGGTCTCGCTCCGCACCTTGTCCTCGACCGCACGGTAGTAGTCGCCAGCGTTGAAGGCCTGGAAGTCGAAGGACTCCGAAGCGACTGCGTGCCAAA
The DNA here is from genome assembly GCA_016720465.1 of Holophagaceae bacterium. Taxonomy (NCBI): domain Bacteria; kingdom Pseudomonadati; phylum Acidobacteriota; class Holophagae; order Holophagales; family Holophagaceae; species Holophagaceae bacterium. The sequence continues at coordinate 104,693 of JADKKO010000003.1, forward strand.
GCCGGACGAAATTCGCGTTTTCCGTGCCGTATCCAAGCACCGGCGTGTCATACGGCATCCCGTTGACGATCCGGGCGGGCGTCCATTTCACGCGCAGGTTGCCTTGTTCGTCCGTGTGGTGGTGCGTCGACCCGCCGAATCCAACGGGGTGGAGGATTTGCGGGCGCGGAATCTCCCATGGGTTGCCGTAGCGCAGCCATTTATCAGCGATTTCAACCTGCTGTCCCGCTTCGATCTTCTGGTCGAAGATGCCGTATTCGTAGCGGATCCCATACCCGATGGCGGGAATGTCCAGGGTCGCCAGGGAGTCCATGTAGCAGGCTGCGAGCCGGCCGAGCCCGCCATTGCCTAATCCCGGCTCCTCCTCGTGGGCCAGCAGCGCGTCGAGGGACAGGTTCAAGGGCGCGAGGGCTTCGCGCACCGCAGGTTCGATCTGGAGGCAGAGGATATTGTTTCCCAGCTGCGGCCCAAGCAGGAACTCCGCGGAAAGGTACGCCACGGTGCGGCAGCCCTGCTCGAAATAGGTCCGCGCGGTGCGCGTCCAGCGCGAGAGCAGGCGGTCCCGCACGACGTAGGCGAGGGCGAGGTAGTGGTCGTTGAGCGTAGCGACCGCGGGGAACTTGGCCTGCTGGTAGAACAGTTTTTCGATGAAGTCCCGCCGCAGCGAATCGGCATCGACGGGGATCACCGCGTCGTCGAAACCAACCCGTGAGGAAAGGGGAGGCAGGCTTTCCATGGTTTCCTCCGCACTACGGAGACTTTGCCCGCCGAGTGTACGCTCTCGAATGCGGGATGGACGCACAAAAGACGCGGGAGCGGGTAATCTGGAGAACCAACCCCGGTGCCCCATGATCATCCGCAGCGCCCATCCCGCGCCCGTCCTGGGGCGTGGTCCGCTTCAAGACCTCGTGCTCGGCAGGGCGCGCGATCTGCCCGGCAAGCTGGCCCTGGTGGACACCCGGAGCGGGACGCAATTCACGTTTGGGGAGCTGAAGGCCTCCATCCACCGCGTGGCCGGCGGTTTGGCGGCCCGGGGATTCACGTTGGGCGATGTCTTCGCCATCGCCTGCGCCAACTGCGCGGAATTTGTCCTGGCCTTCCACGCCGTGGGACTTCTCGGCGGAACGGTCACCACGCTCAATCCCGCTTACACCACCGAAGAGATGGCGAATCAACTTTGCGACTCCGGCGCAACGTGGCTGCTGGCGGATGCGGCCATCCTGCCCAAGGCCTTGGAGGCTGCGGCCGCGGCGGGGATCCAGAGGGTCTTCGCCACCGGCGGAGCGGATCTGTCCGCCGCGGAAGCCTTCGGAACCTTGGATTCCGGAAGCCGCACCGTGCCTTCCGTGGCGCTGGACCCGGCCACGCATTTGATGGCGCTCCCCTATTCCAGCGGCACCCTCGGGCTGCCCAAGGGCGTGATGCTCACCCATGACAACCTCAGCGTCAATGTGCTGCAGAGCGCGGTCTGCGGCCTGAAGGAGGACGACGTCATCCTGGGCATCCTGCCGCTCTTCCACATCTTCGGCATGAACGTGATGATGAACACGGGGCTTTCCATTGGCGCGACGCTGGTGCTGCTGCCCCGCTTCGACCTGGAGGAATTCCTCGGGGCCGTCCAGCATTACAAGGCTACCTATGTCTTCCTGGTGCCGCCCATCCTGCTGGCCCTGGCGAAGCACCCGCTGGTGGACCAGTTCGATCTCAGTTCGCTGCGCTGCCTGTTGAGCGGCGCGGCGCCCCTGGGGGAGGCCGTGGCCAGGCAGGTGGAGGAGCGGCTCGGCTGCGTGGTGCTGCAGGGCTACGGCCTCACCGAGACCAGTCCTGTGGCCATGGTCTCGGCCAAGGACGGGAGCATGCCCCGGGCCTCCGCCGGCGTGCCGGTGGCGGGCACGGAAGCGCGGGTCGTGCATGTTGAAACCGGCGACCCCGTGGAAGAGGGCGAGCGGGGCGAATTGTGGATCCGGGGCCCCCAGGTGATGAAGGGCTATCTCAACCGCCCCGAAGCCACCGCCGAGGCCATCGACCCGGAAGGATGGTTCCGCACCGGCGACATCGCCCGCGTGGATGCGGCTGGACACATCTACATCGTGGACCGCCTCAAGGAGCTCATCAAGGTGAATGGAATGCAGGTCGCGCCCGCGGAACTCGAGGCCCTCCTGCTTTCCCATCCTTCGATCGCAGATGCGGCCGTGATCCCGATCCACGATGACAAATCGGGGGAGAGGCCCAAGGCCTTCATCGTGCTCAAACCCGGTGAACCCCCGGATGCGGAAGCCATCATGGCCTATGCGGCGGGGCGTGTGGCTCCCCACAAGCGCATCACCGCAGTGGAGTTCACGGCGCAGATCCCCAAATCGCCCTCCGGAAAAATCCTGAGGCGGATCCTAGTGGAACAAGAACGGGAGAAGCCGGCCACCTGAGGCGCTCCAGCCGGCAAACCTGGCCGGTCCGGCGATTCTGGAGGGCGGCGGCCTTGCGGAAAGTAGGGCATCGAGAGTCGGCTCCCCGGCGATAGACTAGAGGATTGCCTTTGGCGCGGGTCCTCCCGATCGGCTGGAACCACGCCTGCGCCTCCCCGATGGAGCTCCATGATCACGTTTTCAGATGTCAGCAAACAGTACGGCAGGCAAGTGCTCTTCATTGATGCCGGGTTCCAGCTCAACACCGGCGAGAAGGTCGGTCTGGTGGGCCCCAACGGCGCCGGAAAATCCACGCTTTTCCGCATGATCATGGGCGAGGAAGTGGCCGACGACGGCACCGTGAGCCTGCCGAAAAAGATCTCCGTGGGCTACTTCCGCCAGGAAGTGGACGAGATGTCCGGCCGGCCTGTCCTGGATGAGGCCATCGCAGGGAGCGGCCGCCTGGGCGACCTGCACCACGAATTGATGGACCTGCAGCACGCCATGTCGGACCCCGGGCGAGGCGATGAGATGGAAGCGATTCTGGACCGCTTCGGCCACGTGCAGGAGGAGTACCAGCACCTGGGCGGCTACGAGCTGGAGGCCAGGGCCCGGGCTTGCCTGCACGGCCTGGGCTTCGAGGATGAGCAGATCGATGGCGACGTTGGCGCCTTGTCCGGCGGATGGAAGATGCGCGTCTCCATGGCCAAGGTGCTGCTGGGCAAATTCGATGTGCTGCTGCTGGACGAGCCCACGAACCACCTGGACATCGAGTCCATCATCTGGCTGGAGGGCTTCCTGAAAAGCCTGCCCTCCACGCTGCTCATGACTTCCCACGACAAGGATTTCATGAACCGCATCGTCACCAAGGTCATCGAGATCGACGGCGGCGACATCATCACCTATTCGGGCAACTACGACTTCTACGTGACGGAACGGGAGCAGCGCGAGGCCAACCAGGAAGCGGCCTACGCGCGGCAGCAGGCCAAGCTCGCCAAGGAGCAGCGTTTCATCGAGCGCTTCTCGGCCCACGCCGCCAAGGCCGCCCAAGTGCAGAGCCGAGTGAAGGCTTTGGACAAGATCGAACGCATCGAGCTGCCGAAAAAACGCAAAGTCGGGAAATGGGATTTCCGCATCCCAGGCCGTTCCGGCGACGACGTGGCCATGCTCAAGGGCCTGTCGAAAAGCTACGGCAAGCGCGTCCTGTACGACTCCTTCGATTTCCATGTGCGCCGCGGCGAGCGCTGGTGCGTCATGGGCAAGAACGGGACCGGCAAATCCACGCTGCTCAAGATGGTGGCGGGCGTCGTCGAGCCCGATGCGGGCACGGTGCGCCTGGGCGCGAGCCTGAAGGTGGGTTATTTCTCCCAACAGGCCCTGGACCTGCTCAATCCCGAGCTCACGGTCCAGGAGCAGTTCCAGCAGGATTTCCCCATGGAGGGCATCGGCGTCATCCGCAACCTCCTGGGCGCCTTCCAGTTTTCCGGCGACGAAGTCGAAAAAAAGATTCGTTCCCTCTCCGGCGGCGAGAAATCCCGGCTGGTGATGGCGCGCATGCTCTTCGACCCGCCCAATTTCCTGGTGCTGGACGAGCCCACCAACCACCTGGATCTCGCCACGAAGGAAATGCTCATCGAGGCACTGAAGGACTTCGAAGGCACCATGCTCTTCGTCTCCCACGACCGCACCTTCCTGCGCGGCCTGGGCAGCCGCGTGCTGGAGCTGGCGCCTGACGAACACAAGGGCCCCTTGGCCTACCAGGGCTCCTACATCGAATACGTCGAAGCCACCGGCCGAGAAGCGCCCGGCGCGCACAGCTAGGCCGAGGCGCCACACATCTAAACCGCCTCCACCTTCCTTCGTAGTCCCCTCCACACGCTGCCGTGTCGAGGTGAATCTTGCGCGTACCCGCTTTGGCCTTCGCCTGCTCGGCCCTCGCCGTGGCCCAAGTTCCGAACCCGCCCCATCTGGCAATTCCGCATCTCTCCAAGGCGCCCTCCATGGCGCGGGACTCGGATCTCTCCACCTGGGAGGGATCGTTGCCCGTCAGCGATTTCGGCATGGTCATGCCGGACGACAAGGGCGCCAACCGCTGGCCCACCCTTGCGCATCTCGCCTGGGGACCGGACGCCTTCTATGCCGCCTTCGAATGTTCCGACCCTGAACCGTCCAAAGTGCGCGCTGTGCTCCACAAGCGGGACGATTTCAGCGCCGATCTTGATTTCGTTGGCCTCGACATCGATGCGTCCGGCAAGGGGCAGAGCACCATCCGTCTGCTGTCCACACCCCTGGGGGGCCAATTCGATGCCATCGTGACGGATGCATCAGGGGAGAACTACGCCTATGACTGCGCGTGGGACTCCGTGGGCGTGTTGACCCCGAACGGCTATGTGGTGAAGATCCGCGTGCCCTACAGCAGCCTGCGGCGGCGCCCGGGCGAGTGGGGGCTGCGCTTCCTGCGCGTCATGCCGAGGGAGCGCCGCTACGGCGCCGTGTGGCCGCGCATGAGCAAGGACATCCAGTGCGACATCTGCCAAGTGGCGAAGGTTTCAGGCGCGCCGGTGGATCGTCCCGGATCGCCCTTCATGATCATCCCCTTCGCATCCTACGCCCGCGCCCAGTCCGCCGGCGCGGATCCGGCGCTGCCCGCGGATTCGCGCGCGCGGTTGGGTCTGGATCTTCGGTATTCGAGCACGTCCATCACCCTCGAAGGCACCTATCGCCCCGATTTCAACACCGCGGACGCGGATGTGGATCCGTTGCAGATCAACAGCCGCTTCCGCGTGGCCTATCCCGAGCGGCGGCCCTTCTTTCTGGAAGGCATGGAACTGCTGGGCATCACTGGCGTCCAGCGCCAGTTCTTCAGCCGCGCCATCCAGGAGCCGCTCTACGGCGTCAAGGCCTCGGGCCAGTCCTCCTGGGCGAGCTGGACCGTGTTGAACGCCAAGGACCAGGAGGGCGGCCAGATCCTGGGCGCCAGCGGGGCCGAAGGGGTGGATGCGCTCCCCACCCGGGACACAGCCGTAGCCGCGCGGTTCCGCCTCGATGGACGGGGCTCCGGGGTGTCGCTGGTGGGTACAGACAAGGTGCTCGTGGGCGGGCCCGGAGGATCCGGCGGCCAGAGCGGCGGCATCTACTGGGATCAATATCTGGGGCCGCATTTCCACTTCATCGGCAGTGGCGTGCGCTCCGTGGCGCACCTCCCGAAGGCCGATGGGACCGTGAGGTCCATGGACGGCACCGCCACCTCGCTGCGCCTGGACTGGAACACCAGGCACTGGTTCGCTTCCGCTTCGCGGCAAGCCACGAGCCCAGGTCTGGTGCTGGTCTCGGGTTTCACGGACCTCCAGGGCTACCGCCAATCCAGCGCGAATTTCGGTTGGCAGGGCACCTGGAACGATGGGCGTTTCGCGCAGGCCAACGCGAGCCTCCGGTGGCGGAACCTCCAGTGGTGGACCGGCAATCCCTTCGATCGCGCAGTCGGGTTGGACGCCTACATCGAGACCGCCGGCCGCTGGGCCTGGAGCCTGAACTGGGACATTTCGGGGCGCGCGTGGAGCAACGATCAGGTTCGTTCGAACGCCACCCGCAATATCAACATGGCCCTGAGCTGGAAGCGGCTGTCCTGGGCGCAGCTGCTCATCCGCGCCACCACGGGCCGGACCATCGACCTGTCTTCCGGCGCGCCGGCGCGGTTGCGCACCCACGAGTTCAGCAGCAGCGGCGGCATTCGGAATGTGAGCTACCAACTCTCCGCCCTGCAGGCCGAGTTGGACCGGGAAGCCGACGGTCTGCGCCTGCTGCGGGCCAGGGAGCTTTCCACCACGGCCATCTGGCAGATGCCCCATCACTTCTACCTGAAGAGCCAGGCCTTCGTGGTGCGCTACGATGGCGACGGGCCGGACACCGTCGACAAATACCTGAAGGCCTTCTTCGGCTGGCAGCCCAACGCCTTCACCAGCGCCCACATCGGCTGGTCCGGCCAGCGCCGCCGGGATCCCCACGCAAGCATTCCCGCCGAGCGGATGGTGGAACGGGGCATCTTCGCGAAGGTGGCCTACGCGATGCAGTTCTAGGATCCGGCTGCCTCAGAGGACTCCGGATCAGCGCGCCTTGATGATGGAAGTTCTGAATTCCCTGGGGCCCGAACCGCTTCCGCGTTTGAAGAACTTGGCGAAGTTGGTGGCTTCGCTGAAGCCGAGATAGGCGGCGATCTGGGCTACGGAAAGATCAGTGTGGGCCAGCAGCCGCTTGCCCTCCAGCAGCACTCGGCCGTCGATGAACGCCTTGGCGGTCACGCCCGCCAAATCCAGCGTGGCCCGGTTCAGGGTGGCCGCGGCGTAGCCCTTCTTTCGTTTTCCATGAAACGGCTCTGGCTGAATCCAAAGTCGTTGTGAATCCCGCCCGATGGTCCGGGCTATGCTGGGGCTCCAACCGCGGCGAGGGAAACGATGGGAAGTGTGATCACCGGAACGGGAATCGGGCTGGCGCCCCATGTCGTGACGAATGAGGATCTGGCCCGGATCATGGATACCTCCGACGAATGGATCCGCGCCCGCAGCGGCATCCAGCAGCGGAACTACGCCGCGCCCGGCCAGGGTTCCGCCGAGCTCGGATCCCTGGCCGCCTCCGCCGCCATCGCCAACGCTGGATTGAGGCCCGCCGACATCGACGCGGTGGTCTTCGCCACCATGACGCCCGATCATGTGCTGCCCGGCAACGGGCCGCTGCTGCAGGCCGCCCTTGGCCTCCGGAACATTCCGACTTTCGACATCCGGCAGCAGTGCAGCGGCTTCCTCTATGGACTGGAACTGGCCGACCTCCTGGTCCAGAGCGGCCGCTACCCGCGCGTGCTCCTTGTCGGTGCCGAATTGCACACGGGTTTCATGCCCTGGCACCTGGGCTGGGATACGGTCATCGGGATGTCGGACCGGGAGGTCACCGAGGCGGAAAAGGCTGAGAACACCATCTCCCGGGACCGCACCGTGCTCTTCGGCGACGGGGCGGGCGCGGTGGTGCTGGAGGCCCGGGAAGGCCCGGCCGGCTTGCTGAAGACCCAGCTCTACACCGACGGCACTGGAGCCGGCGTGCTCACCATGAAGGGCGCGAGCTTCAAGAGCCGGCCCTTCGTGACCCCGGCCCAGATCCAGGCCGGCGACACGATCCCGGTGATGCAGGGCAAGGAAGTGTTCCGCTCCGCCGTGACCCTGATGCCCCAGGCGGTGCGCGAGGTCTGCGCCGCCGCGGGGGTGGCCGTGGAATCGCTGGACTTGGTCCTCGTCCACCAGGCGAACCTCCGCATCATCGAAGGCGTGCAGAAGGCCCTGGGCCTCCCGGCCGAAAAGGTCCCCCACAACATCGAGCGCTACGGCAATACCACCGCGGCCACGCTGCCGATCCTCTACCACGAGTGCCTGGAGAACGGCCTGGTGAAGCCCGGCATGCTCATCGCCTTCACGGCCCTGGGTTCGGGCATGCACTGGGGCGCGGCCCTCTACCGCGCCTGAGCCACGGCCCGCCCGCATGCCACGATTAGGGGCCGTGCCATTTCCATGACCACGTTATTTTGACGCGACGGCTTGCTCCAGGAGTCTCCATGAAGAATCCAGCTTCGAGCCCACTAGCCGAACTCACCTGGAAGGCCGTCGCGGCGGGCGTGGTCCTCGGCGTGGTCTTCGGCGCCGCCAATGCCTACATCGGATTGCGGGTGGGCCTGACGGTCGCGGCCTCCATTCCTGCGGCGGTCCTCACCGTGGCCCTTTTCAAGCTGTTCGGCGCCAAGGGCACGATCCTGGAAGCGAATCTCTCCCAGACCATCGGTTCGGCTTCCACGTCCCTGGCCACCGGCACCATCTTCACGATCCCGGCGCTCTTTCTCTGGGGCATGGCCCCGCCCTATCTGCAGGTGGTGGCCCTGTGCTTTCTGGGCGCCGTGCTGGGGCTTTCGGCCATGGTTCCGCTGCGCCGCCTGCTCATCGTCGAGTCCCACGACGAACTGCCCTACCCCGAAGGCACGGCCTGCGCGGAGGTCCTCCGGGCCACCGCGGAAGGTTCCAGCGACAGCGCCTGGATCTTCCGCGGCATGGCCGTGGGAGCGGGCGTAAAGCTGCTGGTGGCGCTCCTCTTCCTGGTGCCTTCGGAGATGAGCCTTTCCCTTTCCCGGGTGCTCCCCAATGGGTCCCTGGCCCTGGAATTGGCTCCCGCATTGCTCGCGGTGGGCTACATCCTGGGCTACCGCCAATCGGGCGTCATCGTCTCGGGCGCGCTGATCTCATCCATCGTGCTCATCCCGCTCATCACCTTTTTCGGATCCTCGCTCTCGGCCCCGCTGTACCCGGAGACCACGCGCCTGGTGTCGCAGATGGACGCGGGCGCCATCTGGTCGAAGTACGTGCGCTACATAGGCGCGGGCGCGGTGGCAACGGCGGGCATCCTCACGGTGCTCAAGAACCTGCCTTCCATGGTGGGAGCCTTCGCCGCCATCGCCAAGGGCGTCTCCCGGGACGCCACCGGCATCCCCGTCGAGCGTTCCGAAAAAGACCGGGACCTGCCCGGCTCCTTCGTGATCGGCGGCATCGCCTTCGTGGTGCTGGCAGCAGCCTTCGTGCCGGGGATCTTCGCGGGCGGCATGGGCCTGGTGCCGCGCATGGTCTGCGCGGCGGGCGTGGGCGTGTTCGGCGTGCTCTTCGTGGCGGTGGCGGCGCGCATCGTGGGCATCGTGGGCGTTTCCTCCCAGCCCACCTCGGGCATCACGTTGGTGACGCTGCTTGGTGTGGCATCCATTTTCGCAGCGGCGGGATGGGTGGATGGAAACGCCCGGGCGGCTGTGCTCACGGTAGGCACCATCGTCGCCATCGCCGCCTCCAAGGCCGGTGACATCTCCCAGGATCTGAAGACCGGATTCCTGGTGGGCGCGACGCCCGCCAAGCAGCAGTTCGGCCAGCTCATCGGGGCTTCGGTGGCCTGCTGGGCCGTGGCGGCCACGGTGATCCTCATGGGCCATGCCTTCGGCTTCGGCAGCAAGGAGATCCCCGCGCCCCAGGCCATGCTGATGAAGACCATCATCGAAGGCGTGCTCTCCGGCGCGCTGCCCTGGACGCTGGTGCTTTCCGGCGCGGGACTCTCCCTGGGGGCGATGCTCTGCGGCGTGTCGGGACTAGCCTTCGCCATCGGCGTCTACCTGCCTTTGTCCTCCATGGCGCCGATCTACGTGGGCGGCTGCGTGAGGGCGCTGCTTGACCGTCGGCGCGGGGAAGGCGAAACCAAGAGCGAGAGCGATCCGGGCATCCTGGCCGCTTCGGGCCTCGTGGCCGGGGAAGGCCTCGCGGGAATCCTGGTGGCCGGGCTCGTTGTCGGCGGAGTGGCGCCGAAATCCATGGCTCCCCGGATCGTCGGCCTGGCCGGAGAATTGGGGACCGTGGCGCTGGTGCTGGCCGTCTGCGGCTTCCTCTACCTGGCCGGGCGGGCAAGGAAGAAGACCGTTTGATACGAGTTTGCATTCGAAAAGATAAAAATTCACCACCGAGACACGAGGACGCCGCGCTGGCGGTGGGTGGTAGTTTTGTTATTGGTTGCCGATATTAATCCGGGGGGAAGGACATGGAGCAGCGCGCCAAAGGCATCAGCAAGGTCCTTTGGCAGATCCTCGCCCTGAATATCCTTGTGGCCCTGGGCAAAGTCGCCTGGGGACTCGTCAGCGGGTCCACGGCCATGTTCGCCGACGGCATCCACTCCTTCACCGACGGCTCGGGAAACATCGTGGCCCTCATCGCCATGAAGGCCGCCAGCAAGCCTCCCGACGAGGACCATCCCTACGGCCACCACAAGTACGAATCGTTCGCCAGCGCCGCCATCGGGATCATGCTCTGCCTCGCCGCATGGAAGGTCGTCAGCGGATCCATTTCAGCGCTGGTGGCCTTCGCCAAGAGCGGCATCCACCCGAAGGTCGAGGTCACGCCCACCTCTTTCGCGGTCATGGTCGTCACCCTCGGCATCAATGTCTTCGTGGTGTGGTTCGAAAACCGCCGCGGAAGGGAATTCGGCAGCGATGTGCTGCAGGCCGACGCGAAGCACACCCTGTCGGACATCTGGGTGACCCTGGGCGTGCTGGGCTCCCTCGTCCTGGTGAAATTCGGCGTGGCCATCGCCGACCCGATCGTGGGCCTGTTCGTGGCGGTGGCGATCGTCTGGGCGGCCATCCAGGTGTTCAAGGGCGCGCACACGACCTTCTCGGACCAGCAGCGGCTCGATCCCAATGAGGTCATGAAAAAAGTCATCGCATTCGGCGGCGTGAAGGGCTGCCACAACATCCGGTCCCGGGGGACCGGCGCGATCATCCACATGGACCTGAGCATCCTGGTGGATCCCGACATCACCGTCGAGGAAGGGCATGCCATCGCGCGCGATCTGGAGATATGGCTCTGCGGGCATTTCGAGGGACTCGCGGACGTGGTCATCCACGTGGAGCCCGACAACGAGGACCAGCGAAGCAGGTCCAATTATTAATCGAACGCCGGAGCAAAGAATTCCGGGCGGCGGATGAAAACCCGACTAGATTTCAACCCAGGGAATGAGGCGGCCGGATGAACCCGAAGAGAGGGGAACTTCTTTCCTGCATGATGGCGTCCTTGCTGCCATTCGGACTGGCCTGCAGCGGGGGCGGAACCTCCACCAATGCGCCGCCCGCAGCCAACCTCCCGCCCACCGTGATCGCAGGGTTGGATCAATCGGTGGTGGAAGGCGCGGCCGTGACCCTTTCCGCCACCGCCTCCGACCCGGACGGCACCATCGCCAGCTACCAATGGGCGCAGACCGGCGGCCCGAGCGTAAGCCTTTCCGGATCCACCACAGCCCAGGCCTCCTTCATCGCGCCCCAGGTCACAACGGCCACGACGCTGACCTTCACGATCACGGTGACCGACAACCGGGGAGCGAGCGCCTACGACAGCGTCATCGTGACTACGAATGATTCGGCGCCCGCCACTGGATATAAATACCTGGTCCAGAACACGGCCTACATCGCTCCGGAATACGGAACCGCCCCCGCCAAGTTCGGCACCGCCACCAACTCGGTCACCGGGGCGACCCTCAAGCGCCTGACGAATTCCTCGGAAACAGCGGCGGCCGCCAAGGGTTCCCTGGTGGTCTACAGCCGCTTCAGCCCCACCAACAGCGCGAAGAACAAGATCATCATCCATGGCGAGGATTCCACCAGCGCCTGGGTCGTGGACCTCGCCACCGGAGCCATCCTGCGGAATCTCCTGCACTCCGACGGCACCAGCATCGGCGAAGTGAACGAGATCCGCTGGGACGGTTCGAACAGCTTTCCGAGCCGCATCTATTACGTCCGGGACCTCGCCTTTTATCAGCAGGATGTGGCGACCGGCATCAGCACCCTGGTGCGTGACTTCGCCTCCATCGCCGGAGGCCCCTACCCGAACGGAGCCTTCATCTTCAACGATGTGGAAGGGGATTCCTCCAATGATTCGCGCTACTGGTGCTGGATGGTGCTGGAAATCACCACGGGCGGCCCCTACCCAGTCAAAAAGATCTTCACCTATGACAAGCAGACGGACACCGTTCTGGGCATCCGGAACCCTTCTGATTTCGGGAAGACCGGTTCGATCCCCCGCCCCAACATGGTGGAAATAAGCCCTCTCGGAACGAAGGCGGTGATCCACTTCGACCGGGCCTTCGCCGGCAACCGGGACGAGGACATCGGCACCGTCCTGGACGGTCCCCACGCCTGGCCCCTTACGCTCACGGGTACGCCCGTGAAGGTGTCCATCGATGCCACCCATGCGGGCTGGTCCCTGGATGCTTCGGGAGCCGAATGGTTCGTGAGCCAGAACAACGTGACCGATTTCATCGAAGCCCGCAGACTCTCGGACGGAACCACCATCCACCTGCTCTACCATGGCGATCTGGGGTGGAACAACGGCTTCCATTTCGGAAAATTCCACACCAAACGCGGCTGGGCTTTCGTGTCCACCTATTCGTCCAGCGACAGCGCGGTGGCCGACAACCAACTGTTCATGGTCAAACTCCAGGACATGAGCGCCGGCATCGTCATGCAGCGCGTCTCGCCCACCTACATCGCCTACCCGGGCAATGATGCCTACCGCAACGAAGGCCAGGCCGCCCTCTCCATGGATGGCAACTCCATCTACTGGACCTGCAACTGGGGAGGAGCCTTTCCCTACCGGGAAGCCGTCGGCATCGATCTGCCCAGCGATTGGGATACGCACTAGATGCGGAACCGGCGTGTCATTCCTGCCAGCTTCCACAATAGGCGCTCCTCTTAGAGCGTGTTTCCGGAATCCCGGTTTGGCGCGATACTGCAACCACGCGGAGGCTCCCATGGCCAAGACTGGGATTGGACGACGTGAATTGTTTCAGCTCGGAGCGGCAGCGACGGCAGGGCTCCTCGCCTCCAGGTTGGAGGGAATGGATGCACCGGCGCAGGCCTCGCGGCACCCCATGCCCCGGAACCTGCGCACCGCCCAGGCCATGCCCACCCGCAATCTGGGACGCACGGGCCATCTCGTGGGGATCTTCAGCCTGGGCGGCCAGGCCAGCATCGAGAAACCCGACAACGAAGCGGTGGCGGTGCCCCTCATCGAGCGGGCCATCGATCTCGGCGTGAACTACATCGACACCTCGGCCCGGTACGGCGGCGAGGGCCGGTGGAGCGAACGCTACATCGGCCAGGTGATGAAAAAGCGCCGGAGCGAAATCTTCCTGGCCTCCAAGACCCACGACCGCACCCGGGATGGTTCCCTGCGCAACCTGGACATCTCGCTGAAACTGCTGGAAACCGATCACCTGGACCTTTGGCAGCTCCACAACATGCAGACCATGGACGATGTGGAGAAGGTATGCGCCAAGGGCGGCGCCCTGGAAGCCTTCCTGAAAGCCCGCGAGCAGGGGCTGGTGCGTTATCTGGGCCTTACGGGCCATGCGGATCCGGAGGTGCTGATGGAAGGCATCCGCCGCTTTCCCTTCGACACCGTGCTCATGGCCTTCAACGCGGCGGATCCCCAGCACCGGAGCTTCCGGAAGCTGCTTTCCTACGCCGTGGAAAAGGAGATGGGCATCATCGGGATGAAGGTGCCCGCGCGTTCCCGCCTCCTTGCCACTTTCAAGCCGCCCGCGCCCGAGAAGCAGACGGGCCCGCGGAAGCTCGTGCCCGGCACCCTGAGCATGCAGGAGGCCATGCGCTATGTGCTCAGCTTCCCTTTCTCAACCGTCATCATCGGGTGCGACACCATCGCCCAGCTCCAGGAGAACGTGGCCATCTCGCGGGATTTCCGCCCCTTCAGCGAGGCGCAGCTCGCCACCGTCGAAGCCAAGGCGAAGCCCGTCGCCGAGCAGAGCCTCACCTTCAGGCGGAAGTGAGGCCAGCCGCGTTCACCCCTCCTTCACCGCCCACCTGAGCTTGGCGGAGGCGGACCTCGGATTGTCCCGGCGCTCTTCAAACCCCGGGCGGATCAGCTCCGGGGCGATGCAGGCATAGAAGCCATCCCGGTGCCCTTGCTGGAAGGCCTTCTTCACGCGGCGGTCCTCGCCGGAATGGAAGCTCAGGATGGCGACGCGGCCGCCGGGCCTAAGGCAGTTGGGCAGGTAGGACAGGAACTGGTCGAGCACCTGGAATTCGTCATTCACCGCGATGCGGAGGGCCTGGAAGGTCCGCTGCAGCGCCCCCCGGGTCTCATCCTCCAGGGAGCCGGGGGCGCCGTCGGCCTTCACCACAGCCCGCACAATCCTGGCCAACTGGGTGGTGGTGGCGACGGGGCGGTCCCGGGCTGCCGCCAGGATGGCCTTTGCGATGGCCTGGGCGCGGGGCTCATCGGAGTTCTCGGCGAGAAGGTCCGCGAGCTCCTGTTCCCCGAGGTTCTGGAGCAGCGCCGAGGCGGGCTTCCCGCGCTGGGGATTGAGGCGAAGATCCAGGGGGCCCTCGGCTTTGTAGGTGAAGCCGCGGGCGGGATTGTCGATCTGCATGGAGGAGACGCCCAGATCCGCCAGCACGAAATCGAGGCCCTCTCCGAATTCAGGGCGCAACTGCGGCAGCCCGGCGAAATTCATGCGGCGCACCACCAGCACGTCCTCGCGGAAACCTGCCGCGCGCAGGCGGGCTTCGGTGCGGGGCAGTTCGATGGGATCCACGTCTAGGGCAAAGAGGCGGCCGTCGGGCAGGAGATGCGGCAAGATTTCCAGTGTGTGGCCGCCGAAGCCCAAGGTGGCGTCGAGGCCTGTTTCTCCGGGTTTTGGCGCGAGGATCTCCAGGATCTCCCGCACGCAGATGGGGCGGTGGGTGCCTGCGGGAGTCTGGCCCCGGGCCCGGACCTTCTCCAGTTCGAGGGCATCCGCAACGGGGTTCAATTCTTTGTATTTGTCCTGGAAGCGGCGTGGATGGGTGCCTTGGTAGCGCACCCTCCGCTTTCGCTGGGAATCCTCGTCAGCCATGGGCTGATTGTGGCCTAGGCCGAGGGTCGCCGATAGCCGGCCGCCCCCGCAGGGTGCCGGGACCTGGAAATGTCCTTGCGCAGCGGCCTGCGCACCCCATGTTGGATATCACCAGTGGGGGATTGATGTGGGAGGCGATCCGTTCTTTTTGTCCCCTGGAGTGCCGAAGGACGCCGCTCCCACGCAGTCCCTGGCCTGGATGAAGCTCTACAGTAATTGATGTTGGATCGAGATCCTGCTTGGAGGTGGGCGATGTCGCTTCGGCTTGGGAAGTCCCGGCGGATCCAGGGAACAACCGTCATGAAACGAACCCCGGTCCATCCGAAAGCGCGGAAAGACCTGCCCTCAGTTGCGGTCCTGCCCTTCCTCGATCTGCGCCAGGACAGCAATGAAGGCTATCTCGGCGAAGGCCTGGCCGAAGAAGTGCTGCAGGCCCTGAACCAGATCGAGGATCTGCGGGTGATCTCCAGGACCACGTCCTTCCTCTATGGGGGATCAGACTTGTCCTTGGCGGAGATCGGGCGCCGCCTCCACGCGAACGCCATCCTGGGTGGATCGCTGCTGAAAAAGGGCGACCTCCTGACCCTTAAAACCGAGCTGGTCAATGTGGAGCCGGATCAGGTGGCCTGGTCCAAATCCTACGATTTCGATCGGAAGGACCTCTTCGCAACCCTGGAGGACATCGCCACTTGCGTCGCATCCGCGCTGAAACAGCCAGCCTCCTTCCGGCCCAGGTACGCGGCGGATCTGGAGGCCTTTGAATACTATCTGAGGGGCCGGCAGTATTACTTCCGGTTCAACCGCCGCGGCATGGGCTTTGCCGCCGAGATGTTCCGCCACGCCCTCGACATCGACCCGGATTATGCGTCCGCCTGGGCGGGCCTGGCCAACTGCGCCGCCTACACCTACATCTACATCGAACGCACCGGGTCCCAGCGGGAGCTGGCCGAATCCTGCAGCCAGAAGGCTCTGGAACTGGATCCGGACCTGGCCGAAGCCCACGCGTCCCGGGGCGTGGCGCTGTCGGCCGCAGGACGGACCGAGGAGGCGGAAGCCGCCTTTGAACGATCGCTTTGCCTGGATCCCAGCCTCTACGAAGGGGCCTATTTCTACGCCCGCCATTGCCTGGCCGCGGGCAAACCGGAAATGGCCATCCAATTCTTCGAATGGGCGGCGGTGCTCCGGCCCGAGGACTTCCAGGCGATCCTCCTGGTGGCCCAGGTCTACCACAGCCTGGGCGTGGAGGATGAAGCCGAAAGCGCCCGGAGGAAAGGGCTGGCGCTGGTGCAGCAACGCCTTGAACATGCTCCGGATGATGCGCGCGCCCGATACCTGGGCGCCAACGCGCTCGTGGCCCTGGGCGAGCGGGAGAAGGGTCTGGACTGGGCCCGGATGGCCCGGAGCATGGATCCGGATGATCCCATGCTGCTCTACAACCTGGGCTGCATCCACGCCCTGGCCGCCGATCCTGATGAAGCCCTGGATTGCCTCGTCCGGGCCGTTGCCGGAGGGCTCACCCAGAAAGACTGGATCCTCCACGACGGGGATCTGGATTCCATCCGTTCGCTCCCGCGCTACCAGGACCTCGTGGCTTCCCTGGAAGGCTGATGGAACCTGAAGCTCAGCCCTTCGGCGCGTTTTTCGGACGGCCGTCCTTGTCGAGGTACTTGTCGGGATTCTTCTCCAGCTTGGGGGCGCAGCCGGCGCAGCAGACGTAATATTGACGGCCTTTCACCTTCACAATGGGGCTTTTGCCGGGGGTCACCGCATTTCCCATGACCGGGCAGATGGTGTTGGTGGGACCCTCGGCCGCAGGACCGGCGAGGGAAAGCAACGCAGCGAATACGAAGGGCGTGAGCATGGGAGATTCCTTTGTCTGGGAGGCCTGGGGCCTCGGGTTGAATCAAGTGTTCACCAAGCCGGATTCAAGTGTGGCCGATTCATCCGGGATCATTCTACCTTTCCATAAGTAGTACACCGCAGGATAGACCAGCAATTCCAGGATGAAGGAGGTGACCAGCCCGCCCACCATCGGCGCGGCGATGCGCTTCATCAGGTCGGCGCCGGCGCCGGTGGACCAGAGGATCGGCAGCAGGCCCATGAAGGCCGCGCAGACGGTCATGGCTTTGGGCCGCACTCGCTTCACGGCTCCATGGATGATGGCCTCGCGGAGATCTGCCTTCGAGTTCAAACGCCCTGCTTTCGCGGCTTCGTCGTGGGCCAGATCCAGGAACAGCAGCATGAAGACGCCAGTCTCGGCGTCCAGGCCCATGAGCGCGATCATGCCGACCCACACGGCGATGGACACGTTGTAACCCAGGATATAAAGCAGCCATACGGCGCCGATGGCCGAGAAAGGCACCGCCAGCATCACGAGGCCCGCCTTGAAGGACGACCGCGTGTTCATGTAGAGCAGGCCGAAGATCAGCACCAGGGTGATGGGCAGGATCAGCTTCAGGCGCTCGCGCACCCGCACCATGTTCTCGAACTGGCCGCTCCATAAAACCGAATAGCCCGTGGGCATTTTCAAGCCGCTGGCCAGGGCCGTCTTGGCACGGTCCACGTAGCTTCCCACATCGATCTTGGACGTGTCGAAGTCCACGAACACGTAGCCTGTGAGCAACCCGTTTTCATCCCGGATCATGGCAGGGCCCTGAACCATTTTAAGCTCCGCGATCTCCGACATGGGCACCTGCCCGCCCATGGGAAGGGGCACCAGCACGCGGTTCAGCGAGGCCGCATCGCTGCGGTAGTCCCGCAGCAGCCGCACATTCACGGGGTAGCGCGCCCGCCCTTCATACACGGTGCTCTGGTTGTCCCCGCCCACCGCGGTCATTACCATCATGTTGGCTTCGTCCACGCTCAGGCCGTAACGGGCCAGCTGTTCCCGCTTCAGCACGAAGTCCAGGAAATAGCCGCCCTGGACCCGCTCGGCGAACACGCTGCGGGTGCCTGGAACCTTCCGCAGCAAGGCCTCCGCTTCGACGCCGAGCTTCTCGATCTCGGTCGAGTCCGAACCGCTGATCTTCAGGCCTACGGGAGTCCGGATGCCGGTGCTGAGCATGTCGAGCCGCGCCTTGATGGGCATGGTCCAGGCGTTGCTGAATCCCGGCATCCGCATGGCCTTGTCCATTTCCGCGACCAGTTCCTCGTGGGTGATGCGGTCCCGCCAGAAGGAGCGGAGCAGCCCTTTCATCCAGCCGGGGGCCCAGGATGAATACCAGCGGCGCTTTTCGCGCCACTCGGACTCAGGCTTCAGGAGCACGGTGGTTTCCATCATGGAAAAGGGCGCGGGATCCGTGGGCGTCTCTGCCCTGCCGGCCTTGCCGAACACCTGGCTGACCTCTGGAAAGGCCCGCAGGATGCGGTCCTGGAGCTGGAGGGAGCGCTCCGCTTCCGCCGCCGAAAGCCCCGGAAAGGTAGTGGGCATGTAGAGGATGGAACCCTCGTCCAAAGGCGGCATGAATTCCGATCCGAGTTTCATATAGACCGGGATCGTGGCCAGCACCAGCAAGGCTGAAACAGCGATGGTCGCCTTCGCATGCCTCAGCACGAAGCGGCAGGGCGGCTCGTAGACGCGGTGCAGGAGCCGACTGATGGGGTGGCGTTCCTCGGCGTAGTAGGTGCCGATGAAAAGCGTGTCGCACACGCGGGCGAACCAGCGCGGCTTGAACCGGAAGGGATCCATGCGGGCGAAGAGCATCCGCATGGCCGGGTCGAAGGTGATGGCCAGGACCGCGGCGATGGCCATGGCCAGGTTCTTGGAATAGGCCAGGGGCTTGAACATGCGGCCCTCCTGGTCCACCAGGGTGAAGACCGGCACAAAGGCCACGGCGATCACCAGCAGGGAGAAGAAGACCGAGGGCCCGACTTCCAACAAGGCTTCGAGCCGCACGGCATGGAAGTCGCCGACCCTTCCTCCTGAATCCCAGATGTGCAGCCGGTTGTAGGCGTTCTCGACCTCCACGATGGCGCCGTCCACCAGCACGCCGATGGAGATGGCGATCCCCGCGAGGGACATCAGATTCGCGTTGAGCCCCATGGCGTACATGGGGATGAAGGCCAGTGCCACGCTCAAGGGAATCGTCACGATGGGCACGATGGCCGAGGGCACGTGCCATAGGAAGATCAGGATGATGATGGAGACGATGATCATCTCTTCGATGAGCTTCCATTTCACGGTGTGGATGGCGCGGTCGATGAGGTCTGACCGGTCGTAGGCGGTGACGACTTCCACCCCCGGGGGCAGGGATGGCTTCAGTTCCGCGAGCCTGGTTTTCACCCGCTCGATAACGTGCAAGGCGTTCTCCCCCTGCCGCATGACGATGATGCCGCCCACCACGTCTCCCCGCCCGTCCAGGTCCGTCACGCCTCGGCGCAGCTCAGGACCGAGATTGACGGAGGCCACATCGCGGATGCGCACCGGGGTCCCGTTTTCAGCCTTCAGGCCGATGCCCGCGATATCGTCCACGGTCTTGGCATAGCCCCTGCCCCGCACCATGTATTCCCGTCCGGAGAACTCCACCAGGCGCCCTCCCACGTCGTTGTTGCCCTTGCGGATGGCGTCGACGACCGCATCCATGCCGAGGCCATGGGCGGCCAGGGAATTGGGATTCACGTTCACCTGGTACTGCCGCACCTGGCCGCCCACGGTGGCCACCTCCGCCACGCCCTGCACGGACTGCAACTGGTAGCGCAGGAACCAGTCCTGGTAGGAACGCAGCTCGTCGCTGCGGTGCCTGCCGCTCTTGTCCACCAGGGCGTACTGGAACACCCATCCGACGCTGGTCGCGTCAGGTCCGAGTTCCGTCTGCACGCCGGCGGGCAGTTTCGATTGGATCTTGCTGAGGTATTCCAGCACCCGGCTGCGGGCCCAGTAGAGGTCCGTGCCGTCCTCGAAAATCACATAGACGTAGCTGTACCCGAAGTCCGAAAAGCCGCGCACGGCCTTCACCTTCGGGGCGCCGAGCAGGCTGGTGACGATGGGATAGGTGACCTGTTCTTCCAGGATGTCCGGGCTGCGGTCCCACTTCGAATAGACGATGACCTGGGTATCGGAAAGGTCCGGGATGGCATCCACGGGGATGTTGCGGATGGACCAGAGGGAGAAGAGCAGCGCCACGAAAGTGGCTGCGATGACCATGGCCCGGTTGTGGGCTGAAAAGGAGATGATGCGCCGGATCATGGCTCACTTCCCCGGAGCTGCGGCGGAGCGCAGGCGCGATTCGGAATCCAGCAGGAAAGCCGCGCCGCTCGCGACGCTTTCGCCTTTCTCCAAGCCCGAGAGGATTTCCACCAGCGCCCCCGAAGCCGCGCCCACCTTGACCTCCCGCGGGACGAACCGGTTTTCGGATTCCTCGACAAAGACAACCTTGCGCAATCCCGCGTCGAGCACCGCGTCCGATGGCACCAGCAGGCCCTTCCGCGTTGCGCTCTTCAATAAGACGTCCCCAAACAGCTCAGGCCTCAATTCCCCGGCCGGATTGGCGAACGCGATGCGCACCTTGGCCGTGCGGGTCTTCGGATCCAGCACGGGCTCCAGGAAATGCACGCGCCCCTGGAAGCTCCGCCCCGGGAACGCAGCGAGCGTAAGCGCCGCCGCCATCCCCACGCGGACCTGGGACAGCTCGGCTTCATAGATATCCGCCACCACCCAGACGCTGGACAGATCCGTGATCTCGAAAGGCGCCTCCATGGAGCTGATGCGGGAGCCTTCCACCACGCTCTTCATGGTGACCACGCCCGCCACGGGCGATGGAATGGAAATGGACTTCGTGGGTGTGCCGCTGCGCTCAAGTTCCATGATCGCCGCTTCGGGAATGTCCCAGAGCCGCAGGCGCTTGCGGGCTGATTCCACCAACTCGGTTCCACTCGGGCTCGGGCCCAGCGCCGCTTTCGTTTTCAGGGCCAGCAGGAATTCATTCTGGGCCGACAACAATTCCGGGCTGTAAAGGCGGAACAGCGGCTGGCCCTTGGACACTTTCTGGCCCATGGAGTCGACGAACAGCTTTTCCACGAAACCTTCGAGCTTGACGTTGACTTTGCGCACCCGGGTTTCATCCGCCACCACGCGTCCCGTGGCCCGTATCTCGCCACCCAGCAGACCTTCCACCACCTGGACCGTGCGCACGCCCAGCATCTGGCGGCGCTCGGCGTCCAGCCGCACCGGGGCGAGGCCTTCCACGGCGCCGCCCTCCTGCTCGTCTTCATAGACCGCCACGTAGTCCATGCCCATTTCGTCCTTGCGGGGGGTCGGCGAAGTCTGGCGGGGATCCATGGGCGATCGGTAGAAGGCGATTTTGCGATCTCCTCCCGTCTCGGATTTCAATGGCACCAGGCTCATGCCGCAGATGGGGCAATCGCCGGGCTGATCACGGATGATCTGGGGGTGCATGGGGCAGGTGTATCTGACCGCGGCCGGCGCTTTCTCCGGGTTCGCTGAGGGTTCGTGGCGGTGCATCAGGGCCACGAACCCGCCGCCCAGAAGACCTCCGGCGAGCAGGATCGCGATGCCACTCAGGAATGGATTCTTCATGGTCATGGTGTCTCCCAAATCACATGGAGGGCGCTGCGGATGCAACGCGCCCGGAAACTGGCATGGAGTTTCCAATGCCTGGGGCGGTGCTTGGATTCGCTTCATCCAAGGCGATGGCCAGGCCCTGGGCATCGGCCAGCTCTTTCAGGAACGCGGCGCGGTCCTGGATATAGCCATTGAGGACTTCCAGCACCGAGGAAAACGGCGCGCGTCCCGTCTCGAATTGCGCCAGGGCGGATTCGAACGCAGCCCTGGACTGCACGAGCACCGATGCATAGAGCCCCAGAATCCGCGAGCTGGCCTCCAGGGCGGCGACCCGTTGCTCCGTGGCCTGGGCCAGCCGGCGGCGCTGGTCATCCCGGTTGGACTCCTCGGATCTCTGGAGGGCTTCGTTCTCCGCGATGGCCCGCCGCTGCTTGGTCCGCGAATACAAGGGGATCGAAACGCTGAAGCCCACCTGCCACATGGGCTCCAGGGCTCCCCTGGGCATGATGCCGGCGCTCAGGGCGAAGTCGGGCCTCAGGTCGAGTTTCGCCAGTTCCACCCGCGAGGCCGCGTGGAGGATGTGATGGTGGGAGGAATGCAGCTCGGGGCTGCGTTCCTCGGCCTGTCTGACAGCCGCGTCGCGGGCCGGCACCGTGGGCGGGCGCATCCCCTCCAGCGAAGCCATGGTTTCAATGGGAGAATCCAGCGGCCTTCCCGCGAGGCGATCCAGTTCGATGACCTTGGCCCGGGCCTCGGACTCCAGCCGCAGCGCCTGCTGGGCCGCCTTCATGCGTTCCAGTTGGGCGCGGAGCAGGTCCAGTTGGCTGCCCTGGCCTGCTTCATACCTGGCCTGGGCCACGGCTTCGGCCTGCTTCCAGATGAGCTCTTGTTCCTTCTGGAGCGCCTGCTGCCCCCGTGCGAGGAGCAGACCCAGGTAGGCCCGCCGGAGATCGGCCTCCAAGGTCAGGCGGATGCGCTCCACGCTGGCTCTTGCGGCCTCGGCATTGGCGGAGACGATATCCGTGCGCAGCTTGCGTTTGCCAGGGAAAGGAAAAGCCTGGGACGCCATGATCGTCCCGAAGGTGGTCTCCATCCGGCCGATCTCGAAGCGCTTGAAGCCATCATTCTGGTAGCCCAGCGAGAGCATGGGGTCCGGCAGGCTTCCGGCCTGGGGAATCCTTTCCTCTTCGGCCTCGGCGGCCCGGGTGGCTGCGGCCAGCTGGGGGCTTTTCTCCACGGCCTCCCGCAGCAGGGCCTGCAGGACCGGATCCTCGGCCAAACTGGAGGGAACGGATATCGGTTGGGCTTGAGACCTGGCCTCGGCCGCCGCCATGAACGGCAGGATGGCAACCAGGGCCAGGCGCGAGGGAATGCGCATGGGAACTCCAGATCTAGGTTTCGCGGAATGGACGATTTCGCGGAAATCCGATCAGATCCGGAGGATTCTCAATATTGAAAGACGGCCCGGCGCCCGTTCCAGGGCACCGTCGCCAGCAGCGCTGAAGCGCGGTTCGATGGCTTCTGCGCGGATCGGCCTGGCCAGCGCGACCGTGGCCGGCCAGGGGCGGGCAAAGGGATCGCCGGCCGCCGGGGAAGACGACACCGGGTCAGGAGCCTGGGGCAGTTGCGCGGTCTGGATGGGCGCTCCGCTCCGGCCACAGCTCGTCGGGGAGGGCGTCTGATCCTGGCCGCAGCCGGATCGGGGCACCACCGCCGGCGGACAGCAGGACTCCTCGGTTCCGCAGCAGCAGGCTTCCTGTGGGCAGCGCTCGGGCAAGCCCATGGCCTCGCCCGCCGCGTTTGTCAGGAGCAGCGAGAGGGCGAAGAAGAAGGAGAGGAGCCGACGCATAGTTACGAACCTAGGCAACGATACGCCTGAAAGGGCACCCGCGGAAGGGATGGCGGTGAGATTGTGACGCGGTTGGAAGGGTGGAGCAGGCGATGGGGATCCCTTCGCGCTGATGGCGCTCAGGCCGCCCGGACGGCTGCGCCCGGTCCTGCGGCTTCGCCGCACCGGCCTCGACGCTCCCGCGTCTCTGCCTTGACCTACCGGCGCGCCGCCGGGTTCGATCTCCATCGCCCGGTTAAAAAAAGGCCCTTGCGGGCCTAGTTTGGAGCGGGCGATGGGGATCCCTTCGCGCTGATGGCGCTCAGGCCGCCCGGACGGCTGCGCCCGGTCCTGCGGCTTCGCCGCACCGGCCTCGACGCTCCCGCGTCTCTGCCTTGACCTACCGGCGCGCCGCCGGGTTCGATCCCCACCGCCCGGTTAAAAAAAGGCCCTTACGGGCCTAGTTTGGAGCGGGCGATGGGGATCGAACCCACGACGTCCAGCTTGGGAAGCTGGCATTCTACCGCTGAATTACGCCCGCGGAGATGCCCATGGTAGCTCGGTTCCTGCGCTTTGCCAATCGGGCTGTGACGGCGCGTGGTAAGGATATGGCAGAAACAGCGCCCTGCCTCTAGCCTTTGCCCTTGTTTTCGACCAGGCGCTTGGCTTCGCGGCGCAGGAGTTCCGGAATGTTCCGGTCCCGCTGCATCATCTTCAGGTCGAATTCGATCAGGCGCTTCAATTGGTTCAGGGCGATGGGCAGGGGCGTCCGGGGATTGAAGGCGAGATTCCTCATGATCCCGTATTTCTTCATCCACTCCCGGTTCATGGAGATGATGCGGAGCACCTCTTCCTTCACCGTGCGCATCTGGGAGATGTAGGCCACCTCGCCTTCGCCGATGCGCGGATTGCGGATGACGTTCACCTGGATCAGGCGGTTGGATTCGCGGATGAGGAGGGTGCGTTCCTCCTTCCCTCCCTTGATGGCCAGCATGATCTTCTGGTTGGTCTTGAGGCGCATGACGCGCTGGGTGAGGCTCAAGGGGATCTCGTTGCCATCCAGATCCAGGATGGGCTTCAACAGGCGGTCCCGCACTGCTTCGACATCTTCCTCGTCGGCGGGCTCTGCCTCTTCCTCCTCGGCTCCTTCAACCGCGCCCTCCATGGGCATCGGCAATTCCGCCCAAGCCTTGTCCAGCTTGCCGGCGACCACGTCGTCCAGGATTTCGATGCGCTCTTCGAAGACCTCCTTGGAGGCGGTCCCCAGCACGTGGAAGCGGTTCTCGTTGACCCGCCGCTTGATGTTGTAGTCGCCCTCGGGGTGCTCCTCGATCAGGTCCAGGATCCGTGGCCGCTTCAGCCACATCACCTGGTTGTTCAAGGGGATTTCCAGCACCGAGCCCGGCAGGTGCGGCACGGCCTTCTCCATCCATTCGGCGGTGAGGGCCTCGTGGAGCAGCGCCAGCTCCAGCAGGGCCGGCTCCTTCCGGTGCACCAGGATCACGCCCAGGATATCCGGGTCCTCCAATTCACCTGAGATGGCCGTGGCCAGCAGGGATTCGGGCATCCCCATCAAGGTCTCGTGGCCCCTCAGGGCGTATTGCGACTCGGTGAACACGGCGCCGGCGATGGCGTGCAGCAGATCCTGGGGCGGCACCGGAAGGCTGCCCCCCAGCAGGGCCATGGCCATGGGGTCGGGCAACTGCTTGGCGAGGAACCGCTCGACGAGGGGATGCATCAGGACTCCGGTGGCGCGTGTGATTCTAGTATCAGGCTAAGCCGTTTTTCAGGAAGGATCCGGGCGCCCCGAGGGGGCTTCGGGATCCACCTCGGGGACGGTGGGGGGAGGTTCCTCCGGGGCCTTCGGCCTGAGCCACTGGCCTTCCGCATTGAACCTGCCCACCCAGGTTTCGCCCACACTCTGGCCATGCCGGATGGTGCGGCCCGCAACTTCCACGCTCACCACACCGGCATTGTCCAGGGTGATGGTGAAGGCCCCCTTGACCCGCAGCAGCCAGGGGCCGCTCACCTGCAACGTGCGTTTTTCATCCAGACCGTCGGCCACGATGTGCACCGGGGAGGCGTCCTGGGCGCGCAGGATCACCAGCAGGCCTTCCTCGGACCGGGGCACCTCAGGCAGCGCCTCGCCCAGCACGGGGTAGTCGCGTCGGCCGCCCTGGGGCTGCGGGTGGACCTCTGCGGCAGGCTGAAGGCCTCCGCGCGGGCCTGTAATCTGGCTCTGCCCCTCATCCAGCGCGCCTCGCTTGAGGTTGGGCCCGGGAACCGCCAGCCAGGCCAGCAGACCGATGGAGCCGGCGGTCAGGGCCCCCATGACGATCCGCTCGAGCCGCTCCCGTTTGGGGTCCGGGGATTCCTCGGCCATGCTGCCAGGGAGCGCTTCCCAGGCTTCCTGATGCTGGGCCAGGTCCACCTCCAGACGCTCGGCGACCTGCCGCACCAGAGGGCGCTCGCCTCCGGTGGGCAGCTGCTCGTAGACATCCGCTTCGAGGGACCGCAGCACGGATTCCTGCAGATTGAGGTCCCGGGCCAGCCCCTCCAGGCTCAGACCCTTGGCTTCCCGCGCCAGGCGGAGCAGCTTTCCGAGGGACCTGCGCTCGCTCATTTCCAACCGACAGGGGTTTCCGCCAGGACCCGCGCCAACTGATCCCGCCGTTCTCCTCGGTTGAGGCGGCGGTCGTCCATGGTGCCCCGGTGGGCCATCACATCGGAGAGCGTGGCCTGGAGGTCGTCGGGCGTGATGAAGTCCCGGCCATCGAGCCAGGCCTCCGCCTGGGAGAGCGCCACCCAATGCCTGACGGCGCGGGTGGAGCAGAATCCGCCGCCGCTGCGGATCTTCGAGACCACCCGCTCCACGTAATCCAGTACCGCATCCGCGACTTTCATCCTCCGCACCGCGGCCCTCGCCGCGCGCCACCCGGCGAGATCAAGCGAAGTCTGGAGGCTGTCCAGCCGCTCTGCCCCGGCCTGGCCGGTGACCACTTTGCGTTCGTTCACGGGGTCGGGATAACCCAGGTGCAGCACGCAGGCGAACCGGTCCAATTGCGATTCCGGAAGGGGGAATGTGCCCGCATGGTCCATGGGATTCTGGGTGGCGATGACGAAGAAGGGATCCGGAAGCTGGTGGGAGCTGCGGTCCAGCGTCACCTGGCCTTCCACCATCACCTCCAGCAGCGCGCTCTGGGTCTTGGGGCCGATCCGGTTCAGCTCGTCCAGGAGCAGCACATTGCAGAACACCGGCCCCTGCTGGAAGCGGAAGGTCTTGGTCTCCGCATCCCAAAGGTGCACGCCCAGCAAGTCCGAAGGCAGCAGATCGTTGGTGCCTTGGACCCTTTGGAAGCTGCCGCCCAGCAGCCGCGAAAGCCCTTTGGCCAGGGTCGTCTTGCCCACGCCCGGCAGATCCTCCACGAGCACATGGCCGCCGGAAAGCAGCACTGCCAGCGCCCGGCGGACCTGTACCTCCTTGCCCACCACCACGGCCGATAGCGCAGCCAGCCCATGGTTCACCTTCATCCGCGCTTCCGCGATGGCGGCTGAGTCAAAGGAGGTGGCGACGGGCATAGGGGTCATGAAAATCCACGTGGTGAATTCCCATGTTCGCAGAACCTGGCGTTGCGAGGTATGAGGTAGTGAGGGGCGAAGGACGAAGCATGGGGCAGGCTTTTGCTCGCCGAGCAATCCCTCTAAAGGCCGTGCTCCCTCGCCCTGGACGCGAAGGCGCGCAGGGTGAGGCCCAGCGCAGCCGCGGCAGCGGCGGGGTCATTGGCGTGGGCCGCCAGGGCCCGGCGCAGCAGGGCGGCTTCGGCATGGTGCTGCGTCTCCCGCAGCATGGACTCCAGGGTGTTTTCTTCGGGCCAGGGAAGATCCAGCCCGCCCGCCGCATCCCCGCCAACCCCGCCCAAGGGTGAAGCCGCAACCTCCCGCACCAGCAGCCCGGTGGCGGCATGCAAGGTCGCCTGGGCGCACCAGGCCATCTCCCGCGCATTGCCTGGCCAATCCCGCGCTGCCACCTGCTTTTCGGCGGAGCGGTCCAAGACCGGCGCCACCCTGCCCTCGCCTGCGGCCGCCTGCTCCAGCAGGGCCCTGAACAGCGGTACGAGATCCTCTTGCCGATGCGCCAGAGGAGGAAGTTCGAAGCGCAGCACGCCCAGGCGCAGCCGGACCGCATCGGAGGCTGCGGCTTCATCGCCGCAGGTCGCCATCCATTGAATGCCGTGTCCCAGCGGGGTGTCCATGGCCTTCACCAGCTCCGCGGCCCCTGTTGGACCCAGATGTTCCAGGCCCAGCACCAGCAGGCTGCCACCCTGCAACAGGCCGAAGGTATTCGCTCCGATCCCTTCGCTGAGATCCGGAGCCGCCACGGACAGAAAGGGGCCGCGAGGCTGGCGCAGCGCATGGAGACGCCGCGCGGCCCTGGCCTTCCCTGAGCCCCTTGGGCCGATGAACAGGGCCGGAGCGTCGCTGTCCGCGGCCGCGCGGAGCCTCGAATCCAAGGTCCTCATCACCGGAGACAGCGCGATCCAAGGTTCCCGTGGATCCGGCGGAGGCGCTCCCGCCAAGGCCTGCAGACGGTCCATGAGCGCGAGGAAGATGCCCATGTCGAAGGGTTTGGGCAGGAAATCCTCGGCGCCCATCCGCATGGCCGAAACGATGTCCTTGGGCTCCCCGAAGGCGCTCATCAGCACCACCCGGAGGCCCGGCTGCGCCCGTTTCGCGCGGCGGATGAGTTCGAGCCCGCTGAACCCCGGAAGCCTCAGGTCCGTGACCAGCACGTCGGCGCCATCCCCCTCGATCCAGTCCAGCGCTTCGAGGGGATCGCCTGTCGCCCGGATGTTCCAGGGACTTCCTTCCAGCGCCTGCAGCAGGAGCTTCCGGAAACTGTCCTTGTCCTCCACCAGGATCAAACGCATGGGATGAAGCTAGCAGAGTTGGGGGTGTTGAGGGGGGGGGGGGGGGCGGGGGGGGGGGGGAAGGGGAGGAAGGAGGAGAAAAGGGGGGGGGGGGGGGGCTCGACTCTCGACTCAATGCCCATGAACCGCTCGCTCTGCGCCAGGGCCTGGGATTCGAAGAGGGTGGCGCCCTCCACCAGGTCCAATCCAGAATCCCGGGCCCATCTTGAAAAGGCCGTCTGCTCCTTGTAGATCCATTCCACGGCCCAATGCAGGCTCGGTTTGGCAGCCGCCAAGGTTTCCGGAAACGGCATGGGATCGCTGGCCTTCATTCCCCGGCTCGTGGCCTGGATCACGCCGATGGGCGCGAAGGCCTCCACCGCCTCAGCCTGCGCAGGCTGCCTGCGGGAAACCGACATGAACGTGCGTGATTCCTGTTCCAGGAGCAACCGCGTGGTCGCCGCCACGCCGCCATCCCCAAGCACCAGGACCGGCCCCGGGGGAAGTCGCTCCAAGACCACCCACAGGGCCTCGGCATCCGTGTTCGCCCCATGCCAGGAGCCGCCCATCGTCCGCCGCCACAGCGTATTGAGCGGGCCTTCCAATCCGAGCCTGGACGGCAGCGATTCCTTCAAGGGCGCCGTGATGCTGAGCCCCAGGACACCGAGCGAATCGATCGATTCCAGTGCTTCATCTACCTCGCCGCACTCCAGCGGAAGGTAGATCAGGTCCTTTTCGGCCTGCTGGAACCGCAGATTGTGGAAGGCCGGGCCACGGGAGTGCAGCACAGGATCGCCAAGGACGGCGCAAAGGCCCGCCCGTTCCGACACGAGGTGGCAACCCCACCTTTTCATGGTTGAAAGTTCCACCTGCCCTGGCGCTGCGGCCTCGCCATCGTCCGGCGCCGCATAGGTGAATGCCCCGCCCCAGGCGCGCTGCAGGCAACGGCCCGCCACGCCCTTCGGCCCCATGAGAAAGGCCGAAAGGGCCACACCCGACTGTTTTCGCGCGTTGGAGCGGCGCCCGCAACCGCGCATTGTCCGGAATCCGTCCCGCATGGCCCACCCATTTGTAAGCATCGCCATCCGGAAGGGATTCCATGCGCCCATCCAGATCGAATAGGCCCGGCCGCACATGCACCGAACGCAGCACCTTCAGGGCGGGGCGAAGGGCGGCGAGCCAGCTCGGCACTTCCAGTTCCCATTCCAAATCGATCCAAGCAGGCGCCGCTTCCGCCGCCTCTCGGAGCCGCGCCAGCCGTGACGCCTCGTCGCCTTCAAAGCGCCCGTAGTCCGAGGCGCGGCGGCAAGTGACCAGGCAACGCCCGTCCAGGTCCCGCACCATCTGGGCCGCATCGTGCCCAGGGAAAAGGTCCAGCCGCAATTCCGGCAGCGCATCGCCCGGCAATGCGCGGGCGCACGCCAGCGCCGCTGCCCAGGTGGGATGGGTGAGCGTGACGATGTAGAAAGGGAGGGCCACGGATATTCCCGTTGCAAGAAAGCTTTAGCCGCAGATTAGCTTCAGTTTGTCCAGAATGCCTCCGTGCGGCTGCCCATTTGTCTTTAAAACCGGTGGAATACGTGAAATTGTGGATCCGCTTCATTCATTGCTGGATCCGGCGGACTTCTTCGCGGCCTGCCAGGCGGCTTCCATCTGTTCAAGGCTGCGTTGATCCCAGCCGCCGTTGGCCCTGGCGTCGTCTTCGACTTTTTCAAAGCGGGCCTTGAAGCGCATCATCTGCCGGCGCAGGGCACGGTCGGGATCCACGCCTTTCTTGCGGGCCCACTGCATCAGGGAGAAAACCACGTCGCCGAATTCCTCCTCCACGCGCTGTGCGCTGCTCTCGGCTTGAAGCTCGGCGATTTCTTCGACGACCTTGTCCAGCACCCCGTCCATATCCGGCCATTCGAAACCCACCGCCGCGCAGCGCTGGCCGATCTCCATGGCTTCTTCCATCGGAGAGAGGCTCGCAGGAATTCCCTCCAGCAGCCGCCTTTCGGATTCCAGGCCCTTGGCCTCGCGTTCTTCTTGCTTGATGACTTCCCAATTCGCCAGTACCTGGTCCGGGCCATCCACGGCCTCGTCGCCGAAGACATGGGGATGCCGCCGCACCAGTTTGGTGACGATGGCCGCTTCCACGTCATGCAGATCCCAAGCGCCGCGGTCCGCGGCCATCTGCGCGTGGAAGACCACTTGCAGCCACAGGTCGCCGAGTTCTTCCCGCAAGTGCGTTTCGCTGGCGTGATCGCCTGGAACATGGGCTGCCAGGGCATCCAGCACCTCCGCGGCCTCCTCCCGCAGGTACTTCGCCAAGGTCTGGTGATCCTGCTTGAGATCCCAAGGGCAGCCGGTCCCCGGTTTCCGAAGGGCGGACATTAGAGCCTGAAGCGTGGCTGGAGCTGATGTCATGGCACCGCCGATGGGGATTTCATCCAGGCATCCGCTCCGCACATCCGCCCTGCCAGCGCGCTGGCGGCCACGGTGGCCGGGCTCGCCAGCCACACCTGGCCGGGGCCGCTGCGGCCGGGGAAGTTGCGGTTGATGGCGCTGATGGTGACCTGGTCCGGGGAGGAACTCACGCCGGGTCCGGCGTTGATGCAGGCGCCGCAGGAACTGCCCAGCACCGTCGCGCCCACGGCTTCAAAGGCCGCGATCCAGCCTTTCTCCAAGGCGTGCCGGCGCACGTCCTCGCTGCCGCATTGGACAAAGAATTGAACCGAGTCCGGTACGCGCTTGCCCGCCTTCCGGGCAGCCGCCACCACTTCGAAGGCGGCCCGCAGGTCCTCGCGCTTGCCTCCGGTGCAGCTTCCCAGGTAGGCGATATCGATGGCCACCGCCTCTCCGATCTCCGCGAGCGCCACGCCATTGCCGGGATCGCCGGGCCTGGCGAGCATGGGCCCAAGCGAACCGCAATCCACTTCGATGGTGCAGGCGTATTCGGCCTCCGCATCCCCTCGCATCCAGTCCTCCAGCCGCAGTTCCGCGCCGCGGCGTTCCCGGATGAAGCGGAGGGTCTCCTCGTCGGGCGCCACCAAGCCCCGTGAACCCGCCGATCTCCGCGGCCATGTTGGTGAGGGTGGCGCGTTCGTCGGTGTTCATGCGGCGGATGGCTGCGCCCTGGTATTCCACCACGTGGCCGATGGCCTTGCCTTCCCGGATGAAGGGCAGCGCCAGAAGGTGCAGCGCCAGATCCTTGGCCGCGACCCCGGGCCTGAGCCGGCCGTTCAGCAGGATCCGCAAGGTGGGCGGCACCGTGACGCGCACATCGCCGGTGATCCAGGCATTGGCGATATCCGTGGTGCCGACGCCAAACGCGAGGCAGCCCAAGGCTCCCTCATGGGGCGTGTGGGAGTCCGTGCCAACCACCACCTGGCCCGGCTCCGCGTAACGCTCAGCCATGATGGAATGGCAGATGCCCTCGGAGCCGCTGCCATCGGGCAACTCGCCATGCAGGCGGATGCCGTGTTTCGCGCAGAAGGATTCCTGCACCGTTTTCAGTCGTCGGGCCACATCGAGAAGCCCGGAGTTCTTGCGTTCTTCGCTCATGGAGTGGTGCAAGAAAGTCAGGTGGTCGCGGAAGGCCAGGATGCGCGATGGATCCCGCAGCGGGACCTCCTCCCCCAATGCGGTTTTCAGGAAACTGGCCGCCATGGGCGTCACGTATTCATGGGAAAAGCGCCAGTCCGCCTGGATGAAAAGGCCGTCCCCGGGGGCCACGAAATCAATCCCCACGCGGTTTTGGGACGCGTCGGCCACCGCGTGGCGGGCGATGATCTTCTCTGCCAGCGTCATCGCCCGGGGAGCATGGGACGGCACCGGAACGGCCACTTCGCCCTTCATCCGCGCCTCATTGAAGGCAAACAGCCCGCCCCTCCGGACGATCTCCGTGGAAATGGGATCGAGTCCCGGGTGAATTCGCGCAAGGGTATGCTTTCGCCACGGCGGATGCGCTCTACCAGTCCGAAGTCCGTGGACGTGAGCAGGCCAAGGTTTTGGCAGTTCTGCTGGTAGATGCGCTCGAAACTTTCAGCGATGACCAGGCGGATTCCCGCGCACAGCTCCGCGTAGGGGCTGGCTTCGCGGCTGCTGCCCTTGCCGCGGCGATGGCCGGCGGCGGAAACAGCGAAGCCTCCAGCTTTCACGAGGCCTTCCTTCAGGGGAAACTGCTCGCCGCACTTCAATCCAAGATACGGGTAGTCGCCAAGCTTTTCATCGTAGTGGTAGCAGATCCAGGCTGGCGTGATCTCGTCGGTGCTGATCTGATCGCGCAGGGGCAGCGCGTCTTCAAGCGAAATATCCTCGCCCTCGAGTTGGCGCGACACCACCTCCGGATTCTCACTCAGGAACAGGACGCGGCCTTCGAATCGCAGGAGCTCCGGCTGCATCAGCCCCCCTCCTCGGCCTTTTTCTGCACATCCCGCAGGGGCTGCTTGAGTTTTTCCGCAGCGCGCCTGGCGTCTTCGAATTCCGGTTGGCGATGGGTGATCCTTCCCAGCTGCCTTCCTTCACGGGCACAGATTCGCCCTCGACATCCGCAGTTGAAAACCGGCGGTCCGCTTCCAGCCGATGCAGGGGCCAATATCGCAGTCCAAGGGTCGGCAACTCCGCGCTGATGATCTGGGTCAGGGGCTCGAGCCGGGATGGCTCCAGGATCATGCCGAGCACCCAGCCGCTGCGGCCCTTCTTGAAGGTTGCGGACGTCACCCAGACATCCAGGGCCCCGGCCTCCATGAGGCGGGCCTGGGCGTGGGCCACCTGCTGGGGTGGCGTCGTCGAGATTCGTCTCGAGTTGCAGCAAGGCGGCGCTGGCGCCCGGCACTTCGCCCAGGGTGAAGCGGCAGACGTTGGGCGAATCCTCGAAATCCCATCCACCGGCCGCGAAGGCGGACCTATGGGGAATGAACCGGTCTGGGGCTTTGCGAGAGGTCGCCAGCTGCGCTGCCAGCGCCGCGCCGGTGGGCGTGGTCAGTTCCTTGTCCATGGGCGCAACCCCTGGAACGGTCTCGAAACCATCCAGCAGAAAGAAGGCGGCTGGCGCGGGAACCGGATAGTCGCCGTGCGCCATTTTCGTGCGCCCCCGGCCCAAAGCGATGGGTCCGATGTGGGTGACGGGTTCTTCAAGCGCGATCCAACCCGCAGATGCCAGCGCCACATCAGCGATCGAATCCTTCATCCCAACTTCGTGGAAATGGACTTGGCCAAGCGGAATGCCGTGGACGCGGGCCTCGGCAAGGCCCAGCTTTTCGAAGGCGCCGCGGGCCACATCAGCGATCCGGGATGGCAAATGCGCCTTGAGAAGCCCGTCGATTTCCGTCCAGCGTCCATGCCGGGGCGCCACCACCGGAGCTTGATCGCCTTGCGCCGCGAGGTCGCGCGCCTGGCTCCCGGTCCGAGGTCCATATGTTCCGTGCGGCCATCATCCACCCGGCCGCCGATGACCACGCTCGCCTTGACACCCTGGATGCCGCATCGCACCACATCCTCCATCCGGAGGTCGAGGTCATCGAAGGGCAGAAGGCCCAGGATCGCCCGCAGCTCTGCTTCGGGCACGCCCAAGGCCAGCCACCCGCCGATCCAGATATCGCCGGAAAGCCCCGAGAAGGGATCCACCCATAAATGTTGGTGCGCCACGCGGCAACTGTCCTTTGAATGAAAAAACCCCGGCAAGCCGGGGCTTGTCAGGCCTGATTCTACGATCAGTCCTTTTCTTCTTCGGCTTCGAGCTTGGCGGCCACTTCATCAAGGTGCTTCATGAGCCGCTCGGCCATCTCTTCGTCTTCAAGGGCGGTGAACATGTCGTCTTTCACCTCGAAGATCTCGAGGCTCAGTCCCTCTTCGCTGTCCTTGCCATCGTTCTGGGCCTGGACCTCTTCCAAGGGAGCCAGCACGCAGAAATGGCGGCCTTCGAAGTCCACCTCTTCCAGGATGGCGAATTCTTCCTTTTCGCCATTTTCGTCCTCAAGCTCCACGACTTCGATTTCAAAGGAATCGTCGTCCTCGTGGTTGCAGTCGGGTCCGTGCTCGTGTCCTTCGTGGGCCATGGGGTGCTCCTTTGGGCAAGCTCCCAGGGTAGGATTAATGGCCAAATGGAACCAGCAAATTTTCTATTTTTCAAGGGGGCTGCGGGCCCCGGGGGCCCCCCGCGGGGGGGGGGGGGGGGGGGGGGGGGGGGGCGGGCCCGGGGGGGGCCTCCAGGGTTAGGGGCAAAGGGCGGGGCAACGGGGAACCAAGGTTTTCCGGTCGGGGAGTCACAAGGGCGGGCGGTCCGCGCCTTCTACCCATGCTTCGCCACCCTGCGGGTACTTCTCCCGTTTCCATATGGGCACGCTTTCCTTGATGCGGTCCATCAACCATGCGACCGCCTCGAATGCCTCTTTCCGGTGGGCGCTGGAGACAGCGATGACCACGGCGGCTTCCAGCAAGGGCACTGCGCCGATGCGGTGGTGGATGGCGCAGCGGCAGAGCTCGAAGCGGCTCATGGACTCCGTGCGCAATCGCCGGAGTTCTGCCTCGGCCATGGGGATGAAAGCCTCGTAGGCCAGGGACTCCACAACCTGGTCCTGGTGGTGGTTGCGCGCCGTGCCTTCGAACACCACGATGGCCCCCGCGGCGGGATCGGAAACCAAGGCCCGCAGCGCGTTGGCTTCCAGGGGCATGTCGAGCACGGCCACGTCGGGAATCACGGTTCAGGAATCTCCAGCTACACGTTACACTGGAGTGTTTGGAAAGGCGCCCGATGACCCACCTCAACATTCAGCCCAACGACGTTTTCGATGCCTTGCAGCGACATATCCTGGTGGACGGATTCCATCTAGTCATGGACCTGGAAAAGTCTCATGGCTCCTGGATCGTGGATGCCCGCGACGGGAAGAAATATCTGGATTTCTATACCTTTTTCTCCACGGCTCCCCTCGGGCACAACCATCCGAAACTGAACACGCCGGAATTCCGCGCGCGCCTTGGGGCCATCGCACTGCACAAGCCCGCGAATTCGGATATCTACACCACCGATTACGCCGAATGGGTCGAGGCCTTCGCCACCCACGCAGCGCCCGCCTATCTGCCTCACCTGTTCTGGATTGACGGAGGCGCCCTGGCCGTCGAAAACGCGCTGAAGGCCGCCTTCGATTGGAAGGTCCGCAAGAACCTGGCGAACGGAAAGGGCGAAAAAGGCTCCAAGGTCATCCACTTCAAGGAGGCCTTCCATGGCCGCACAGGCTACACCATGTCGCTCACCAACACCGCGGATCCGCGAAAACACCAGTACTTCCCGAAATTCGACTGGCCGCGCATCCCGAATCCAAAACTCTCCTTCCCTTTGACGGCTGAGAACCTTACCCAGGTCGAATCAGCCGAGCGGGAGGCCGTCCGAGCCATCGAGGCGGCGGTGGCACAGGATCCTGACGATATCGCCTGCTTCATCATCGAGCCCATTCAAGGGGAAGGCGGGGACAACCACTTCCGTCCAGAATTCCTGATGGCATTGCGGCGGCTGGCGGACGAACATGAGTTCCTGTTGATCTTCGATGAAGTCCAATCGGGTTTTGGAACCACCGGCAAATGGTGGGCCCACCAGCATTTCAATGTCCAACCGGACATCATCGCCTTCGGGAAGAAGACCCAGGCCTGCGGGATCGCGGCAGGACCGCGGTTGGATGAGGTCGACAGCGTCTTCAAAGTGCCATCGCGCATCAACAGCACCTGGGGGGGCAATCTGGTGGACATGGTGCGTGGCACCAGGATCATCGAAATCATGGTGGAAGAGCAGCTGCTGGACAACTGCGCCAAGCAGGGTGAACGCTTGTTGAAGGGCCTCCAGGAGATTGCGGCGGACTTCCCCGGGTTCACCTCGAATCCCCGCGGGAAGGGGCTCTTCTGCGCCCTGGACATGGCCACGCCGGAACTCCGGAATCAGATCGTTTCAAGGTCCCATGAATTGGGCATGATGCTCCTCAGTAGCGGGACCCACGGCCTTCGTTTCCGCCCAGCCCTGAACCTCAAGACCGAAGATCTGGACCTGGGCGTGGAGTTGTTGCGCCGAAGCATCGCGGATGTCGTGAATAGCCTTCCTGGCTCGCGTACCGGCGAAGCCGCCACCGAGAAATCCGCCCCTATTTTGGTCTAGTGGTGTCGCTTCGTCCCGCGGTCGAGCTGTATTGCGATGGCGCCTGCCTGGGCAATCCCGGGCCCGGCGGCTGGGGCTACCTGCTCCGCCTCGGTGAAAAGGAGAAGGAAGGCAGTGGCGGGGAGCCGGATACCACCAACAACCGCATGGAACTCCTGGCCGCCATCCGGGGGCTGGAAGCGCTGACGACGCCCTGCGAAGTGCTGCTGTTCAGCGACAGCCAATACGTGGTGAAGGGGATCCAGACCTGGCTTGCGGGATGGAAAAGGAACGGCTGGCGGAAAGCCGACAAGCAACCAGTGCTCAACGTGGAGCATTGGCAGGCCTTGAACGCCCAGCTTCAACGCCACCACGTTGAAGCCCGATGGGTCAAGGGCCACGCGGGCCACGCCGAGAACGAACGTGTGGATGTCCTGGCGAACCAGGCGGCCCGCTCCATTCCATAAAAAACGCCCGATGAATCGGGCGTTTTTTGGCTTGGCGCCAGGCATCTTCAACGACGGCCAGCAGGTCCGAACACGTACTCGACGATGGTGTAGCCGGCCACGGGTTTTCCATCCCGTGTGGCTGGCGTGTAGGTTGACCGGGACGCTGCGTCGTGGGCGGCCTCGTTGAAGCCCCAAGCTCCATCAACGCCGCTGATGACCGTGACCTTCTGCGGCCGGCCCTGGGCATCCACGAACACCTTCACCTTCACGGAATGGGGCTTGTCGACCTCGAAGCGCATCTGTTTGGCGCGCATCGGGAAAGTGGGTTGAGCCTTGTTCAGAGCCGCCGCGGCGGTTTCCTGGACGATGGTGGGCGCGGATGGCGGAGGCTGGGCGACCGGGGGGGTCGGCTGGGGGTCCTGCACGCGTGCGGGCGTGGGTGCGGGTGCGGCTGCGGCGGGCTTGGGTGGTTCTGCTTTTGCAGGCTCAGGCTTGGGCGGTTCCACCTTCACGGGCGTCGTTTTCGGAACCGGCTGGGGCGCAGCCGCCTGCGCGATCTGCGCGGCCTTGGCTCGGGCTTCATCTTGTTGTTTCTTCAGATCCGTTTTCTTTTGATCCAGTTCCTGCTTCATGCGTTCTTCTTCTCTGATCTGCTGTTCGAGCCTGGCCTGATCCACAGCCGACTTCGCCTCCGATTGCTGTTTCTTCAGTATGTCGAGCTTTTCCTTGTTGGCCTGGCTCGCCCCGGCTAGCTGCTGCTCTTTTTCGGCCTGTGCGGCCTGGAGCTGCGCCAGTTCAGTGCGCATCTTGATGATTTCTTCGCTTTCCCCCTTAGGTTTGAGGGCGAAGAATCCGAGCACGCCCACCGCAACCACGGCTGCAGCGATGCCTCCATAAAGGCCTTTCTTGCTGACCCGGGTGGTCTGGGCCTGCTCGGCCTCACTCACTTCGGAATGGGGCCTGGAGGCATGAATGCTGTCCGCCTCGGATGAATAGGCTGCGAAATTGTCGGCTTGTTCGGCTTTTACGGCAGCGCCATCCCGATCGTTTTCTTCACGGAACAGGGTGTGCATGAAGAAGGCCATGTTGAAGGTCGTGGGGCTGTAATCGCCGTCGTAAAGGACGTGGTCCATCTCAGCGTTGAAGGCCTGGACGTTCTCGAAAGGTTCGCCGACCCCCAGCAGCCGCTTCAGCAGGCTCAGGATCTCGGGTGGAACCGGAGAGTCTTCCTGGGCGGCCTTGAGGGTCGCCTTGCTGGCCGCGAAGGCCGGTTCGGCCATGACCGGGAATTTTTCGAAGGTGAGCAGCTCGTATAGAATCGTGCCCATCGAGAAGAAGTCCTGCTGCAGAGCATTGCCGCCCGTCTCGCGGATATAGGCTTCCAAGGACCCTTTGGTCACCGGGGCCTTGGGCAGCAATTGGCGGATGGCCTGGGAATAGGGGGCGTCCAGGATCTCCGTGGCGCCCTCGAAGCTCACCCAGATGCCATGGGGCGTGAGGAGGCCGTGGCCGAGGCCCTTGGTATGCAGGTGGGTCACGCCATGAGCGATGCCTTGCAGAATGGATAAGGCATGGTCCACGCCCAAGGGGATCTGCTCGACCTTGGCCTTCTCGATCATCTGGGCCAGCGTGCGCCCGGGCACATAGTCGCAAGTGACGTGGGGAGGCGCCGAGCTCTCGATGCGGTAGCCCTGGCCAAAGGCCTTGGAGCCGCTGAGCTGGGGAAGCAGCTTGCTCGCTTCGCCCAACTTCGAAGCCAGGCCTGCCTGCAGCAGTTCCTCGGAGAAGGTGCGCACGAGCCAATGGTGATCAAAGGCGCTGCCCACGATGGACACGCCACGTTGAATGTGGCCGATGGGATCCGCTGTCAGTTCACCAGCCAGCAGAAAGGAACCAAGCCGTGTGTAGGTAGCCATAGTTGGGGCTCCGAATGAGGTTCTAAAGATAGTCTTGATGCGAGAAAAACCCAAGCGCCCCGGGTTCTTCCAAGTCGGTCACATGAGTCACCTACTGCTCCCTATGGAAGGATAGGACCAAAGATCCCCCGTGGCACGGTAGATGAGGATCCAAATATTGGCGGTGGCCTGGACCCCGTTTGAAAAGGAAAGCTGCAACAGCGCATAGGGAACCGAGAGGTCATCCCACTGTCCCAAACGGCGTCCTGTCTTGAAATCAAAGTGTTCCCGCAGCTGCCCATGGCGATGGTATTTCAGTCTGGCCCACTCCAGCAGTTTGGGTTTCGGATCCAGAGCCGACTTCAGGGACCAGAAGGGTTCCCGCGTCACGATGAGCCATTTCAAGCGCTCCTCTGCGAAGGCTTCGAAGGTCTGCCTCAAAGGATCCACTCCCATGGTGCTGCCGGGGGCAGTGATCTCCTGGACCATGCGGGCCAGGCGCCCGAGCTCCCGCACGATCTCCCCTGGGTTCTTGCGGGCCTCGCTCAAGGCAAGGATGCGCCCGTACTGATCTTCAACATCCTCCGCGGTAGGCGGCTGATCGCTGCCAGCACCCCGGACGCCCTCCTTCAGAGCCTCCGGATAGGTCGCCAGCAGGGCTGACATGGGCGTAGGGATCATCCTCGCAGCCACTTTGGTCTGGACCTCATGGAAACGCGGAGTCCAGGCCAAAAGGCCCCCAGCTGCCAGGCCAAGCGCCGACATGCGTACTCCGGAAAAGAGGGACCTGCCCGCGATGAAGGGCCTGGGGAGTCGGAGGGACAGCATAGGCAAAGACTCCGTCGGGCCTCCACGCCTGTCAAGCCATCCGTGGTTTATCGGACCACGGCTTACACTCATCCAATGCTCACAAGGGAAAGGGTCTGGCAACGCGCCAGCGGCAAGGATCTTTGGCCCTTGGCCTGGGCTCTGGCCGCGGCCTGCGGGCTGCCTTGGCTGCTGCCCGAGGATTGGACGGGCCACCTCGGAAAGTCCTGGATCCTTGGGGGCTGGATTCTCGTGTTGTTGGCCTCCCTGCTGATCCGCCATCGCCGATTGGCGGTGATTCCCCTCGCCGCGGTCCTGGTCTGGGGCACTTTTGGAAACCTGCGCCAGCGGGCTCTTTGGGAATCACAACTCCCGTCGGATCTGCAGGTTCTTGAAGGCAGCATCGACGCCCTTTGGACCCCGCAGGGTGATCAACTGGTCAGCGCCCTCGAGATTTCCTCGCCATCCGTTCTGAAGGGCTACCGATGGCGCCTCAGCATCCCGTGGCCCGGCGATCAGCCGCGGATTCAGCCACCGCCGCCCGGAACTCCTGTGCGCCTGCGGGCGGAACTCCGTCCCGTGGATCCGGCTCCGCGCTTCCTCGTGGAGCGCCCGCTCTGGCGGGCCAGGAGCGATCGCACCCCTCGGCGCATCCACCTCGCCTCGGCTTTGCAATTTGAAATTCTTGGCAAACCGAATCCATCACCGCTCTTGCGCCTCCAGTCCTTCGTGCGGGCGCGGTTCGCAGCACTGCCTCTGACGGACCCTACGGCCCGGGATCTATGGGGCGCCCTGGCTTTGGGCATCTCACCGGTCCATGAAGAAACGACATCGGCCTTCGCGGAGAGCGGGACGCTGCACATTCTGATCGTCTCGGGCCTCCAGGTCACTTTGGTGATGGCCGCGGTGCAGGCTCTGCTTCGCCGCTTGCTGGGCCGCGGAGGTTCCGTGGGCGCTGTGGTCGCAGGTGTCGCTTATGCGGCGGTCGTGGGGTTTTCGGCGCCCGTGTGGCGCGGCCTTTTCATGGGCCTGGCGTGGGCCTTGGGTGGCGCCAGCGGATGGAAGCTGCCGCCGGTGCTGGGTCTCCATCTCGCGCTGCTGCTTTGGCTCCTGGGACATCCCGCCGCGGGCTGCGAGCCGGGATTCCTCCTGGCCTGGTGGGCCTTGCTGGCCCTGATCTGGGGTTCCGAACCGCTGGCGGGTCTGGTGGCTCCTCTTTTGGGAACGCACGCGCTGACCGCGGCCCGTTTCACATCGCCTTGGTTGGCCACCTTACCGTTGTTGGCTCTTTTCCATGGCGGCGTCCCCTTGTGGGGCGCCGCGGCAAATGTCGTGGTGCTGCCCCTGGTGGCCCTGCTGACGCCCGTGTGCCTTTTCCTGACATTGGTCCCGGTTCCCGGCCTGGTTCAGGGCATCGGCATCCTGCTCGCATGGACAGGGGGTTCCCTGGTGCCCTTCTTCGCCCACGTCACACCGATGGCCACCGCCCTGCTCTGGCCCTGGATCCTGCTGATCCTAGGCTGGCTGGGATTGGCCCATGCCCAATCGCAGATGGGCCGCACGCGTGCCTGGATCGTTGCCCTGGTGGCCGCATCTGCCGCTCTGCTCATCACCGGGGGCATTGGCCGTCAAGCCACGACCTTGAGCCTCGAGGCCATGGACATCGGCCAGGGAGATGCGCTCCTGCTGCGGATTCCAGAAGGCGATGCCACCCTGATCGATACTGGACCGGCCCCATGGGCGGCCCGGCGCATCGCGCGAGTCCTGAGCCGCCGGGGTGTCACGGAGCCATTGCACCTTGTCATCACCCATCCCCACGGCGATCATGCCGGAGGTTGGACGACGCTCACGAGGTTGCGGCCTTTCGCCACTGTGGCGCTCCCGCAGATGGCCGATGCCAGCGATCCATGGATGGTGTTCCGGCCCGCCGGCGACCGCACGCGAGGCGGCCTGCACCGAGGTGATGAGTGGTCCGTCGGGAAGGCCACCGTTTCCGTGCGGTGGCCGCCAAAACCCTTCGATCTGCCGGACGCCAACATGGTGTCCACCATACTGAGGGTGCGATGGCAGGACCGCGAACTCTGGCTCATGGGGGATGCGCTCCAGGAGATCTAGGATGGGATCTGGGGAGCCAGGGCCAGGGTCCCCGCGCCGCTTCCTGAAAGTGGGCCATCACGGCAGCCGGAGCGCCAGCGAGCCCGAATGGATCAGGCTGCTTTCCCCGGAGGTCGCGATCATCACCGCGGGCCGCCGCAACCGTTTCGGCCATCCCCATGAGGAAACGATGGAAGCTCTGCGCCAAGCCGCGGTTTCCACCTTCATCACCGGCATGGAGCGCGGCGTCCGCATGGAAGTGCTGAAGGGGGGGTGGGCAATGGAAAGCGGCAACGGCCGCCGGGCGTTCATTCCATTTCAAGCGCACCCGAGGCCTGCAGCACATCAATAAGGCGCTGACCCAGCACCATGTGATTCTTCAACCATTGGTCATGGGCATCGGGTCCCACCTCATTCACCACAATGAGGGCTGCTGCCACGGGCACGCCCGCCGCGTTGCAGGCTGCGAACACCCCGTTCAATTCCAGATGCTCGGCGGGCGCCATGCGGCTCAGAAGCCTGACGCCATCCTCGCTGCGGGTGATGGCCGGCGGTGTGACGACCGGATGATGCGGGAAGGGCAGATCCCAGGTGCAGAGCCACCGCACGGCCTCGATGCTGGGACGGTAGGATTCACCTCGCTCTTCTTCGACCGAGGTCGCCAGGACAAAATCCGGCGAGAAAATGGTGCCGATGGGCAGCCGTTCATCGTAGGCCCCGCAGCTGCCGATGAAGAGCACACGCTCCGGCTTCCTCCGTTCCAGGAGGAAGGCCGTGGCGGCCGCTGCGGTTGCAGCGCCGACGCCCGTGGTGTCCACAAACCAGCCAGCGGGCGGGTCATCCTTCAAATCCCCGAGCTCCGGCGGGAAGGCGGCGAGCAGCAGTTTCATCTCGTCTATTCGCCTTGCTGATCAGCTGCGGCTTCTTCGATGGTCGCTTGCGCCGCGGCCAGCATCGCGATGGGCACGCGGTAGGGGGAGCAGCTCACATAGTCGAGCCCCACGCGGTGGAAGAATTTGACCGATCTCGGGTCGCCACCGTGTTCTCCGCATACGCCCACCTTCAACCCTGGGCGCGCGCCGCGGCCTTTCTCCACAGCGATGCGGACCAGCTCGCCGATGCCTTCCAGATCCAGGCTCTGGAACGGATCATCATCAAGGATTTTCTTGCCCACATACTCGGGCAGGAACGTCCCCGCATCGTCGCGCGAGAATCCGAATCCCATCTGGGTGAGGTCGTTGGTCCCGAACGAGAAGAATTCGGCCTCTTCCGCGATCTTGTCGGCGGTGATGGCGGCTCGGGGGACTTCGATCATGGTGCCCATGGGCGCTGTGAAATCCGTTCCGCGTTCACGGTTCACCTGGGCGATTTCATCCAGTAATTCAGTTTTCAGGTAGACCAGCTCCCGCACGGTGCCCACCAGGGGAATCATGATTTCCGGCAGCGCCTTGACGCCCTTGGCGGTCGCATCCAAGGCCGCTTCGACGATGGCTCTAACTTGCACCCGGTAGATCTCCGGAAAGGTGATTCCCAGGCGGCAGCCGCGATGCCCGAGCATGGGATTGAATTCATGGAGCTGCTGAACGCGGCGCTTCACCGTGTCCAGGCTGACCCCTAACAGCGCGGCCATCTCCGCGCAGCCCGCATCGTCGTGGGGAAGGAACTCATGCAAGGGCGGATCCAGAAGGCGGATGTTCACGGGCAGGCCGTCCATGGCCGCGAAAATGCCCTCGAAATCGCCCCGCTGCATGGGCAGCAATTTGGCTAGCGCGAGGCGGCGGCCTTCCAGATCAGAAGCCAGGATCATTTCCCGGACGGCCTGGATCCGCTCCCCCTCGAAGAACATGTGCTCGGTGCGGCAAAGGCCGATGCCCTCGGCACCGAAGGCCCTCGCGACCTTGCTGTCGCCGGGAGTATCCGCATTGGTGCGCACCTTCATTTTTTTCGCCTCGGCGCTCCAGACCATGATCTTTGCGAAGCGCATGTAGACTTCGCTTTCCTCAGGCTTCAGGCGGCCATCCACCAACACCTGGTTCACTTCGGACGGGTGGGCGCCCAACTGGCCCGCAAAGACTTCTCCTGTGGAACCGTCAATGGAAATCCAGTCCTGGCCTGCCTTCAGGGACAGTCCGCCGACTTTTACCAGGCCCGCCTTCTCATCAATGTTCAACGCAGCGGCTCCGCACACGCAGGGCTTTCCCATGCCGCGCGCCACCACCGCCGCATGGCTGGTCATGCCGCCGCGGGCCGTGAGGATCCCCTGCGCGGCG
The DNA here is from genome assembly GCA_016720465.1 of Holophagaceae bacterium. Classification (NCBI taxonomy): domain Bacteria; kingdom Pseudomonadati; phylum Acidobacteriota; class Holophagae; order Holophagales; family Holophagaceae; species Holophagaceae bacterium. The sequence goes on from JADKKO010000003.1 coordinate 148,434, forward strand.
ATCATGCCGGAAATATCTTCGGGCGAAGTCTCCACCCGCACGAGCACCACCGGGCCATCGGCGGCCATTTTTTCCGCTTCGGCCGCGCTCAGGGCGATGCGCCCTGTGGCCGCGCCAGGACCCGCGTTGAGGCCTGTGGTCATCAATTTCCCTTCAGCGCGAAGGCGATCCTTTTCCTTGTGATCAAAGACCGGCGCAAGCAGTTGGGAGAGGGAGTCCGCATCGATGCGCTGGAGGGCCGCGCTCCTCGAGATGAGCCCTTCGTCCACAAGATCCAAGGCGATGCGGATGCCCGCCATGGCCGTGCGTTTGCCGGTCCGCGTCTGCAGCATGAACAGCCGTCCGCGCTCGATGGTGAATTCGATGTCCTGCATTTCGCGGAAGTGGGTTTCCAGACGGTTTGCCGTCGCAAGGAGCTGGTGGAAGGTTTCCGGCATGGCTTCTTCCAGGCTCAGGAGGTTCGTCCCCTCGGCCTGCTTCAATGAGATGGGCTGCGGTGTGCGGATGCCCGCGACGACGTCCTCGCCCTGGGCATTGATGAGATATTCCCCGTAGAAAAGCTTCTCGCCGGTACCGGGGTTGCGCGTGAAAGCCACGCCGGTTCCGCAGTCCTCGCCCATGTTGCCGAACACCATGCTTTGAACATTGACCGCCGTGCCCCAATCGTCAGAGAAACGATTGAGCTTCCGATAGGTCACCGCGCGGGGTGTGTTCCAGCTTTCGAATACCGCGGAAACGGCGCCCCAGAGCTGCTCCATGGGGTCCTGGGGGAAGGGCTTGCCCGTCTCATCCCGGACGATTTCTTTGTACGCGGCCACGAGGGTTTTCCATTCCTCGGCGGTCACATCCGGATCCTGATGTTTTCCGGTGCGATGCTTGAGCCCTTCCAATTCGGCTTCGAACAGGCTGGTGTGGACATTCAACACGACATTGCTGTACATGGTGATGAAGCGTCGGTAGCTGTCCCAGGCGAACCGTGGATTTCCGCTGGCTTTTTCAAGCCCCACCACCGTTTGGTCGTTCAGCCCGAGATTCAAGACCGTGTCCATCATGCCGGGCATGGAGACCCGGGCGCCGCTGCGGACGGAGAGCAGAAGCGGTTTGTCCGCATCACCGAAAGTGAGCCCTCGCGCACCCTCCAGCCACTTGAGCGCTTCGAGCGCCTCTTGCTTGACCTCGTCTGGAAGTTGCCGGCCTGCGGCGTAATAAAGGCTGCAGACTTCGGTGGTGATGGTGAAGCCCGGCGGCACCGGAATGCCGAGACCCGCCATTTCCGCCAGGTTGCAGCCCTTCCCGCCCAGCAGGTTCCGCATCAAGGCACTGCCTTCATTGCGGTCACCACCAAAGGAATAAACATGTTTGGTCATCGAAGCCTCTTCGGAT